>JAEUQF010000427.1 GCA_016789745.1 Bryobacterales bacterium
AGAACGGCGGTGTGTCGTTGCCTTCCACACTCTGGGCCAACAATGGCTGACCGCACGTCGTAACATGAGTCGTCACCCGCGGCCAGAGCGGGAAACTCTCCAGATCCATCCGAAACGGATCTTCTTTGTCTTGCCCAGGATTCCGATAAGCACCTGTCTCCACGCCAAGACACAGCTGATCAAGAGTGAGTTGGTCAGCAGGAGGGAACAACTCCCACCGGATCAGCACCTCAGACTCCATGACTCCCGTAGCAGATTTGTGGAACCGCGATTCGGTGATTCCACCGGGGCGGAGAACGCGCAGGATGCTGCGCTCAGTGGCTGTCAACTCATCAAACGCGGGCAAGGCATGTTCTTCAGCCGCGGCATTGGGCGCAACCTTCCAAGCACGGGCGAATTGCTTCTTCAGCGCGCTTCGATAGTGGCTCTGCTCCTGCCGCCACTGCTCACATCCGGCGCGGTCTCTTGCCTGTTGCACCCCTCGGCAGAACTTATCGTCGAACAGGATCTCGGGCAGTTCGAAGGGACGGACGATGGCCAACGAGATGGCAACCCCATCAGAGCGGAGTTCACTGGGATGTGCCGGCGTTGGGCCGAGCGGCGTGCGCCCTGCCACTACCAGTCCCTCGCGCGACAGACCGGCCCAGGTGACCACGTCTCCCGCCTGAACACCCATCCTGCCCATCGGCGGTGTCCCCTGCCAATCGCCAACCGAGCCATCCAGCACATACCGTGGGCGGGACCGACGAGATCAAGCCAACGCCCACGGCGGTCTTCGCAACAGAGAGCAACAATGCACAAAGGCACAGCGCCCGGCACGCCATGCCCAGAGTCTAGCGCAGCCACCAGTCGCCGGCACCTATTACCCATTTTTCAGCCGGAGATTGCGGTACTGCACCTTCATCGGTGGACCCACATGCACCTGTACGCCGATACTGCCTTCCATCCTCCTGCCGCCCGCATCCTCGTCGATCACCATCGACATCAGTTGGCCGTTGATCATGTGGATCAGCGTGTTCCCGCGAATGATCAGGTGCACGGCGTTCCACTCTGCCGTAATGGCATCCTTGGGATCCGGGAACGTCGCCACCAGGATCGGCTTACGCCCGGCCACCCGCCGCGTCACCTGCCCCCGGAGCGCATGGAACAGCCGCCCCTTCTCCTCATAGTTCTGTCCCGTGTAGCGGTTCTGCCCGTCGATATCGCACTGGTATCCCCGCATGGCGAACCGGCTCGACGGCGTCACTGTGTCCGGAATGACAACGCTCCGGTAGTTGATCCCGCTGTTCCCCGCGGCCGTGATCTTATACTCGAGCTTCAGTTCGAAGTCCTTCGGCTGGCCGCCTTTCCAGATAAGAAAGGTATTGCTCTTGACCACGGTCTCCGGCGTGATCTCCCCCGTAATCGCCCCATCCTCCACGCGCCAATACTTCGGATCGCCCTCCCAGCCGCCGAGGGTCTTGCCGTCAAAGATAGGGGAGAAGCCTTCGCCATCGCTCTCCAGCCGTTCCGGGCGGTCACTTTGCTTGGGGACATACTGCTGCGCCGGCGCCGCCGCGGCCGCCAGCAGACCCAATAATGCTCGTCGGGATTGCATGCTGTCGATTATGGCCACAAGAAACACGAAAGGCCACCCCCTGGGGAGCGGCCTTTCGTGTTTGGTTCAAAAAGTGGTGCGGAGAGCGGGACTTGAACCCGCACGGTGTTACCCGCTAGCACCTCAAGCTAATCCTCCGGCTTGTTCCGACGTATTTGCAACAACTTGCGTGCGTAAACGCATGCTATCGGGTGCCACGAGGTTGCGTGCTTGGCACATTCGCGTCACATCAAGCAGGACTCAATTCTGGGGGCGGCATGGCTCATAGAGGCCGGTCTTTGGAGTCTGTTCGGGAAATCCTATTCAGGCACGGGCCATCGCCGCCCACAGTATCCCGTCAGAAAGCCCGGCGTGCGGAGGCCATCCAGATGGTTCGTGAGAACCGCCAGGCTGGCATGCAATCTCTTGGATTTGCTTCCCGACCCTTTGTGTTGTGCGGACTGCCGGTCAAAAGACCCAGCGCTGGGGCGTTGCTCCATGAGCGTCGCAATGGAAAATTCGTGCTCCAAGTTACTGGCCATCCAAAGTACGGACTACCGTGGGGCCAGGACCGGCTCGTGCCAATCTTGCTGGCAACGTTGGCGATCCGTAAACAGAGTCGAACAATCAGGTTCAGCAGCGGGGCGGAGTTGCTGGATACCTTTGGGCTTCAGCAGGGCGGTGCTCAATATCGTCGGCTCGCTGGAGCTTTCCAGCGAATCTTCGGTGCGACCATCTACTTCGGAACGGATGTTCTACAGGATCGGGCTCGGGTGATTCACCAGAGCCGGTTCAATTTCATGGAGGAAGCTCGGATCTGGTACTCACGGGATGTGTCCACTCCCGGTATGCCGAGCGACTGCCGAAACACTATTGTACTCACGGAGGAGTTCTATCGAGAGATCATACAGCATCCAATTCCAACGGACCTCGAAGCTGCCCGCGTCCTGTCCTGTGCACCCGCTGCGCTCGATCTTTTCACGTGGCTCTCCTACAGGTGTTTCGTCGCCAAGAGCCGGGAAAACATACCACTATTCGGTGATTTAGGGCTCGCGAACCAGCTTGGCAGCTCAGAGTACGCCAGGCCACGCAAGTTTCGCGAGAAACTGGATGGGTGGCTTCGCTTGATTCGAGCGATGTGGCCTGAATGTCCAGCGTATATCGATCATGGCGGCCGGGATTTAGTCGTTGCACCGGCGATCTCAATCCTCCCCAAGGTCCCTCGACCCTAACAGCCCGTGGCAGAAGTAAGTTTATGGTGTCGGCAGCTTCGTCCTGGCCAAAGAGTTGACTTGTCGTTATGAAGGGGTGGAATCGAAGCGCCACATATGCGTGGTGTCTTGATTAGCTGGGAGACTGCTTCCAAACGGGTCATAGCCTCCAAAACGCGCACGCAATAAAGCAACAAAAGCGTCCTCTTCCATTGCCGAGGCGCTCCCGTCCCGTACACCTGCCGCATCAGCAACCCGAGATTTAAAGTGGCCCCGGTTTTCAAGACCAAAATTTGCCTGCTATAAGCTTTACTCTGGATCGGCGGGTCTGGTCTTGTGGGGCGGCCGAAACCGCCCCTGCCATTCAGGCACTTGAGTCGGCGCTCGGGTCGCACCTCTGCGTTGCCCTATCCTCCGCTCAAGTGCAGATATTGTAGCCGACTCATTCGGGCCACAATGCGTTAAACCTCGGGGGTTTGGGGGCTGGCCCCCATCTTGATAAACGAAGCTACCTCCTTGTTCCCGGTTACGGTTCCCCGTAGCATTCCGCCGGTGTCCGATTCTCCAGGCTCTGGTGCGGGCGACCGCGGTTATAGAACTGAAACCACTTGCCGATACCGTCTCGCGCTTCTGGCACCAACGCGTATTCCCGCAAGTAGACCTCTTCGTATTTGAGCGAGCGCCACAGGCGTTCGATAAAGATGTTGTCGAAACAGCGCCCGCGGCCATCCATGCTGACGGCGATCCCGCGATTCTCCAATTCGCCAGTGAACTTTGGGCTCGTGAACTGCGATCCCTGGTCGCTGTTGAAGATCTCCGGCCGCCCCCGTCGCAGCGCCTGCTTCAGTGCCGCCAGGCAGAAGTCCATTTCCATCGTTACCGACAGAGCCCAACTGAGCACGAACCGGCTGTACCAGTCCATGACCGCCACCAGGTATACGAACCCGCCGGCCATCCGAATGTAGGTGATGTCCGTACTCCACACCTGGTTGACTCGCGTCACCGCGACCCCGTTTAGCAGGTACGGATACACTTTGTGCGTTTCGTCTGGCTGGCTCAGCTTTGGCTTCGGATAGACGGCCTCAATGCCCATCCGTTGCATCAGTCGCTGGACACGATTCCGGCCCACCTGGTACCCGCAGCGGCACAGCCACTCTCTGATTCGCCGGCTTCCCAGGAACGGATGACGCGTGTACTCCTCATCGATCAGTCGCATCAACATCAGGTTCTCCTGGCTCTCTCCCAACGGCTGGTAGTACAGGCCCGATCGACTCACACCCAGCAACGCGCACTGCCGCCGAACGCTGATCTCCGAATGGCCGTGCTCAACCAGTCCACGCAACTGGTCAGTCGAGTATTCCGACTTTTTTTTTGAGCCAGTCCAATTCGACCTTCAGCCGGCCGATCTCCTGGTACAGCGCGTCGGTGTCCCCTCCATCGCTGGAGGCCTTACGCGTTCGCCCATCCACGAACAACTCCGCCATCTGATCGATTGCCGCTTTTCGCCACTTGGCAATCTGCATCGGGTGCACCTTGAACTGCGACCCAAGTTGGCTCAGCGTTTTCTCGCCGCGGATAGCCTCTGTGGCCACGCGTGCCTTGAACTGCGGACTGTACTGCTTTCTCGTCGTTGTCATCGACCGCTCCTTATCAATGACTCCGCCGCAAGTTTAGCTTATTGCCTGGTCTGAATTCCTGGGTCCACTATACTCTCCACCACGCTGAAGTAGCGGTGTTCTTTGCCATCCTTTTTTCGACGTGTGCTGCGCAAAAACAAGGCAACAGCAGAATGCCAGAATTGGGCACTTCAGAAAAGAGGGTAGGTCTTCACTACAGCGGATTTTGAAAC
>JAEUQF010000456.1 GCA_016789745.1 Bryobacterales bacterium
CAGCATCTCCTTCTCGCCCTTGAGCTGTTCATCGGCGCTCCAATCCGGAACGTTCGGCAACGGCCGGTCCGCCGGTGTATCGCCCGTGTCTTCGAACATGCCGAACAGGCCGGTCTGCCCGCTGAGGCGGTCCTTCCACACGCGGGCGCCGGCTTCGATGGCACCCTCCACGGCGGCGAACATACGGCTGCGCGAGGCGCCCAGGGAGTCCATGGCCCCGGCACGGATCAGGCTTTCGATCATTCGCTTGTTGATGGCCTGCATGTCCACTTCTTCGCAGAACTGGTACAGCGACGTAAACTTACCCAGCTTCGCCCGCGTGGCCACAATCGCTTCCACTGCCGATGCGCCTACGTTCTTGATCGCACCCAAGCCAAAGCGGATGGCCTCGCCGTCCGGCGTGAAGTTCAAATCGCTGTGGTTGATGTCCGGCGCCAGAACGGGCAGGTTCATGTCCTTGCATTCGTTGATGTACTTCACCACTTTCGTGGTGTTGCCCGTTTCCGACGTGAGCAGCGCGCTCATGAACTCGCGCGGATAGTGCGCCTTCAGATACGCCGTCACATAAGCCAGATACGCATACGCGGCCGAGTGCGACTTGTTGAAGCCATACCCGGCGAACTGCGCCATCAGGTCGAAAATCTTTTCAACCTTCTTTTGCGGAAAGCCCTTCTCCAGCGCGCCCTTCACGAAGCGTTCGCGCTGCTTGTCCATCTCTTCGGCTTTCTTCTTGCCCATGGCGCGGCGCAGCAGGTCGGCTTCGCCCAGCGAGTAGCCGGCCAGCAGGTTGGCCACCTGCATCACCTGCTCCTGGTAGACGATGACGCCGTAGGTCTCTTCCAGCACCGTCTTCAGCGGGGGCAGTTCGAAGACCACATCCTTGCGCCCGTGCTTGCGGTCGATGAAGTCGTCGATCATGCCGCCCTGGATCGGGCCCGGGCGATACAGTGCGTTCAACGCACACAGATCTTCCAACCGGCTGGGCTCATAGCGGCGCAGAATGTCGCGCATGCCGTCGGATTCGAACTGGAACACGCCGCTGGTGAAGCCCTTCGAAAAGATCTCGTAGGTCTTGGCATCATCCAGCGGAATATCGTCGATCACAACGTCCACGCTGCAATGCTTCTTGATCAGCCCGATCGCATCGTGGATAATCGTCAGCGTCGTCAGGCCCAGGAAGTCCATCTTGAGCAGGGCGAGTTTCTCCAATCCGACCATGTCGAATTGGGTCACAACTTCGTCCCGGCTTGTCTTGTACAGCGGCACCAGTTCCTTCAACGGCACCGGGGAAATCACCACGCCCGCCGCGTGCATGCCGGCGTTGCGCGCCAGTCCTTCCAGCCGCTGCGCCACGTTCAGCACTTCCTTGACACGCTCTTCCTTGCGCGCCAGGTCCTGCAGGCCGGGCTCCTGCTCAATAGCGTCCTTCAGCTTGATGTTCAGCGTCTGCGGCACCAGTTTGGTCAGCCGTTCCACATCGGCGAACGTCATATCGAGCGCGCGGCCAACGTCTTTAATCGCCGCCTTCGCGCCCAGCGTACCGAAGGTGATGATCTGGGCCACCTGCTCGCGGCCGTAGCGCTCGGTCACATACTGGATCACCTCGCCGCGGCGATGCGTGCAGAAGTCGATGTCGACGTCCGGCATTGAGATACGCTCGGGGTTCAAAAAGCGCTCGAACAGCAGCCCGTACTGCAGCGGATCCACGTCGGTGATCTCCATCGCATACGACACCAGGCTGCCCGCCGCCGATCCGCGTCCTGGCCCCACAGGAATCCCCTTCGACTTCGCAAACCGAATGAAGTCCCAGACAATCAGGAAGTAGCCCGAGAACTTCATGCTCTGGATCACGCGGATCTCCATATCCAGGCGATCGTTGTAGGCGCCCAACTCGTGCTTCAGCATGCCCGAATTGCGCATCATTTCCAGACGCCCGCGGCGTTTCTCAAAGCCCTGGCGCGCGACGTACTCAAAGTAGGTGTCGGTGGTGTGCCCTTCCGGAATGTCGAAGCGCGGGAAGGGATCCTTCACCTTCTCCAGCTTCACGTTGCAGCGCTGCGCAATGTCCCAGGTGCGGTCCAGCGCATCGGGATAGTCACCGAATAGCGCCTCCATCTCGGCTCGTGTTTTGAGGTAGAACTCCTCGGTGGTGAAGCGCATGCGGTTCGGGTCCGACATGGTCTTCCCCGTCTGGATGCACATCAGGATCTCGTGGGACCGCGCGTCGTCTTTCTTCAGATAGTGCGCGTCGTTGGTGACAACCAGGGGAATCCCCGTATCGCGCGCCAGCTTGTCGATGAGCGGCAGCACCTTGCGATCTTCTTCCAGCCCGTGATCCTGCAGTTCCAGAAAAAAGTTGCCCTTGCCCAGCATGTCTTCGTACATGTGGGCCATGCGCCGCGCCTCGGCGTACTGGTCATTGAGCAGCGTCTCGTTGATATCGCCCTGCAGGCAGGCCGACAACCCAATCAGTCCCTTGGCATGCTGCGCCAGCAGGTCCTTATCAATTCGCGGCTTGTAATAGAAGCCCTCCAGGAATGCCGACGATACCAGCTTGATCAGGTTGCGATAGCCGTCCTGCGTCTCGGCCAGGAGCACCAGGTGGTTGTAGCGGGTGTCCGACTTCTCCTTGTGATCCTTCTTGGAAACGTACACCTCGCAGCCGATTACGGGCAGTACGCCGTGCTCTTTGGCCTTGTTATAGAACTCCACCGCGCCGAACAGGTTGCCATGATCGGTCATGGCAATGGCCGGACTCTTCTGCTCGGCGGCGATCTTCATCATCTGCCCGATCTCGCAGGCTCCATCGAGCAGCGAATAATCGGTGTGGTTATGAAGATGGACGAAGGGACGATCGGACATGCGTAGCTATCCTAAAGGAACGGAAACCGGGGGGGCTTCCTTCATTATCGCGCGGGATGGCTATGGCACGCTGACCGGCAGTGTCACGGTCTGGCTCAATTGGCCGCCGACGATCATCACCACCGCCGCCTCGGTGGTTCCCGCCGGCAGCTTCGGCACCACGAACGTAACGCGGTATAAGCCTACCTGGGCCCCCGTCAAGGCCGCGCTTACCACTCGTGTCTCCAGGCCGCCTACCCGTACGAACACCGCATTCTGCAGGCGCACCGCCGATCCCGGTGCCGTACCAGCCTCCACCGGCTCCTCCACCTTTCCCAGGCCGGTACCGAACATGGTTACCGTCATCCCTGGCGTGGCCGGGTTCTGCGCCGTGATGGCGTTTCCATCGCCATCGGAGAACAGGCCCGACCCTCTGCCGGACGGTTCCACAGTGCGAATACTGGGCGCCGCGATGCGCGTGTCCGCGCGCAGGGGAATCGATGCTACGCCCTGATACCGCACCGACAGGTTCACGCGGGTGTTGATGCGCAGGTCGAACGGAGCCTGCGCCGTAACCGAGTCCGCCGTGGTCTGGAAGACCGGCAGCGGCCGCCCGTCCAGTAAAACCTCAGCACCAGACAGCGTCGACGGCCAACTGTCCACCGCGGCCTGTGCCGTGCCGCTGGAGAGTCTCGCACCCAGGATGCGGAAGATGCCGCCGGGAGCGATGGGCCGGTCGGCGATCCCGCTCGATGGGTCCACCAGGCTCAGCGCCGCCGGTGGCAGATTGCCCGATCCCAGCAGCAGCGTTCCGTTTTCCACCGCGGTGAACCCACCGCCGCGCGCCTGCAGGCTCCAGGCAATCCGGGGGTCCGCCGGCAGGTTGCCGAGCACCCATTCGCCGGCCCAACGCCCATCCAGCAACGACGTCAACGGAACGGGTGTATCGCCGTTGGATAGCTGCAATGTGACCGTACCGAGCCGCACCGGATTGCCGCAGTTGTCGTACAGCCCTGCCTCGATTGCGATCGGGAACGCGGCGTTCAGCGTCGGGTTGCCGGCCAGCGTACGCATCTGCAGCACGCCTTGTGTGGGCGTGCATGCTCCTGGAGGGAAGAACAGCACGCCGATGGTGCGTGTCACCCCGCCTTGCACCTGCAAGGTCAACGTTCCCCTCTGCATGCCGGCGGTCAATCCCGCGCTGCTGGCTGTTACTCGCAGCCGCACGATGGCGCCGGGCTCGATGGTCCCGCGTCGCGGCTCCACATTCAGCCAGTCGCGCGTCGACGCCGGCGTGATTTGAAACGGCATCGGCTGCGTGCCCGGGTTTTGAATCCGCAGTTCCTGCAACGCCGTCTGGGTGTTCGGCGCGGTTCGCAAGGTCAGCGCATTATCGGAAAGCAAGGGCGGCGCGCCTGCCGTTAATGCGTTCACCGAAGCGCCCAGCGAAATCCCCAGCGGCTCCTTGCCTGCGCCAAAGTTGATCACCAGGCCCGCCGACACCGGTCCCGGCGCCGCCGTCACGTTGTCCCTGCCCACCAGTTGCAGGTCGACCACCGCGCCGGAGGCGATGGTCCCACGTGCGGGCACCACGGCGAATCCCGGCAGGTTCTCCAATACCGTGAAGTCCCGGGCCTCGCGGCCGTCATTACGAAGGCTTAGCGTCTGCGGCATCACTGGAGCGCCGGTGAACAGCGGCAGATAGACCCGGCTGGGCAGGGCGGTGACAGGCACCTCGTCCCGTACGGCGGTCAACAGCACGCCGAGCGCCCGAATCTGGCCCTCCTCGGTCGTTACCTCGATGCGCCCCGTCACCTGGTCGGTGTCGCGCGGCATCGCGGAGGCGTCGACACTCACCGTCAGCACTGCCGGCTCGCTGGCCGTGGCTGTCCCCGACTCCGGCGTAATCGACAGCCACCCCGGCAGCGCGGTTCGCACGTCCGTGCGAAAGGTCAACGTGCCGCCACCGGTGTTCAACACGCGGAACGTACGCGTCGCCAGCGGGGTGGCACGGTTCACTTCAATCGAAATCTCGCCGGGGTCCAGCGTCAACTTGGCTGGCTCCACCGGATCCGCCACCTCCAGCGTCACTTCAATCGAGTTCACCGCATCGCCCGTCCTCGACCGGACATCGATCCGCCCGGCATAGCGGCCCGCCGACAGACCTGCCGGATTCGCGCGGACCGTCAGCGATCCGGGCGCTTCGCCTTCCTCCGGCGATACCACCAGCCATCCGGCACCATCGTCCGTCGTCACCGAAGCTCGGTAAGGATGCTGCACCGAACTGGTCATTTGCACGGTTACGGGCGGTGGCTCATTGCCGCCAGCGACAGCCGTAAAGGCCAACGTCTTCGTTGCCAGTTCAAACGGCGGTGGAGGCGCCACCTTCAACGCCAGCGGCGTCTCGAACTGCTGCCCGCCGGTGTCTGCCAGCCGTACCCGAAAGGCATAGTCTCCCGGAACCGCTACCTTTCCGGAAACCCGTCCCTCCGCCGACAGACTGAGCCCCGACGGCAGGGCGCTGCCGGCGACCGCGGACCACGTATACGGCGACTTGCCGCCGTCGGCCTCCAGGGCGGCGCTATACGGGGTCAACGCCGCGGCTTCCGGCAGCGCCGCCGTCACAATTCTAAGGTTGCTGACGCCCGGATTGGCGTTTTCCGCCGTTTTTACGGTCATGTTGCAAATGGCCACTGCCAATTGGCTATCCTGAAATGCTGAAGCGAACACCGTAACCAGGTGATTGCCTGCACGGATCGGGGTGCCTGTGATCAGGCCGGTATCGGCATTCTGGGAGAGCCCTTCCGGCAGCCCCGAGGGCAACCAGCGGGGCGCTCCCGTGAAGCCTGTAGCCCGCATCTGGTGCGAGTAGGCCACGCCCACCGTCGCGTCCGGCAGCGGGCAGGCGTCGGGCAATTGTTGCGCTCGAAGCGTGGCGAGCAGCACGAACAGAATCGGCAGCGTACGAAAGACCATCGTGAAATACTTCTCTTATTGTGAACAACACGAATTACGGACACTAGTTGTGAAGCACTGGCGGCCCCTGCTACATCTACGGGTGGGAGGGTAATGCTGGAAGAAGATCTGCGCGACAGAATCGCAGAGGCTCGCGCCCAGAGCGATGCCCTTTTCGCCCGCCTGGCTCCCCAAGCCCTGCTGGAGCGGCCCATCCCCGAACGCCACCGCCTGATTTTCTACCTGGGTCATTTGGAAGCCTTCGACTGGAACCTGCTCGGCCGCCGAGCGCTCGACCGGCCTTCTTTTCACCCCATCTTCGACCGCTTGTTCGCCTTCGGCATCGACCCGCCGCCGGGGCAACTCCCGCAAGAGCCAGCCTCGGAATGGCCCGGCGAAGACGAGGTCCGACGATACGTCGACGCCGTGCGCGAGCGCCTGAACCAGGCGCCCGCCGGTTCCATCCCCAACGAACTGCTGCACGTCGCCCTGGAGCATCGTCTCATGCATCTGGAAACGCTTTGCTACGCCATCCAGCAACTGCCACCCGAACAAAAGCAGGGACCTGTGCCGGCCGAGCAGCCTGCTACTCCCGTTCCCCAGCGCATGGTTTGCATTCCCGCCGGTGCGGTTGCCCTCGGCCGTGAACCCGGAGAGGGCTTTGGTTGGGATAACGAGTTTTCCCGCCATGAGGTTTACACGCCTGGCTTTGCCATCCAGCGCTATCCGGTTACCAACGGCGAATACCAGGAGTTTGTTCGCGAAGGCGGCACGCTGCCCCCCTTCTGGCTGGACGGCGGCCGCTATCTGCATACCCTCTTCGGCCAGGTGCCTCTGCCGGCGGATTGGCCCGTCTACGTTACCTGGACCCAAGCCGATGCCTACGCGCGCTGGCGCGGTTGGCGCTTGCCTCAGGAGGCCGAATGGCAGAAAGCCGCGGCGCTCTTCGCCCATCGCGATTCCGGCAACTTCGGATTCCGCCGCTTCGATCCGGTTCCCGTTACACAACAGCCCGGCTTGACCGGCAACGGCTGGGAGTGGACCGGCACCCCCTTTGCCCCGTACCCTGGTTTCCACGAGTTCGATTTCTATCCCAACTACTCGCAGCCCTTCTTTGATGGCGAGCACTACGTCCTCAAAGGCGCCAGTCCGGTGACCGCGTCGACGCTGACACGGCCGTCGTTCCGCAACTGGTTCCGCCGGGACTATCCCTATATTTATGCGACATTTCGCTGTGTGGAGGAGCGCTGATGCAGGACCTGCTGGCGGCCGGGATGGCCGACGATGTCCGAGCCGGCCTTTCGGCGCCGGCCGGAGCGAAGCGGTTGAGTTGCCGATATCTTTATGACGATGTCGGTAGCGCGCTGTTCGAGGCCATCACCGGACTACCCGAGTACGGCCTTACCCGCGCCGAAGAGCGTATTCTGAAGACCGCTGCCCGTCCCATCCTCCAGCAAGCCGGCCCCTGCCGTGTCGCGGAGTTGGGCAGCGGTAGCGGCCGCAAGACCCGCCTCCTGCTGCAGGAAGGCAACGTCAGCCGCTATCACCCCATCGACATCAGCCTTTCGGCATTGGCTCATTGTGAGACGCTCCTCTCCGACCTGGTGCCGGTGGAGGGTATCCATAGCGACTACCTGGATGGGCTCAGCGAGGTGAACATCCGCCGGGGGGACGAACGATTGCTGCTGTTGTTCCTGGGCAGCACGATCGGCAACTTCAGCCCATCGGAAGCGCGCTTCTTTCTAACCGCCGTCGCTGCCCGCCTTCGTCCCGGCGATCTCCTGCTGCTCGGTGCGGACTTGGTGAAAAGTGCACTGGTGCTGCTGCCGGCCTACGATGACCCTATCGGCGTCACGGCGGCCTTCAACCGCAACCTGCTGGCCCGCATCAACCGCGAACTCGGCGGCGAGTTCAACCTCCGCTTGTTCGAACACGAGGCCCGTTGGAACGAGCCCGCCGGCCGGATGGAGATGCACCTGCGTTCGGAAATCGGCCAGTCGGTCCGTATTCGGGCGCTGGACCTGCTGGTCCGCCTGGAAGCCGGCGAGACCATCTGGACCGAATCCAGCTACAAGTACGTGCTACCGGATCTACAACGGACCTGCGAAGACGTAGGCTTTCGTCACGTCCATACCTGGACAGATACGGGTTGGGGCTTCGCTGAACTGCTGCTGGAGCGCTGATTACTGCACCAGCGCCGCTTCGGTCTTTCCCGGACGTGGCTTGAATTCTGAAAACGTGTTCAGGATCTCCTGCCGGAAGCTCTTCACCAGCATCAGGCGGGCCTGAATACGGATCTGCTCGCGCACCGGCACCCAGATGCCCGCCATCCGGCGGCGCTCCATCTTGAAGGTCGACCCCTTCCCCACGTGGCCCACCACGCCGAAGCCGACGTTCAGGTCCTCGAACATCTCGGCATCCACGCGCACCACCTCCGCGCTCTCCTGGTCAATCCACACCTTGCCGCGCATCTTCTCGAAAATGCGGTACTTCATGCTCGGAGGCTTATAGCCGGGACGCGGCTGGAAGTCGAAGATCCGGGCCGGGCGTCCGTCGATGGTCTCCATACCCACCGGCTTGTAGTCGAGAGCGTTGGCGAACTCGCGGATCATGCGATTGGTTTCGTTGGCTTTCTCGGTGGGCTTCTTCGGGCCGACCGCAGCCTGCGCCTGCTCCCGTGCACGCCACTCGGCCACAGTCCGGCGGATGTTCTCTTCCTGCTGAGCACGTTCCTCTTCGGTGATGGGCTTGTCATCGCGCGCAATCACCCGTGTCACCACGGCGTCCTCATACGGCTCACGGGCTGTCGTGATCACCTTGCGGGTCTTCACCTTACCGTCGCCGTCGAACTCCTGTACCTCGCGCCGCTTGATGAACAGGAGTTTGGCCTGATTGGCGTCGGTATTGGTGAGCAGGTCGACGGATTTCTGCATCAGCGCCTTCCATTGCTCCGGGCCATCATTGGCCGGCAGCGGTAAAGGCAAGGCAAGCAGAAGGATCGGAAGAAGCCCCATGCTTCCTTCAACGCCCCGAGACGGAACCCGGTTCCTTTTTTGTGCGCCCCTTCAGGTATTCCACCAGAATGGGGACCACCGAGACAAAGACAATGCCGATCACGACCTTCTCAAAATGCCGCTGGATAATCGGTATGCCACCCAACATGTACCCCGCCATCGTCATGCTGAACACCCACCCGATGCCGCCGAAGATGTTGAACGAGGCAAACCGTTTGTATTCCATCTGGCCCACGCCGGCGATGAACGGCGCGAACGTCCGCACAATCGGCACAAAGCGGGCATAGATGATCGTCTTGCCGCCGTGCTTGCGGTAAAACTCCTGCGTGCGGTGCAGGTACTCCTGCTTGAAGAATCGGGAATCGGGACGGTTGAAGATAGCCGGGCCCGTGCGTCGGCCCAGGTAGTAACCGACGCCGTCGCCGATAATTGCCGACGCCATCAGGACCAGGTTGATGAGGAAGATATTCAACTCCCCTGCCCCGGCGACGACGCCCACTGTAAACAGCAGCGAGTCGCCTGGCAGGAAGAAGCCCATAAGCAAGCCGGTCTCGGCGAATACGACGAAACTCAGCATGGCGTATCCCAATGGGCCGCCCAACACCGTGGAGAGAAGCTGGATCAGCTTCTCCGGGTTGGTCAGGGTACGCAGAAACTCCAGTAAGGCCTGCAGCAAGCGGCAGTCCTACGAGTTCTTGTAACTATTCACAAGGCGGTCGACCGTTTCCTTGTGAATCTTCACGATCTTCTTCTGCTTCATGTAGTCAAGCAGACCTTCTTCGAACATGTCGCGCCGCTGCTGCGCCTTCTGCGACTTCAACCGCAGCAGAATGTCATAGCGCTGTGCCGCCAGCTTGCTCATGTCCGCCGGAGTCTTGCTCTTGATTTTGCAGATGTAGTTCGCGCCCGACACGTTCACCGGGCCAAATATAGCGCCAGGATCCCGACGGAAGGCCTCATCCAGGAAGTTGGCGGAACCAATGCCTTCCACTTGGCCGTCGCGGCCGAACTCGGCCGTCGTCTTCACATCCAGGCCCATGCCGGCTACAGCCTTACCCAGGTCGCCGCCATTGCCGCGAACCCGCTCCATGACCGTATTCGACCGTTCCGCGAGCAAGCGCTGCGCGCGCTCGCCGCGGATGGTCGTGCGAATCTGCTCCTCCACCTCGCTCAACTCGGCCTGGCGCGGGGCTTCGATGCCATCCAGCACCGCCACGGCCAGCTTATTCCCGGGCAACTGCACCACTTCGGTCACGTCGCCAGCCTTCTTCAGTTCAAAGAGCACGTCGTCCATTTCCACCGATTGACCGGCAAGCAGTGGGTAGCTCTTACCACGCTCCTGCCCGTCGATTTTGGTGAACGCAGCGCCCAGTTGGCCTGCCAACTGTTCCGCCGCACCAGGGTTCTTCACCAGGGCTGCCCGCGCCTGGTCGGCGTTGGCTGCCATCTTGTCGAACACCTGCTCCTTGATCTGATCCTTCTTCAGCTGCTCCTTGACTTCCTCGAAGGGCTTCAGCCGCGCCTCTTCCTTTTCCAGCGTCTGAATGATGTGGTAGCCGAATTCGGTCTCCACCAGATCGCTGATTTCCTTCGGCTTCATCGCGAATGCCTTATCCTCGAAAGCCTTCGCCAACTGGCCGCGGGCATACCAATCGAGTTCCCCGCCCTTGGCCGCCGAACCCGGGTCGTCCGAATTCTTCTTTGCCAGTTCCGCGAAGTCCCCGCCGCCCTTCACCTGCTTCAGGATCCCTTCGGCCTTGGTCTTGGCCGCGGCCTTCTCTTCTTTTGAAGCCGTGCTGCCGGCCTTCACCAGAATGTGGCGCGACCGCACCCGCTCCTGGCTGCGGAACTGATCCTTGTTGTTGTCGTAGTAACGCCGCAGCGCAGCCTCGTCCACGTTCAGGCTCTCGCTGATCTTGGCTTCGTCGAACACCAGCAGGCGTGCCGTCCGCTTCTCCGACGTCCGGTAGCTGGCCTTCGACGTTTCATAGTGCGCCTTGATCTCCTCCGGCGTCACTTTGATCTCCGCCTGCACCTTCGCCGGGTCAACCTTCACGTAGTCGATCACAACCTTCTCGTTGCGCGACCGGTATTCCCGCTCGATCTCCTGCGGCGTGACGATCATCCCTTCCAGCACCACGCTCTCCAGCCGCCGCATCGCCGCGCGCATGCGCGCATTGCGTTCGAACTCGCTGATACTGGTGTTGTTCGAGGCCAGGAACTGCGCGTAGGCTTCCTTACCGACGAATTTGCCGCCCTCGAACAGCTGCGGAATCATCATTTGGATGACCTGCGCCACGTCGGCGTCCGTGATCTTATAACCCAAGTCCTTGGCGTAGTAAGCGATCGCCCGCTCCTTCACCACCTGGTCGACAATCTGCGGCGCGTACACCGAAACCAGTTCTGGCGGAATCTGGCGGCCGCGCAAGCTGTCGTTGACGCCCATCTGGACTTCGCGCAACGAGATCTTCTCGCTGCCTACTTCGGCGATGGTCTCGTCAAGGCCTGTGCTCGTCGGCGTCCCGAATCCGGGAATCAGCGTCACTACCATGGAAACGGCAACCAACGTCAGCAGGCCGCCCAGCAGATACCGGGTAGTTTTCTCCCGGCTTCGGAACAGATCGAACATCTTCGTGGAAACTCCTACAGGAGGGGTGAATTTTCGATTATATCAACCTGAGGACCGTTGCCGTGGCAACCGTACCAGGAACCGCGCCCCGCGTGCCGTATCCGTGCTCAGCCACAGATCGCCCCCATGATCCACGGCCGTTTGCCGTGCCAGGGCCAGCCCCAAACCCAAACCGTTCCGTTTACCGTGGCTCACAAAGGGTTGGAACAGCTGTTCGCGGATTTCCTCAGGCACCCCGGGGCCCGTATCGGCTACCTCCACGATAACCCAGTTGCCCTCGGTGGCCGCGTCCACCCGCACTTCGCCCCCCTGCGGCATTACGTCCAGTGCATTCTGTATCAAGTTGACGAAAACGCCTTCCAACCGGGTACGCGTTCCCACCAGCGTTATGTGCGGGGGGATCCTCTGCCGGATTGCCACCCCGTGGGACTCGGCCGCATCGCTCAGCCGCGCCACGGCCCCCGACACCACTTCTTCCAGTGGATGCGGATCGCTCGCCGTCTCGCTCTTCTGACCTTTGCCGACGCGGGTTAGGTCCTCCAGCATTTCCTGTACGCGCCGCGACGCCCGCAGAATGTTGCCCGTGATGCGTCGGGTATGCTCCGGGCTCGGCTGCGTCTCGGCCAGTAGTTCACACCCTCCGTAGATCGCCGCTAATGGATTCCGCAAATCATGGACGATCGAACTGGTCAGACGTCCGATCAGCGCCACCCGCTCCCGCCGCACCAACTCCGCCCGAGCCGCCTGCAGCGATTCGCACATCCGGTTGAAGGTCGTGGCCAGGCGGCCCAGTTCGTCGTCGCGGTCTTCGGCCAGACGGTGGCTGTAGTTCTGCATGGCCACCTCCGATGCCGCCGCGTCCAGATCGCGAATTGGCTTTAGCAGCCGGCTGACCGCGCCGTACGTCAGCAGCAGGCCTACCGCGACCGCCGCCCCCCATAGCAGCAGAATGCGCCGCCGCACCGCCGCCAGGCTGCGCCGCGCCTCGGCGAACGATCGCAGAATCCACAGTCGCGCCACCGGTTGCCCGTCCAATCCTTCGAGCACCTGCTCGAAGGGTACATACTCCAACCGGCCGTCCGTGACAACGCTTCCCGCCGTTGCCCGACCCAGGTGCCGTGCCACGTTGCCGGTTGCATGGTCGTCCAGCGTCGACCCGAAGATCTGCCCCCTGGCCAGGAAAATGCACTCGCTGGACCCGCTGCGCGCCTTCAACTCCCGCGCCACCGCGTGGTTGATAGCAAAGCCGCCCACCAGAACGCCCGTCCGCGCGTTCTGTTCCGGTGCCCCGCCATAGAGCGGCGTCACCACCACCCGATAGAGGACGCTCGTGGCCGTCAGAAACCCGGTCAGCGGCTCCGGGAACGTCTGCTGGGCCGAGGCCAACAGTATGCCCAAATCTAGTTCCGGCGCCCCGTGTGGCGGATAGCGTTGCAGTACCTGCCCCTTCTGATCCACCACGAACAGAAACGATGGCCCGCGGAGTTCCGAGTGCATGCGCGACCAGAATCCCGGGTTTTCCAACAACGCCGGCGAAACTGGAAGTTCGCCCGCCATCGCCGCCAGGCTCTGCAACTGTTCGGCCCGGGCATCCCAAATCGCCTGGTACGCTTTCGCGCTGCCCTGCGCTTCCCGCAGCAGGCTGGCCGCCGCCTCATTCTGTACGCTTCGCAGGACCAGGATCCCCAACAAGGCGAACAGCGCCGTAAGCACGACCGAGGTCGATAGCCAGATCTTCCAGAGAAGCGGGATACGGCGCGGATTCACTTAGGTACTACGCGAAGTTTGGTTGTTTCTCCGCCCAGCAGCGCTTCGACATGCGCACGCAGCCGTAGCGGCGAGAACGGTTTGCGGAAAAATGCCCCAACTCCCAGTTCGCCCAGCGCCGGTGCCAGTTGCGGATCCGTCTCTCCGCTGGTAACCACTATCGGAGTGGCGGCGAAGCGCTCCGAGCGGCGCAGTTCGCGGATCCAGGCCAGGCCGTCATTATCGGGAAGTTGGATGTCTGTCACGATGATCAGCAGGTCTTCGGGCGCAACAGTCGCCAGCCGCGCCCGCGCTTGCCGGACGCCGGCGGCGACTAGCACCTCCGTATCAGCTATCGACTGCAAGGTGATTTCCAGATTCGCCGCGAGTTCGCTCGAATCCTCGACCACCAACACCAACCGACGGGACACAGGTTATGCCCCCTTTCCCAAATCAAATCTGCGTCCTGCGCAGCAACACCGTTAGGTGGGGTTGTAGCACAGTTCGCTCCTTCGCCGCAAAATTGTTACGGCAAAAAGCGGTACCCCACGCCGTGTACGGTCACAAAATGGCGCGGGGACTCGCTGTCCCGCTCGAACTTTTGCCGCAGCTTTACCACGTGCGCATCCACGGTTCGCGTGTTGGGGGACGAATCGTAGCCCCACACCTCGTTGAGGATTACATCACGCGTCAGCGGCCGGTCCGGGTTCTGCAGGAAGTACACCAGAAGGTTGTACTCCGACGGGGTCATCCGGACTGTGGCGCCGGCCCGAGTCACCACCCGCCGCTCCAGGTCCACCTCCGTATCCGAGAATGACAGCCGCTGCGGAGTCTCCGGGGTTGTGCGCCGCAGCACCGCCCGGATGCGCGCCAGCAACTCCCGCCTTCCGAAAGGCTTAACAACGTAGTCGTCGGCGCCGATTTCGAGCAGCAGAACCTTGTCCACTTCGTCCCCGACCGCGCTGAGGATGATGATGGCCGTCCGTACCTGGGCCGTGCGCAGCCGCTTGCAGATCTCCACGCCCGGCAGTCCGGGCAGCCGTAGGTCCACCAGTGCGAGATCCGGCTTATGTTTCAGGGCCCAATCGAGACCTTCGGCGCCATTACCCGCTTGATGTACCTGAAAGCCCTCCTGTTCCATCATCACGGCTACGGTGTCCCGCAGGGTTTCGTCGTCGTCGATTACCAGGATGCGCTGCGTCCTCATCGGGAGGGTCCTTGCGCACGTGACGGGGGCGCCATGAGTGAATTTTAACGAAACCGCCGCACCGCAATCGACCGCAAACGCATCTTGTAACATGGATCTGGAGACCTCATGAATTTACGAACTCTTCTGTGCGCGGCCCTCATCAGCTCGGTTTCTCTGTTTGCTCAGTACAAAGTCGAGCCCGCGGCCGCTATGCCCGAAGGAGTTCCGTCCACGTTAGCCGGAGCCCTTGCCAAGGAAGGCCTGAAGATCACGGCCCCAGATGGCAAGGTGCTTGCGCAAGTCTGGTTGCGCACCACTCCTCCTCCTTCCACCACCGAAAACGAAGACACCGTCACCTGGACGGGTGTCGCCCACGGCGCCTTTATCGGCCTGATTCACTTTCCGGAAAAACATGCCGATCGTAGGGGTCAGGGGATTGCTCCCGGCCTGTACACCATGCGCCTCAGCTTCTTCCCTGTGAACGGTGACCACCAGGGTGTGGCGCCGCAGCGCGACTTCCTCCTGCTTTCGAACGCAGCCGAGGATACCGACCCTGCCGCGACACCCAAATTCAATGCCTTAGTCGACGCGAGCAAGAAAGTGTCGAAGACGCCCCACCCGGCCGTCTTCAGCATGTGGAAGGTCGAGTCCGACTTCAAGCCCGGATTCGACAAGATGGGCGAGAGCGACTATGTTCTCCAGGTGAAGGTGGGCGAACAGCCCATCGCCATCATCCTGATTGGTAAGGCCGAAGGCTAGTCATTGTTCTACGGGTCGAGGCGGCGCACCAGCACTGCCTTCCCCGACCCCAATCCCATGGATTTGCCAAGGCTGCTCGCTACCCACGCCAGTTCTACTGTATTTGGAGTGAGAAGCGTCAACCGCATTTCTCCCTGTGAGCCGTCCGATCCGCGCCACAAAAAGTTGCCCGTTTCCTTGCTTCCCCGCCCTTCAAACGTAAACTGCACCTCCGGCGAAATGGCCCGGTCCGGGATTCGATACCGCGCGCGATAGCGTCCGAGCAGTAGCCCGTTGTCGTCCTCCACCACCGCCTCGATGTACTCAGCCGCGTAGAGCGTTTTCGATGCTCCGGACTGCCGTCGCCCGGCGAAGTACCAAGTCCCCACCAGGCCCGGATCCGCTGGCCCTTCCGGCTCCCGCAACTCAACCTGTGAGCCCGAAACGGGTGCTGGAGCCTGGATGACTCCTCCCGGCATTTCTGGCTCGGGTAGCGGCGCCAACATCGGCGTCATCGCTGGACGCGGCTCTTTGCGGAGTGGTTCGGCCAGCCGCCGCAACGCCGCGTCCCGCTCCTGTTCCAGCAACTCGCGCTCCTGGCGCAGCTTTCGCAACTCCGCCTCCAGCCGCTCTTCGTAGTCTGGTCTCTCTCGGTGCGCGGTTTGGGTCGATGAGACGCCCTTCTGCCTACCGTCACGTGTGGCTTCGGCCGTGCTGGTTACGGTGGGGGAGGCCCCTGCCCCGATGAACCAGATCAAAACCAGGACACTCAAACCCCCTGCCACCCAACTGCCATACCGCCTGGCCAGAAGGACAGGCAGAGGCACGGGAGGCGGCGGCAGCGGGGGAGGCTGGAACAACATCGGCAGAGGCGGACCCTCCAGACCCGCATTGTAGAGCCGGCGCCGATCTGCATGGCTTAACGTTTCGTAAACGTGATTCAGCCGCTGCATCTGGCAGGCCGCCACATGCCGCACTCGTTCATCCTGTTGCGTATCGGGGTGTAGCAGCTTAGCCAGCCGCTTGTAGGCTTCCCGGATCTCTTCCGCCGTCGCCTCCGGGCCCACCCCCAGTTCGTCGTAGTAGGTCATGCGGAACCGCCCGCATACTCCTCTATCGGCGGAAAGGGGCTCGGGATTTAGCCTATTCCGCCACCCACACCAAGGTGCACAGCCGAATTGCGATGTTGGTCTTCTTCGGCCGGATGGTCACCAGGGAAAATGCCTCCGTCGCGGGGTTCGTGGCCGCCAGTAGCTGCTCGCTTTCCACCTTCAACTGCTCCTCCAGCTCCGCATACTGCTCTCGTAAGGTCTGCAACGTCTGCTCGGCGAATTCCGATTCCTGCGATTGCTTCCGCATCCGCCCGATCCCTTTTGCCGCAGTCGCCGCCTTGCCAATCGCCGTCGTCGACTTCCGCGACCCGAACAGCGCGCCCATAATGCCCGTGCCGATCGAAATCACGCTCTCGATGGTCGTGCTCTGCGACTCCTGCTTTTCCTTTTCCACGTTGTACTCGGCCTTGCGGATCTTCTCTTCGATGGATGCCAGCTTCGGGGCATATTTCTTGCGCAGAAGTTCCACCTGTGCGTCCCGCTGCTCGCGCACAATCTGCTGTAGATGCACCCGGAAATCGCGCTCCGACTCGTCCGGCTTTGAAATCTCCCCGTAAGACGGGCTCTGGAACAGATCGATCTTCTGGTTGGCGAACAGCCAGCCAGCGAACTCCTTGCTCCACGAAGCGTAGCTCTTCGCTTTACAGGCGGCCGGCGGCAGTTCTCCGAACGACGCCCCATCGAGCGGCGACTTCTCCAACTCATCCACGTCAAACTCCGCCTCCGCGGCGTCCTCCCAACTGACAGGCGTGGCATCGGTTGTAATCGGCGCGACAATGTGTACGCTCCGGGTCACGTCGACGCCCTTCTTTGGATCCAGAAACTGTACCGTGGCTGCCCCGAACAGCATCGGCCGGTACGTCACCTCCGCGCCGGACGCCGCCCGAGCTGGAGCAAAATACTGCGCCACGTCCGGTGGTAATACCGGGCGGGCGGCGGCTGTCGTCCCCAGCATCGTCGCGGCTTTCCGGTTGTCGCCAGCGCCAGGGTTGGTCATCGCCGCCTTTTGCGGGTCCATCAGTTGCTTGATCTGCGTGCGCGTCAGCGGACCGCGCAGATAACTCATAGCCCAACGCGTCTCAAAGATCTGCGGCACGCCGCGATGTACGTTATTCATCAGAAAGATGCGGTTGCCGAGCGCGGAGAGCATCCCGTCCATGGATTTCCGGTCGAAGCCGCTTCCCGCACTTGCCGCCACGCCTTCCAGACCGTCAAGAACGCGGTTCTTATCGCGCTCGGTCTGCAGCCGCCCGATAAACCAGGTGCCTGCATTTGCAAGACCTTTGTAGTCAAGATCGACAGGGTTCTGCGTCGCCAGCACCACGCCCAACCCGAACGCGCGAGCCTGCTTCAGCAGTGTTAACAACGGCCGCTTCGAGGGCGGTTCGCCCACCGGCGGGAAGTAGCCGAAAATCTCGTCCATGTAGAGGATGGCCCGCAGGCTGGTGGTGCCGGATTGCTGGCGCATCCAGCTGAGCGTCTGGTTCAACAGCAGCGAAACGAAGAACATCCGTTCGCTGTCGTTCAGGTGGGCAATGGACAGGATGGAAAGCCGGGGCTTGCCGGCGGGCGTATACAACAGCGACTGGATGTCCAGCGCCTCACCGGTCAGCCAAGCCTCGAAGCCGGGGCTCGCCAGGAGGTTGTTCATCGCCATCGCCAGTTGGAAGCGCTCCTTGGAGGGAAAGAACGCATCCAGGTCCAATACGCCGATTTTCGTCATGGGCGGCGTCTGCACGTCGTGAATCAGGGTGGCGATATCCAGATTCCGGCCAGCGCGCCACGCCTGGTCAAACAGATTGGAGAGCAGAATATGCTCGCGGCTCTGGATCGGGTCCGCGTCCACGCCCAGCAGACCCAGCAGAGCGGTGGCAGTCGCGCTGATCCGTTCCCGGAACAGTTCCCTGTCTTCGATTACAGCCGCCGGAGGTGCCTCGAACGAACGCAGTACCGAAATAGGAATGCCTGCATCACTGCCCGGAGTGTAGATGGACATGTCGCAAGTGGACCGCAGCGTCCGAATACGCGCCCCATCCTGCTCCCAATTGCCTAGCCCTGTTTTCCATAGCTCCGCCTGCTGACTCGCAAACTCGTCGGCGGTCAACCCCTTCCGGCGCGCATCGTCTTCATTGATCCAGGGCCGGAAATCCTGCGCTCGCAAGTCCGGAAACGTCAGCAGCAAATTCCCCAAATCCCCTTTGGGATCAATAATTAGCGCCGGAATGCCGTCCATCGCGGCTTCTTCGAGCAGTCCCAGGCAAAGGCCAGTCTTACCGCTTCCGGTCATGCCGACACACACCGCGTGTGTCACCAGGTCTCGTGATTCGTAGAGCACGGCCGCGGATTGTTGCTTTCTTGTAGCCAAGTCATACTGACGGCCGAGATAAAAAATGCCGAGCTTCTCGTAATCGGGCATAAGCCACTAGTCTAACGCTCTCTTCCGGCCGCTAGAGCCAAGGGGGGATTTCATCGGCTATGATGGAAGATCCGTCAGGAGTTCGTGGATTTGCCAGACGTTAAGCCATCAGGCTTGGAACGGACAGGATTCCGGTTCACCAAGCGACAGTCGGTCGCGCTGGTCGCCCTTTGTACCATTCTGGGCGCCGCTGCTCAGATCCTGATTAAGACCGGTGCGAGCACGCTGCAGGGCGCAGGTGTGTTCGCCATGCTTACCAATCCTCATATCCTGGCCGGATATGCTCTGTATGGCCTGTTCATGGCCGTGCTCATTCTGGCGCTGCGGGACGGTGAGCTTTCCATTCTTTACCCAGTGATCTCTCTGACGTTCGTTTGGGTCACGATCCTCTCTGCCGTCCTGTTTCATGAGACGCTCACCGTTTTCAAGCTGATAGGTGTCGCCACGATCGTCTTCGGTGTCGCGGTCCTGGGAATGGGTCCTAAGCGTTGAAGACGCCCATCTCATCCATGCTGCTGGTACTGCTGGCTTCCTTCATTGGAAGCTTCGGTGCCGTATTGTTGAAGGCCGGTGCTTCGCGGCTCCATCGCGACCTCAAATCGCTGCTGTTCAACTACCGCCTGGCAGGAGGAGCCGCCCTCTTCATCGGCTCCTCCTACTTCTTCGTCCTCGGCGTCCGGCAGGGAGAACTTACCGTGCTCTACCCGCTCAACGCCGTCGGCTATGTGTGGACGCTCGTTTGGTCCCGCCTGTTCTTTGGGGAGCCGTTCACCAGATTCAAGTTCATCGGGCTGGCGCTGATCCTCTCCGGAATTGTCATTCTGTTCGCGGGCGGTCGGTAAGGCCTGCCCGGGGCCTAACTCCGTCGATTCCCTTTGGCCTGCTGCCCGATCCGCGGCACCTCCGCGGCGGCCGCGTTCGCCAGTGCCTGATGCAGATTTACCAGCGACGGATCCACCATGTCCTGCATGACATGGATGGACAGGCCTTCGGCGTCCTTGAAGAAGCGTACCTTTCCCAAGGAATCCAAATCGACGCGAATCCAATCCCCGCGCCGGATCTGCTCGGTCGCAATCAGGTTGGCCATCGGCTGCACCACCTGCCGTTCGATGGCCCGCTTCAGATGCCGCGCTCCATACTTGGCGTCTGTGCCGTCGCGCAGTAGCATCTCCTTGGCCGCCTCGGTAGCGGTAAACACGAACGGCTGTTCCCCTACTGCCAGCAGACGTCCCTGCAGAATTCCCAATTCGATATCCAGAATGCGCCGCAACTCTGCTTCGCCCAACGGCTGGAACACCACCACCTTGTCCAGACGGTTCATGAACTCGGGGGTGAATTTGCGCCGCGCCGCCTCGACACCGGTCCGCGAAATCTTCGACAGCATCGCGGCATCCACCTTCGGGGTCTTCGACGCCTCCTCACGATTCAAGGCGTTAAAGCCCAACCGCGGTGCCAGCAGTGCCCCCATCTCCGCCGCGCCCAAGTTGCTGGTCATGAAAATCAGGCACTTGGAAAAGTCGACTCGCTTGTTATCCCCCAGCGTTAGCGTCGCCTTATCCAGGATGCCCAACAACAGGTTCCAGAGCGCGTCGCTCGCCTTCTCAATTTCGTCAAACAGCACGAAGCTGATTTTGCAAGTCTCGGTGTGGTACTGGCCCAATTGCTCCTGACTCAGCAGTGGGTGCGTCTCGCGATGCCCCAGGTAGCCCGGAGGCGACCCGATCAATTTCGCAATCTCGTGGCTGTGCTGGAACTCCGCACAGTCAATCTTCACCACCCCGCGCGGATTATAAAGCAGGGTTTCCGCCAAGGCTTCCACGATCCGCGTCTTGCCCGACCCGGTTGGGCCCAGGAACAGAAAGCTCCCGATTGGGCGTCCGGGTGGATTCATCCCGGTCAGAAACAGCTGGTAAATGTTGACGATCTGGTCAATGGCCTCCGACTGTCCAACAATGAGTTGGCGAAGCCGGCGCTCCAGCATCTCCGCTTCCCGTCCTGTTCTTGACGCATCCAGGGGTATCCCCAGTCGGCCCGCCCTGCTTTCCACCCGCACCGGTGCACTAAATAGGCTCATTGTCGTTTTCCTTCCATCCTGACCCATACCGGGCTGCGAGGAACTATCCTGCAAAAACGGTAGCAACCCGAATTCCAACCTTTTTCGACGTCCTCGCAGTCCCAATTAAGTCATGCTCCTTCTATGACTTGCCCGGCCGTGACGGCCGTATCTCCACACGGCTCACCATGGTCCGTTCCGGCATTTCCAAAACCACGCGTACCACTTCGGCAATATCCTCAGGCTGGATTTTCCAACTGGTACCGGCTCCGCCAGGTCCTCCGAAATCGGTGGCCACGCTGCCGGGCATCACCGAGCAGACCCGTACGTTATCGTTTCGGTGGTCGAGCATCAGGGCTTCGGTAAAGCCATTCAACCCGAATTTACTGGCGTTATAGGCTGCTCCGCCGGCGAACGGATTCCGTCCGGCCAAGCTCGACAGATTTACGATGAAGCCGCCGCCGGTCCGCTTGAACCGCTCCACGGCCAGATGGGTGAAGTAGAAGACCCCGGTCAGGTTGGTATCCAAGGTGGCCCGCCACTCGGCAGGTGTCATATCCCCGACCGGCTTGAAGATGCCGATTCCTGCGTTGTTTATGAGGATATCCAATTTTGGAAGAGCCTCATCCACCTTTTGATAAAAGGCAGCAATCGCCGCCTCGCTCGCCACGTCGCAAGCCCAACCCATCGCGGCTTTCCCGGTTTGCTCCTGCAGCGACGCCACGGCCTTGTCTACTCCCTCCTGGCTCCTGGCACAGATCGCCACCTGGGCGCCGCGCTCCAGCAGCATCCGGGCGATCGCATATCCGATCCCCCTGGTTCCGCCTGTTACGATCGCCGTCTTTCCGGCAATCCCGTTTCCACTCTCTTTCTGCATCGGTGAGAATCTCCTTGTCCTCGATGGTAGCCGGGAATCGGCGACAAAATGACAGTGCGCCTCTCTTCCTGCTCCCTCCGTTAGAATAGAAATAGACCGCAAATCTTTCCCATGCAGGAATCCAGCGTTTTCTGGCTACGGGTGGCGGCCGTCCTCTATTCCGTCGGCCTCCTCCACACGTTGTTCACCTTGCTCTCCCGGCGCACGCAACTGCTCTCGGTGGCGCTCAGTTCCTTTGTTGTGGCCGTGATCCTGCACCTGGTCTCGCTGGTCGAAATGACGCGCTCGCTCGGCCACCTGCCGGTGGAGAACTTCTACCAATCCGTATCGCTCTGCGCCTTCTTTATCGCGCTTGTCTTCCTGTTCGTCTGGTGGCGATACCAGTTCGTCCCCCTGGCCCTGTTCCTGTTCCCGTTGGTTTTCCTCATGACGCTGGTGGGCTCGATGCAGTCGCCGGTTGCCGGGTGGACCAGCCCGCGCCTCCGCGAAGGCTGGCTCTTTGCTCACGTGCTTGCCGTACTGACCGGCTATGCCGCCCTGCTGCTCACCGCCGGGGCCAGCTTCTTCTACCTCATTCGCGAACGCCAGCTCAAGAACAAGCAGCCCGTGAAGCTCTTCGAACATCTGCCGCCGCTCGGCACTCTCGACAAAATAATCACCAACTCGCTGGGCATCACCTTTCTGTTCATCACCAGCGGCGTCATCGCGGGCCTGACCTGGGCTTTCATCGAATCCGGCACGCGCTGGATCTCCGATGCCCGCATACACGTCGCTCTCATCACCTGGGTGCTGTGCCTGGTAGCCGTCTTCCTGCGCAACACCGCCGGCTGGCGCGGCCGCAAAGCCGCCTTCTTATCCCTCGCCCTGATGGGCTGCGCCGCTGTTACCTGGGCGGCCCACATCGGCCTTCGCCCGCTCCTGATGGAACGATGAAACTCTTCATCACAGGCCTGAACCACCGCACCGCACCCGTTGAGGTGCGCGAGAAAGTCGCGTTCCCGGCGGCCAATATCGAAGAAGCCCTGCGCGGGCTGCTGGCCCAGTCCGGCGTCGAAGAGGGTGTCATCCTGTCCACGTGTAATCGCGTCGAAGTGGCCGTGGCCGGCGAATGCGACGGCAAAGCGGTTGTCGAAAAGTTCCTCGCCGTGGCCCGCAACGTCCCGGAGACGCAGATATCCGAGCATCTCTACCACTACCAGGGGCGTGAAGCCATCCGCCACCTGTTCCGCGTCGCCTCTTCGCTCGATTCCATGGTGGTCGGCGAGCCCCAGATCCTGGGCCAGCTCAAGGACGCTTACACCGCCGCCAAAAACTCCGGCACCCTGAACGGCTTCCTCGACGGCCTGCTCACCCGCGCCTTTTCCGTCGCCAAGCGCGTGCGGTCGGAAACCGAAATCGGGCAGAATGCCGTCAGTGTCTCCTATGCGGCCGTTGAACTCGCCCGCGAGATCTTCGGCAAGCTCCAGGGGCACGCCATCCTGCTGATCGGCGCGGGCAAGATGTCGGAACTTGCCGCGCGCCACCTGCACCGGGCCGGAGCCGAGCGGATCTTCGTCACCAACCGCACGCGCGAACGGGCCGACCAGGTGGCCGCGATCTTCAATGGAACCGTTGTTCCCTACGAAAACTTCCAGGCCTCGCTCACGCAGGTGGACATCGTCATAACTTCGTCAGGCGCTCCGCATTACATCCTGACGCGCGATCAGATGAAGAGCGTGCTGCAACAACGAAAGAATAAGCCGATCTTCCTGATTGATATCGCCGTCCCCCGCAATATCGACCCGGCGATCAACAAGCTCGATAACGCCTTCCTGTACGACATCGACGACCTTGGCCGCGTGGTGGAACAGAATCGCGTCTCGCGCCAGCAGGAGGCCGAAGAGGCCGAGCGCATTATTGAAGAGGAAGTGGAGAAGATGGTGGCGCGCCTGCGCGAGCGCGAGGTGGCGCCTACCATCGTCCGGCTCCAGGAACAGTTGGAAGCCATCCGTAGTGGGGAACTCGACCGTCTGCGCGGCCGCCTCGGCAACCTCACCACGCAGCAGGAAGAGGCTCTCGATGCGCTCACCAAGGGCATGATGGCGAAGGTGGCCCACGGCGCCATCGCCGAGGTGCGCAAACAGGCCAGCCGCGGCGACGCCACTGTCATCGACACCATTCGCCGCATCTTCCGCATCCCGGAGTAACATCAAGCTAATGCTCAAAATCGGTTCGCGCGGCTCGCAGCTTGCCCTGTGGCAATCCAATTGGGTCAAGGATCAACTGGCCGCCAAAGGTATCGCAGCCGAAATCGAGATCATCCACACTACCGGTGACAAGATCACCGATGTGCCGCTGTCGCAGGTGGGCTCGAAAGGCCTGTTCACCAAGGAGATCGAAGAGGCGCTGCTCGACAAACGCGTCGACCTGGCGGTGCATTCCATGAAGGACATGCCCACCGACCTGCCCGACGGGCTCACCATCGCCGCTGTGCCGCCTCGGGAAGACCCGCGCGACGCGCTCATCGGCTACAAGCTCAACGATCTGCCCCGCTACGCGCGCGTCGGCACCAGTTCCCTGCGCCGCACCGCGCAGTTGAAGGCGCTGCGACCGGACTTGCGTATCGAGTCCATCCGCGGCAATGTCGACACGCGCCTGCGCAAGCTGGACGAAGGGCTTTTCGACGCCATCGTGCTTGCCGCCGCCGGCCTCACGCGCCTGGGCTGGAAGGATCGGATCACCGAATATCTTTCCGCCGACGTGATGTGTCCCGCCGTAGGCCAGGGGGCGCTTGCCATCGAGACCCGCTCCGACCAAGGCGAAGGCTTCCAGGCCGCCCGCTCGCTGAACGACAACCGCACCGCGCTCTGCGTGGCCGCCGAACGCGCGCTGCTGGCCGAGATGGGGGGCGGCTGCCAGGTACCCCTCGGGGCCCATGCTAAGAAAGACAACCTGCTCCATCTGCAGGCAGTGGTGGTGTCGCCGGATGGGGAGAAGGTCGTCCGCAACAAGACCACGGGGGACCCGCGCCATCCGGAAAAGATCGGCCAGCGGCTGGCGTTGACCATGCTGGATTTGGGAGCCCGCCAGATTCTTGATAAAGTCTATGGCCGCTAAGGTCTACCTGGTCGGTGCCGGCCCCGGCGACCCCGGCCTGCTCACCTGGAAAGGCCGGCTGGCGCTGGCCCGTGCCGATGTCGTCCTCTACGACAACCTCGCCAACCCTGCGTTACTCCGGCTCGCCCCACCGGACGCCGAACATCTTTATGTTGGCAAGAAGAAGTCGCATCATCCGGTGACGCAGGACGAAATCTGCGCGCTGCTCATCGGGAAGGCTCGCGCGGGGAAGACGGTGGTCCGGCTAAAAGGCGGCGATCCGTTTATCTTCGGGCGTGGAGGCGAAGAGGCCGAAGCGCTGGTGGACGCCGGCATTCCCTTCGAAGTCATCCCGGGGGTGACCACGCCGCTGGGCATCGCAGCCTATTGCGGCGTTCCGCTTACGCATCGCGAGCACACCTCGGCTGTCACCTTCGTCACTGGCCACAACATCGACGCCATTGACTGGGCGAGAGTTGGCCACGCGGAGACCCTGGTGCTGTTCATGGGTCACACGAACGCCGCCGGCATCGTCGCCGAACTGCTGCGTCAGGGGCGCCATCCCGACACCCCCGCGGTGGCCGTCCGCTGGGCCACCCGGCCCGACCAGCAATGCATCACGGGCACGCTGGCTACCATCGCCGCGCAAGCCGCCGCGTTGAAGCCGCCCGTCACCTTCGTTATCGGCGAAGTCGTGCGCCTGCGCGACAAGCTCAATTGGTATGAGCATCTGCCGCTATTCGGTCAGCGCATCGTCAACACGCGCGCCAAGGATCAGGCGCCCGAACTCACCGAACGCCTGGAAGCCCTCGGCGCCGAGGTCATCGAGTATCCGGTGATTGAAATCGCGCCGCCCGCCGATTGGACCGCGCTCGACAACGCGCTGGAGAACCTGCCCGACTACGACTGGCTGCTGTTCACCTCCCCCAACGCCGTGCGCTACTTCTTCCAGCGCCTGGACGCCTCGCCTTATGACGTGCGCGATATCCACGGCCGCATCTGCGCCATCGGTCCGGTGACGAAAGCGACGCTCGAAGCCGCGCATCTGAAAGTCGACCTTGTCCCCCAGGAGTACGTTGCCGAAAGCGTGGTCGATGCCTTCGCCGATATCCCTCTGGAGGGCCGTGTGATTCTGATGCCGCGCGCCGCGGTCGCCCGCGATGTTGTGCCGGATGCTCTCCGCCAGCGCGGCGCCACGGTCGAGATCGTCGACGCCTACCGCAACGTCGTGCCAGCCTCGGTTCCTGAAGGCGCGCTCGATCGCAAACCCACCTGGATCACGTTCACCAGTTCCTCCACCGTGAAGAACTTCCTGGCGCTGGCCGGGCGCGAGATCCTGGACGGCGTTCGCATCGCCTCCATCGGCCCGGTCACGTCGGAAACCGCTCGCAAGCACGGCCTCACGGTTACCGCCGAAGCGCAGCCACATACAATAGAAGGGCTGGTCCAAGCCCTATGCAATACGTCAATCTCGGCAACACCGGAGTAAAGGTTTCGCGGCTGTGTCTCGGCTGCATGAGCTACGGCTCCAAGTCGTGGCGCGAGTGGGTTCTGGAGGAGGACGAGAGCCTGCCGTTCTTCCGGAAGTGCATCGAATCCGGCATCAACTTCTTCGACACGGCCGACATCTATTCTCTTGGCCGTAGTGAAGAGATCCTCGGCAACGCCCTTCGCAAGCTGAACGTGAAGCGCGACAACGTCGTCATCGCCACCAAGGTGTTCAATCCCATGAGTGACGACCCCAACGACCGCGGCCTTTCCCGGAAGCACATCCTCAAATCCATCGACGCCTCGCTGCAGCGCCTGCGGATGGATCACGTCGACCTTTACCAGATCCATCGCTTTGACTACAACACGCCGATCGAAGAGACCATGGACGCCCTAACCGACGTGGTTCGCGCGGGCAAGGCGTTGTACCTGGGGGCCTCCTCCATGTACGCCTGGCAGTTCGCGCGCATGCTGCACACCGCGGACCGGCTGGGCCTGTCGCGCTTCGTCACCATGCAGAATCACTACAACCTGGTCTATCGCGAAGAGGAGCGCGAGATGCTGCCGCTGTGCCGCGCCGAAAAGGTCGGGATCATTCCCTGGAGTCCGCTCGCCCGCGGCTTCCTGGCCGGCAATCGCAACAAGCAGGATAAAGGCGACACGTCTCGCGCCAGGACCGACGACTTCGCCCACAAGCTGTACTACCAGGATTCCGACTTCGCCATCGTCGACCGAGTCTCGGAGATCGCCGGCAAGCGTGGCGTGAAGAACGTGCAGGTGGCGCTGGCGTGGATTCTCGCCCAGCCCGGCATCACGGCGCCCATTATCGGCGCCACGAAGCTCGATCACCTGGAAGAGGCGGTGGCCGCACTCGACCTGGAACTGACACCTGACGAAGTCAGGATGCTTGGCGAACTCTACACGCCGCATCCGATTCTTGGGCACAGCTAGGCGTTGGCGCCCACTTGCTCTACTGCTGATCTTCACGATCGTCGCACCCGCACAGGTTCGACGTAGCATCGGCAAGACCAGCGCCAGCGGTGTCACCTTACGCAAGCGCTCCAACGTCAACCCGCTCATCGCCGGCGCCGGTACCGCCGAACTTGCCTGGGCGGGTCTCTACTCTTTCCGCCAGGCGTCGTGGAGCGCGCCCGCATCCCTGCGTGTCACGCCAGCACACACCGGCTTCTGGAGCCGTACCGAACTCGGCCTCGCTTCCGACACCCATACGCTTTCGGTGACCGGTACACACGTGCTGGTCGAACGCGAGCACTTCGACATCGCTGTTGCCCCGCAGGCAACTTTCTTCGTGCGAGATGGTTCCGGAACTCGCCTCGGCGCGCTCGCCGTGGTTCGCTATGATCACCGCGACCACACCGTCAGCGCTATTCTCAACTGGACTGCCGCCACCCGCGCCTCCCGTGGCAACCCCGAACATCTGGCGAACTTCGGGTTGGGCTACGGCTGGAAGCGCGGGCGCTGGTCGCCCCACGTGAACCTCGTACGGGAGGTCGCCACTTGACGGGACGAATCTCGCTCGATGTGACCGCCCAACACGTCAGCCTGGGACGCGGCGCCACGGACCACCAAATCCTGGTCGGGCTGAACATCGCCGGCCTCCGCCTTCGCCGCTGATCTGTGCGGCGCTGTCCTTACAGCGGCCCCTTGCTGTTGCGGTAGTAGTTCGGATACTCCGGCTTCTCGTACTTCGGCAGCGGATTTTTCTTCAACTGCTCAAGCGCGATCTCGACGGCCCGTTCCAACTGCGGATCCCGGCCCTGGCGGATCAATGCCGGATCCTGCTCTACTTCCACATCCGGTGCCACGCCGGCATTCTCCACATCCCACTGCTTCTCGGTGTTGTAGAACGCCAGGTTCGGAGCCGTCACACCGCCGCCATCCATGAGCGGTGGGAATCCAAAGATTCCTACCAGGCCGCCCCACGTCCGCTTGCCCACCACCGTGCCGATCTTCATCTTCTTGAACATCCACGGCATCAGGTCTCCGCCCGACCCGGCATTCTCATTCACGATCATCACCTTCGGCCCGGCAATCACGTTCATCGGCGTGCTGAAATCGTGGCCAGCCCGCGTCGTGAAAAAGTTCAACTGCGGCCGCCGCAACAAATCCACCACGTAGTCCGCCGCCGCGCCACCGCCGTTGTACCGTTCATCCAGCACAAAGCCTTCCTTGCCCACCTGCGAGAAGAACCAGCGATTGAAATTCGTATACCCGCCTAAAGCCGTATCCGGCATGTGCCCGTATCCCAAGCGCCCGCCGCTCAGTTGCTCCACCTTGCGGCGGTTGTCTTCCACCCAGGCCATATAGCGCAGCGTCCGCTCACTACCCACCGGAACCACAGTCACTTCCCGCGCGCCCGACCCATCCGCGTTCGGCCCCACCTTCAGCACCACGCTCTTATCCGCCGTCGCTTCAAAGAAGCTATACACATCATCGGCGGCCCGCACCTCGCGCCCGTTCACGGCAAGCAGGTATTCGCCCGCTTTCACATTCACTCCTGGCTGCGTCAACGGCGCCCGCAAATTCGGATTCCAGTTCTCGCCGTTGTATACCCGCGCAAAGCGGTACCGGCCATTCGCCAGTTCATAATCGGCGCCCAACAAACCGCCCGGCACATTGCGCTGCGAACTCGGCTCCGGGCCTGGCCGCACGTAGACATGCCCCAACACCAGATTCCCTAACATCTCCCCGGCCAGATAATACAGATCCCGCGAATGGCCAAGACCCGCGAGAAAACGCTCGTAGCGGCCCGCTGCATCGGACAGGTTCAGGCCGTGCGCCTTTGTGTCATAGAGGAAGTCGCGTTGGATGCGCCAGATCTCCTTATAGATCTGCCGCCACTCGGCCGGAGGATCCACCCGCACTTCCATCTGGTCTGTCTTCAACACACCTTCACCCGGCTTCGGCGCCACGCCTGAGGCGCTCACCACGAAGCGCGACCCTTGCGCCACCACCATCTTTTCGCCATTGCCCGACACCAGCACCCCGCGGACGTCATCCATCACCTTGTCCAACTTGCGCTTCTTCAGGTCGAACTTGTGCAAGGTGCGGCGCGGCTGCCCGCTACCGGCAGGCGTAATCGGGTCCTCCACCAGCAGGATCTCGCCGGCCTTCGCCGCCACCAACTGCGAATAAGGCCGCGCCGGCACCGGCAACGCCAGAATGCGCTGGCCAATGCCCTCCGCATCAATGCGAACCTCAACTTCTTTCTTCTTCTCTTCCGGCTTTTTCTCGGGCTCAGCTTTCTCCTCATCGCTCTCCGGTGCCAGTGGCGAGGGATCGTCCTTCCGCAGCACCACCACGTAGACATTCCGCGTCGTGATGCGGTCGATCGACGACATATCCAGCCAGCCCGTCGACAGCCCCGTGTTGGTCGACGCCGTAAAGTACAGGTGCCGCCCATCGCGATCAAACGCCGCATGACGTGCGTCGCTCATCCCATCACTGACCGGCGTTGCCTTCCCTGTCTCCACCTCATACACATTGATCACGCGCATCCAATTCGGCGCGATCCGCGCATACACGATCCACTTCGAATCCGGCGACCAAGATGGGCTGATGTCATCCCGATCTGGCGTATCGTAGTGGTCGGTATCCACCTTCGTCACCTTCTTCGATGCCAGGTCGACGTACGACACCGTCAGATTCGAATCGCGGAACAGGATCTTCTTCCCATCCGGCGACCACACGGGGCTGTAGAAGAACGCCCGGTAGCCCAGGTCGATCTTCTCCGTCTCGCCCATGCCGTTCTGCCCCTTGATGTGTAGTTGGTATTCGCCAGATTCATCGCTGAAGTACGCCAGCTTCATCCCATCGGGCGACCAGCTTGGGAACCGCTCCGCCGCCCCTGGCGTGTTCGTGATGTTGCGGATGTCGCCCTTTTCGGCCGGCACCGTGAGGATCTCGCCGCGCGCTTCGAACGCCACCCGCGCCCCGGTTTTCGAGACGGAGCCCGAAGCAATCTTGCTGCCAACCTTATCGAAGTACGGCCGTACGCCCGTCAAATCGCTGTTCAGCCGCACGGTCACCAGCGACGTCTTGCCGGTCTTCAGATCGAACAGCTCCAGCGCGCCAAACCGCTCCAGCACGATCGCTCCCGGCCCCAGCGCAGCACTGCGATACTCAAAACCGTCGCTGCCCTTGGCCACCTCCGTCACCTTCTTCGATCGCACATCGTAGACATGCAGATTCATCGGCCCCGTGCGGTCGGAAAGAAAGTACACCTTATCTCCAGTCCACATCGGATTGAAGTCGTTCGAATTCTCACGAGGCACGGCCTCCACCTTCGAGTCCTTCAAATCCGCCAGCCAAATCTTCGACGTGCGCCCACCCCGATAGCGCTTCCAGATGCGGAACGCGGGCGCCAGCGGCGTATAGGCCAACCGCGTCCCGTCCGGTGAATACGATGCCTGATCGCCGTTCGGCAGCGGCACGCGCTCTGCCGGTGCCGGCTCTAAACCCGCCAGATAGAACTCGGTGCCGAACACCTGGCGCGAAGAGCGGTAGAGGATCTTACTGCCGTCGGGAGTGAACGTCAGCGGCACGTCCTGCGCCGGATGCCACGACAGCCGCCGCGGCACACCGCCGCTGGCCGCCACCACGTAGAGATCGGCATTCCCTTCGTACTCGCCGGTGAACGCCACCCACTTGCCGTCCGGCGAAAACACGGGCGACGTTTCGGCGCCTGGGGCCGCCGTCAGACGCACCGCCTCGCCCCCGGTGCGCGGCACGGTCCACAAATCTCCTGCGTAGTGAAAGACGATCTGCGTCTGGCTCAGTGCCGGCTGCTGCAACAGCAGCGGCGCTGGCCCTTGCCCCTGCAATCCGCCGAAGGCGACCGCGCTAAGACCTGCGAGCCGGAGCGCTCGCCCGAAGACCTGTTTCCGCATAGTTCTCAAGATACCAGCGGTAGGTGCTGCGCAGTCCCTCGTCGAGCGTAACCTTTGCTACCCAACCCAGCCCGGTCAGCCGAGATACGTCCATCAACTTGCGGGGCGTGCCGTCGGGCTTCGACGCGTCGTAGACAATCTCGCCTTCATAGCCCACCACGGCCGCGATCTTCGACGCCAGCTCCGCGATCGACACATCATCGCCCAAGCCGACGTTCACGATCTCCCCGTCGTCATAGGTCTCCATGAGGTACAGCGCCGCATCGGCCAGATCATCCACGTGCAGGAACTCGCGCCGCGGCTGGCCCGATCCCCACACCGTCACCTGCCTGGCGCCGTTCGTCTTCGCCTCATGAAACTTTCGAATCAGCGCCGGCAGCACGTGCGAACTCTGCAGATCGAAGTTGTCCCCAGGCCCATACAGATTCGTCGGCATCAGACTGATCGCCTTGAACCCATGCTGCTTACGATAGGCCTGCGCCAGCTTAATGCCCGCGATCTTCGCAATCGCGTACCACTGGTTGGTCGGCTCCAACTCGCCGGTCAGCAGATGCTCTTCCTTTATCGGCTGCGGCGAGAACTTCGGATAGATGCACGATGAGCCCAGAAACACCAGCTTCTTCACCCGGTGCTTCCAGGCCGCATCCATCACGTTCAGTTCTATGTAGAGGTTGTCGCGCAGGAACTCCACCGGGTGTTTGTTGTTAGCCAGAATCCCGCCCACCTTCGCTGCCGCCAGAAACACATACTCCGGCTGCTCATTTACGAAGAAGCGGTTCACGGCCGTGCGATCCGTCAGGTCCACCTCATTCCGCGTCCGCAGAATCAGATTCGTGAACCCGCGCGCCCGCAGCTCCCGCACAATGGCCGACCCCACCAGACCCTTGTGCCCGGCCACGAAGATGCGAGCGCCATTATCCATGCCGCACCGCCCGCAGCATCGTATGGTGGCCGGCCTTCGCCAGCGTCGCCTCCTGCTTGGCCAATTCGAGATCGTGCTCCACCATCTTCTTCACCAATTCGTCGAAACTCAGCTTCGGCGCCCAGCCCAGCACACGCCGCGCCTTGCCGGGATCGCCCAGCAAATGGTCAACCTCGGTCGGCCGCAGATAGCGTGCATCCTGCGCCACCACGCTGTGCCAGTCGATATCCAGGCAAGCTGCCGCGCGATCCAGAAACTCCCGCACGCTATAAGATTCGCCTGTCGCCACGACATAGTCATCGGGCTTCTCATGCTGCAGCATCAGCCACATGGCTTCCACGTAATCACCCGCGTAACCCCAATCGCGTTTGGCGTCCAGGTTGCCCAGAAACAGTTTGTCCTGCAGGCCCATCTTTATGCGTGCCAGTGCCCGGGTGATCTTCCGCGTCACAAACGTCTCGCCGCGCCGGTGGCTTTCGTGGTTGAACAAGATGCCGTTGCAGATGAACAGCCCGTGCGCTTCGCGATAGTTCACCGCATACCAGTGCGCCGCCACCTTTGCCGCCGCATACGGACTGCGCGGGTAGAACGCCGTCGTCTCACTCTGCGGTGGATTCGCCGCCCCGAACATCTCCGACGACCCGGCCTGGTAAAACTTCACCTCGCGATGCAGGTGCTCCACGTGATCGCGTACGGCTTCCAGCACCCGCAGCGTGCCGGTAGCCACCACATCGGCCGTGAACTCGGCCTGATCAAAGCTCACCCGCACATGCGACTGTGCACCCAGGTTGTAGATTTCGTCCGGCTGCACCTTCTCCAGAATGCGCCGCAACGACGCACCGTCGGTCAGATCGCCATAGTGCAGAAACAGCCGGGCACTGGGCTCATGCGGATCCTCATAGATAGGATCCAGCCTGTCTGTATTGAAGGTAGACGCCCGGCGTACAATGCCGTGCACCTCGTATCCCTTGCTTAGCAGCAACTCGGCGAGGAACGACCCGTCCTGCCCGGTCACTCCGGTAATGAGTGCAGTCTTCATGCGTGCCACTCATTATCCCGAATTCCTGACCCGGGGAGATCAACCCAACAAATTCCGCATCACAAACCACACATTC
>JAEUQF010000053.1 GCA_016789745.1 Bryobacterales bacterium
ACGCACGATGCGCTGCCAGGCTTGCAGTTCTTCCTCTCGCAACGCGCGGGTGAGATCGGTGATCACCAGCAGTTGGTGCGGCAGGCCGCCTTCACGAAAGCTGGCGCGCGTGATGCCCCAGCGTCCGACCCCGGCGGGAAAGGCACGCTGCACGGTCTGGCTGGTGTCGCCCTCCAAGCAGTCAGTCAGACCGAGGTTTTCGGCGCCCAGACCCATCAACCGCTCCACGGGTTGGGCCAACAGCCGTTCGCCTGCGCGATTCACCAGCCGCAACTTGCGATTCTCATCGAAGGCGAACACCGCCACGTCGATCTCTTCCATCACCTTGCGCAGCAGGGTAGTGGCTTCCAGCGCGCCCAGGCGTTGCGCGCGGAGGGTGGCCGCCATGGCGTTCACCTGCTGCATCACTTCGGCCAGAGCGTCGGTCTGTCCGCGGGCGTGGCGGGCGCGAATGGAATAGTCGCCTTCACGCATCGCTTCCAGCAGATTGGCCAACGTGCGGAGAGGCGACGCGACACGTTCGCGCACCCCTAGGCTGAAGCCGATCCAGAACAACAGCACGAGGAGCGTCAACGTGCCTCGTACCTTGGAGGTATGGTCCTGCAACCACAACAGGCCGAGCGCGGTAACGACCGCAGGCAGTCCGGCAAGCATGGTGAGGGTCAGCACGCGGAACTCGTGCGTGTTCACGCGGCGGGCGATGGCGTCTATGAGTCGCTTCACAGGCCGTAGCGTTGCAGGCGCCGGTAAAGCGCGCTGCGGCTCAAGCCCAGCGCCTTGGCAGCGTGGCTGACGTTACCGGAGTAGCGGGACAAAGCTTTGCGGATGAGGAAGGATTCCACTTCCTCCAGGCTCATATCTTCCAGGCGTATGGCCCCTTCACTGGCAGCCCGCAGCGCCAGGTCTTCGCGGCGAATCACGCTATCTCCAGCCATCAGCACCGCGCGCTCCACCACGTGATTCAACTCGCGCACATTGCCCTGCCAGGAATTGGCCAGCAGCGCCTGCATGGCGCCCTGGTCGAAGCCGGTGATGATCTTGCGGTAGCGCTGGGCATGCTGGCGCAGGAAATGCGTGGCCAGCAGCGGGATGTCTTCCCGCCGCTCGCGTAGGGGCGGCAGGTGGATCTCAATCGTATTCAGACGGAACAGCAGGTCCTGCCGGAAGCGGCCATTCGCCACCTCTTCGTGCAGGCGGGCATTGGTGGCCGAAAACACCCGCACGTCGACGCGCCGCGTTTTCGACGACCCTACCCGCTCCATCTCGCCGATTTCCAAAACCCGCAGCAGCTTCGATTGCAGGTTCATCGGCACGTTGGCGATTTCGTCCAGGAACAGGGTGCCCCCGTCGGCCAGTTCGAAGCGCCCCACACGATCTACCTTGGCATCGGTGAACGCGCCCTTCACGTGCCCGAACAGTTCACTTTCGAAGACGCCTTCGGCCAGCCCGCCGGCGTTCACGGTCACCATAGGCCGTGCGCTCCGGGAGGAAACGGCATGCAGCGTGCGGGCGATGACTTCCTTGCCGGTGCCTGGCTCTCCGGTGATAAGCACATTGGCGTCCGACGGGCCAACGCGCGAGATGATCTGCAGCACCGGTTGCATGGCCGCCGATTCGGCAATCAGCGACGGCATATGGTCGCCGCGCAGCAGGCTGTTTTCGGCCTCCAGGTGCCGGCTGCGGCGCAATGCCTGGCTCAACTCGGTCTGCGTTTTGAGAATCGCCAGCAGGCGAGCGTTGTCCCAGGGCTTCTGGACGAAGTCCCGGGCGCCGCGGCGCATCGCCTCCACCGCAATATCGACGCTGCTCCAGGCCGTCATCACAATGATCGGCAGCGTCGGGTCCAGGTTCTGGATGCGCTGCAGCAGATCCAGGCCCTCCTGACCGGAGGTCGTGTCGCGCGCGTAGTTCAGGTCCATCAGAACCAGGTCGAAGTCTTTCGATTCGATCGCGCTGAGGATGCCCGCCGGCGAAGATGCCGAATCAATGACGTAGCCTTCCGCCTTCAGAAGAAAGCGCAGCGCTTCCAGGACATCGGCCTGGTCGTCAGCAATCAGGAGCCTGGCCTTGGTGGCCGACTGAGGTTTCACTTTGTCCATAGTAGCGGGCGGAGTGGCGATCATGGTTTGACCGGTACAGCCATTGCCACCAGAACAGAGCAGGTACGCTACCAAACATTTCGTTCGTTTTTTGGTGGAAGTGCGAATGCAACACTGTCCGCTTCTGGGACGGCATGTTCCGCTTCCGGCCCATGTTACGCTCATGGGTGGGGGAAAATGTCTCAGGCAGAAACAAAAGATTCGCTCAAGAGCCGGGGCCTGCGACTGACACGACAGCGCAAGATCCTGCTGGAACTGATTGACGGGTCAGGCAAGCATCTGGACGCCGAACAGCTGTACCAGATGGCGCAGAAGATTGACCCGAAGCTGAACCGCGTCACCGTATACCGCACCTTGAAGATGTTGAAACAGGGCGGCTTGGTGGATGAGCTGGACCTGATGCACCAGAAGGGCGACCAGCACTTCTACGAGACGCGCCTGAAGGGCGAGCACGCCCATATCATCTGCCTGCGTTGCGGGCGGGTAGAGGAGTTCTTCGGCGACCCGTTGCAGAAGCTGCGGAAGCAGGTGGAAGCGCACTTCGGTTTCGAGATCCTGATTACGCGCACCGAAATTGGCGGCTACTGCTCGCATTGCCAGAGGCTACGCAGCCGCGAGTTTGAGGACGTGCGGGACAGTGCGGAGCGCCCTCGCCGCAAGACGGCCAAGGAAGCGCTGGACTAACGGCGCAGGACCCGAATCCCCGTGTCCTTCCCCGCACAAGCCACACTGCTGGTGATCAACCCCAGCGGCAATAAACAGAAAGTCGCGTTGACCTGCCTTCCGTTCACTATTGGACGGCAGGCCGACAGCAATCTGGTGTTGCGCGACAACCGCGCCTCGCGCCAGCATGCACGGCTGCTGCAGGAAGGCGCCGACTACTGGGTGGAGGATCTGAACAGCCGCCATGGCGTGCTGGTGAACGGTACGCGCATCCAGCAGCGGCATCGCCTCCGCAACGGAGATGAAATCGAGTTCGGCGTGCTCGATTCCTACAAAGTCATCTTCACGCTCGAAGAAGCGGAGTTGCAGAAGCTGATCGACCAGATCGGCTCCACCACGCAGGCTCGCTCCGGCGCTCCGGCGAACCTGGGCAAGTTGCGGGCCCTGGTAGAGGTGGCGCGCACCGTGCAGAGCGCGCTATCCACCCAGGCCGTGCTCGCGGCGGTGGTGGACGCGGCGCTCACCGTCACCGGGGCGCAGCGCGGCTTCCTGCTGTTGACTACCGACGGTGACTTGGAGATCTCGGTGGCGCGCGACCAGAACGGCGGCACCCTGGCAACGTCCGAGTTGCGCGTGCCGACCAAACTTATCTGGAAGGCGCTCGGCGAACGGCGGGAAATGCTGTGGATGAACTTTGACCCGAAGGTGACCTGGCAGGGTGACCGCGAAACAGCGGCGCTGCCCCTACGCAGCGTGGTGTGCGTGCCGCTGGTGCATGTGCGCCCGGGGTCGAACGAAGACACAATGGTCCTCGACACGCGGGCCGACACGGTAGGCGTGCTGTATCTGGAATCGCGACTGGGGGCGACCGCGCTTTCTGCCGGCGATCGCGAACTGTTGCAGACGCTGGCCATCGAAGCTTCCACTATCCTGGAGAACGCCCGACTGCTGGAGCAGGACCGCCTGCGCCAGAAGATGGACGAAGAGCTAAAGATCGCCCGCGAGATCCAACGCAGCCTGATGCCGCGCAAACTGCCGGCGAGTGGGTGGTTCCGTGCCGCAGCCGCCAGCCTGCCTTCGCACCAGGTGGGCGGCGATTACTGCGATGTGCAGCAGATAGCCGCCGAGACCTGGGCCTTTGTCGTGGCCGACGTGTCCGGCAAGGGAGTGAGTTCGGCGCTGCTGGCCAGCCTGCTGCAGGGCGCTTTCCTGGCTGGCGGCAATGCCGCCACCCGGATGGACACCCTGATGACGCAGGTGAACCATTTCCTGGTGGAGCGTACTGAAGGCGAAAAGTACGCCACGCTGTTCTGCGGCGTGCTGAGCCGCGATGGTCGCCTGCGCTGGAGCAACGCCGGGCACTGTCCGCCGCTGCTGCTGCGCAAGACGGGCGAGATTCTGGAACTGCAGGCCACCAGCATGCCACTCGGGCTGCTGGCCGAAGCCGAGTACTTCGTCGAAGAGTGGCAGCTATCGCCAGGGGACAAGATCGTGGTGTATACCGACGGGGTGTCGGAGGCGCAGGATGCCGGCGGGCAGTATTTCGAGGTACGGCGCATCCGGCAGGTGCTGCAGGAAACGTCGGGGATGGGCTGTGAGCAGACGATTCAGACGCTGATCCAGACGGTGGAAAGCTTTACGGAAGATACGCCGCAGGGGGACGATATCACGGCGGTGGCGATGGAGTACGCGCCGGAGTAAGCCGCAAAAGCGACAGAGCCGGGACTCCTCATCCCGGCCCTGTTTCTCTCTTGTTTGTCTCTCTTCTCTCGGAGGTTAGTTAGCGGGCTCTTAACCCGCGCCAACCGTGTTAAGTACCTCTTCGACGTAGGAACGTCCAGCTTTAGAAAATATCCGAACTTTTTTTGATTCACCCGGTCTATCCTATGGGGTATGCGCCTGCTGCCCTTCGCCCTTGCCCTTTCTTCGGCCTGCTTTGCCGCCGACCTGAAGAGCGACCTCACCTTCCGCGCCACCTTCGACAACCCTTCGCTGGACGCTGACTTCGCCCTGGGTGACAAGAAGATCTACGGTGCCGCCAACTATAAGGACCAAGCCAACGCCACCCCCGGCCTGGGCACGCCCGACATCGAACGCGCCGCCGGCCAGGGCCGCAAAGGCGATGCCCTCCGCTTCCGCAAGAAGAACACCCGCGCCCTGTTCTACAAGGCCGACAAAAACGTCGCCTTCGACCCCAAGAACTGGTCGGGCACCATCAGCTTCTGGCTCAACCTGGACCCGGACCAGGATCTGGAACCGGGCTTCTGCGACCCCATCCAGGTGACCGATAAGGCCTACAACGACTCCGCCATCTGGGTGGATTTCACTAAGGACGACAAGCCGCGCCACTTCCGTCTCGGTGTGTTCGGCGACCTGAAGTCCTGGAACCCGAAGAACCTCGACGCCGACAAAAACCCCGTATTCATGAACCGTCTGGTGGCCGTGAAGCAGCCTCCCTTTGCCCGTGGCAAGTGGACCCATGTGGCGATTACGTTCTCCGGGCTGGGTTCGGGTAAAGGCACCGCGACGCTCTACCTGGATGCTCGCCCGCAGGGTACGGCGAGCGACATCCGCGAGATCTTCGACTGGAACGTCACCAACGGCGCAATCCGGCTCGGCGTGGCCTATGTGGGGCTGATGGATGATGTAGCTATCTTCAAACGGCCGTTGACCCAGGCCGAAGTACAGCAGATCCGCACGGGCAAGTTCTAACTGGGCCCGATCTTCTCCAGAGCCAGGCTGATGGTGCCGACCGGAAAGTTCAGCTTCGCGCGGATCTGGACAGGAATGCGCCGCTCGTCATCGGTGATCCAGAGGAACAGGCGCCCTTTCCGGGCGTAGAGTTCGCCGTTGAAGAGGTTCGCCTCGTAGCGGATGGCCTGGAAGGTGCCGGCCGCCGTGGTGACGGTCTCCTTCTCCTGCGCTTCAACACGGGCGGTGATCAGCTTCTTGCCGTCGCTCATGGGCAACTGCACGGTCTGGCCGAGCGGCACCCGCAGACTGCGCAGCTTGCCGAGTGCGGCCACTACATCGTGCACACAGGTGGGGATATCCAACTGGCGCGTCAGGACCGTGGTGTTCTTCACCAGATCCTGCTCGTTGTAATTCGATTTCTTCGTGTTGGCGTCGAAGGTGACGTGTGTTTCCCGGCGGCGCGAGCCCTCTTCGGCCTTCATGTAGGTACTGGAAGCGCAGAAGCCCGCGTCGTAGAGAACCTTGTAATAGTCGTTGACGCGGTACAGCGTGTTCACCAGACCGGCCGATTCCAGCTTCAACTCGCTCTGCCCGCCGCGCGCCAGAGCCGTGCGGCTCAGAGTGGCGGTGCCCGCGCGCACCAAACGCCACTCGATGCTGTAGCGCAACGACTCGAGCGGTTTGGATTCCTGAGCACCCTGCGCACACAACAACAGAGGCGCCAGCAGCGCCAACAGAGAACGCATGCGAAAGGCCGAGCCGGAGGCAGCCATGAACCCTAAGAGTGTGGCAGATGCCAAGCGGCTTTGGCAACCAGCGTCCCAGGTATGCCCCTGATTACGGTTCCGCGATACGGATGGGGATGTTACCTTGGAAGTACCTTGCGGTTGACTCTTTGCGTATGCGTCGAATTTGCTGGTTGACCGACCTTCATTTGAACTTCGTCGCGCCACGGCAGGCCTCCGCCTTCCTGGACTCCCTGCAGCAAATGCCAGTGGACGTACTCATGGTAAGCGGCGACCTGAGCGAGGCGCCACGCCTGCAACTGGACCTGTCGGAGATGTCGGCCCGCATCCGCAAGCCGATCTACTTCGTGCTGGGCAGCCACGACTACTACCGCAGTTCCATCGCCGCCGTTCGCTGGAATATCTCGCAGTTATGCCAGCGCATGCCCAACCTCACCTGGATGAACGAAGCGGGCGTGGTGGAACTGAGCCCGGAGACCGCGCTGGTAGGCCACGACGGCTGGGGCGACGGCTTGGCCGGAAACCTGGAAGAAGCCGTGCAACTGCAGGATGAACTGCAGATTGAGGAACTGACCACCTACGACCGGCATTCCCTGTTCTCGAAGCTGGGAGAGTTGGGACAGGAAGCCGCGTCGCACCTGGAGACAGTGCTGGGCGAGGCCCTGAAGAAGTACCGCAACATCTGCCTGTTGACGCATGTTCCGCCGTTTGCCGAATCGTGCTGGTATGAGGGCGAACCGGCCGGAGAACACATGCTGCCCCGCTTCACCTGCGGCGCCGCCGGACGCGTGCTGTACCGTCTGATGTCGGAGCATCCGGACCGCAAACTGACCGTGCTCTGCGGCCATACCCACAGCCCCGGAGAGGCGATCATCCTGCCCAATCTGCGCGTGTGGACCGGAGGCGCCAAGTACGGCCAGCCCCAGGTGCAGCGCCTGTTTTGGGTACCGTAGAGGAAATGCATCGACGTCTGTTTCTGTTTGCGGCGCCGGCCGCTCTGGCCGCACAGGGTGCGAGCCCTGCACTCGAAGCGAAGGTGAAGGAACTGCTGGCCCGCGCGCCCGGCCAGGTGTGGTTCTACGCGAAGAACCTGGACAACGGTGCCAGCTATGGGCATCGGGCCGGCGAGCAGGTGCGTACGGCCAGCACCATCAAGTTGCCGATCATGGCCGCGGTGTTCGCCGAAGTGGAAGCGGGCCGCGCCAAGTTCACCGAAACCCTGCCGTTGACCAAAGAGAACAAGGTCTACGGCTCCGGTGTATTGAAGGAGTTTTCCGACGGCCTGCGGATTCCGCTTCGGGACCTGGTGCACCTGATGATCGTGGTGAGCGATAACACGGCCACCAACATGGTGTTGGACCGGATCACCGCGGATACGGTGAACCGGTATGCCGCTGAGTGGGGACTGACACAGACGTTCAGCATGCGGAAGATCCTGGGTGCAGCGGGGCAGCCCTTGGGAGCGAGCGAGGCGGGAAAACTGGAGAAGAACAAGCGCTTCGGATTGGGCGCGAGCACGCCGCGCGATATGGTGAAGCTGCTGGAGAAGTTGGAACGCGGCGAGGTGGTGAGTGCCGCGGCATCGAAGGAGATGATTGCGATCCTGCGGCGGCAGCAGATTCAGGACGGCATCGCCAGACGCCTGGGGGAGGTGAAGGTGGCGAGCAAGTCGGGCGCCCTCGATGCGCTACGGAGCGATGTGGGTATCGTGTATGCCCCGGGCGGTCGCATCGCCATGGCGATTACGGTGGATGGGATGCCGAAGCCGGACTGGTCCCCGGACAACGCGGGGGATTTGTTTATCGCGGAGTTGGCGAAGGTTTTGGTAGAGGGGTTGGGGAGGTAGGGGGATGTGGATCCGCAAGATCACGATTGAGAATATCCGGTCGATTGAGCATCTGGTGTGGGAATTGCCGCCGGATGTGTCGGTGGGGTGGCACGTGGTGTTGGGGGATAACGGTTCGGGTAAGTCGTCGTTCTTGCGGAGTGTGGCGCTGGCGTTGATTGGCGCGCCTGAGACTCCGGCATTGCGGCAGGATTGGAATGCTTGGTTGCGTGACGGTGCCGAGGAGGCGCGTATCACGGTGGATTTGCAACCGGCATCGACGGAGCCAAAAACAGTACAGCTCATCCTCGTGAACTACGCCGAAGAGGGCCTTACACCACTCAGCAGTCTGGAGCGTCCTAAGGGATTCTCGGCGGCTTACGGTCCATTCCGGAGGTTCTCCGGGGGCGATCTGGAATTGGAACGTAGTCTCCAGGCGAACAGGAAAGTAGCGGCGCACCTGTCTATCTTTGGAGAGAACGTCGCGCTTACGGAAAGTCTCCGGTGGCTGCAGGACCTCAACTATAAGAAGCTGGAGGGCCGCCCGGAGGGCGCGCTTCTAGATCACGTTATCGCGTTCATCAACCACGATCAGTTTCTGCCTCACAACTTGAAGCTGACCTCCATCTCCTCGGAGGGAGTAGCCTTCGAGGACGCCAATGGTGCGGCCGTCCCGGTGCAGGAACTTGGTGATGGATACCGCTCGGTCCTCAGCATGACCTTCGAACTGGTTCGCCAACTCAGCCTGGCGTTCCCCATTGACCAGATCTTCGACGAAGCCAACAGAACGGTGATTAGCCCCGGCATCGTCCTCATTGACGAAGTCGACGCCCACCTCCACCCAACCTGGCAAAAGCGAATCGGCTTCTGGCTCACCGAGCATTTCCCGAACATCCAGTTCATCGTCACCACCCACAGCCCGCTCATCTGCCAAGCCGCCGTTAACGGCACGATCTTCCTGCTCCCCCGCCCCGGCTCCGGCGAAGAGGCCCGCATGCTGACCGGCACCGAACGCGACCGGCTGGTGTACGGCGACATCCTCGATGCCTACAGCACCGAAGCTTTCGGCTCCGGAGACACCCGTTCCAAGGAGTCGCATGAGATGCAAACTGAGTTGGCGAAGCTGAATGTGAAAGAGGTGATGTCCGGTCTCACCGAACCGGAAAAGCAGCGGCAGGAAGAACTACGCGCCGCGTTCCCAACGGCACCTCACACGACGGAGGTTTAACGCTGGCCATGCTGCGTCTCCCCCTCCGAACCCTGCCTCCGCACGTCGCCGCCACGCTGCAAGCCTACGAGAACGAGGTCCTCGCCGAACCGGACTACCCTGCCCGCGTTGCCTTGGCAAAGCAGAGGTTCAAGCAGCGGAATACCGCGACCAACGCAACGTTTCGGGAGATCCGAAACACGTTGGGCGAGATGTGTGCCGGTGCCCGCCGGTGCATGTACTGTGAGGACTCCATGGCCGACGAGGTGGAACATCACCGGCCCAAAGATCTATACCCCGGACAGGTCTTCTCCTGGAACAACTACCTGTATGCCTGCGGCCCCTGCAATTCCCCGAAGCAGAACAAGTTCGCCATCATCGACGCGCGGCAACAACGGATCGACGTCGCCCGAAAGAAGGGCGACCCGATAGTTCCACCGATTCCCGGGGCCACAGCGCTGCTCGACCCGCGCGTAGACGATCCCCTCGATTTCTTGATGCTGGACATCGCCGGGAATACGTTCCTGTTCGTCGCCATCCCAGGGTTGCCCGTGGTCGAAACGCTGCGGGCGGAATACACAATCGAACTCTTGAAACTCAATGATCGGGATCCGCTACCGCGAGCCCGGCGTGAGGCCTTCCACAACTATCGCGCGAGACTGGTGGAGTACGTCAGCAAAGCGGAAGCCGGTGCCAGCCAATCCGAACTGCACCTACTCGTGGACGCGCTGCAGCGCATGGGCCATCCCACAGTCTGGCAGGAGATGAAGCGGCAACGCACCTTAATCCCCGAGTTGAACACGCTCTTCACACAGGCGTCGCAAGCCCTCACCTGGTAAGCTCCAACCTCCCCCGCAACCAAGCCAACTTCTCCGGATTCCGCACCGCCTGCACACTCTGAATCCGCTCATCCCCAATCGAGAACACGAAGACCGTATCCAGCCCGCCATCCACAAACGCCAGCAGCGCGGGCTCCCCGTTGATCTCGCGCAGTTCCACTCGCCAGCGGTCCGGCACCGCGGCGCCCTTCGTCCAAATACCCAGAAAGAAGCGGGCCACCGGTGATGCCCCCTGCACCACCCGCGTCGCCGCCGGCACCTTCCCCCCTCCATCCGCCACCCAATGCGCATCAGCAGCCAGCAACTCCTCCAACCCCGCCAGATCACCCTCCCGGGCCGCGGCCAGGAACCGGTGCACCACTTCGCGGCGGCGCTCGGGGTCAGGCTCGAAGCGCTTTCTGCCCTGCGCCAGCCGCTCTCTCGCGCGATGCACCAGTTGCCGCGTCGCCGCCTCATTCACATCCAGAATGCCCGCCACATCGCGATACTCATAGTCGAACACCTCGCGCAACAGGAAGGCCGCGCGCTCGGCCGGCGACAGCCGCTCCAGCAGCACCAGGAACGCCAGCGTGATCGACTCATCCTGCAGCACTGTCGCATCGGGGGCGAACGCATCGGGCAGCACCGGTTCCGGAAGCCACGGCCCGACATACTCTTCCCGTGTCGCCTGCGCCGACTTCAGCCGATCCAAACAAAGGCGCGTGACGACCGTCGATAGCCACGCCCGTGTGGAATCCGGCGCGTCGGCCGATTGCTGCGCCCGCAGCCACGCATCCTGAATTACATCCTCGGCTTCCGACGCCCGCCCCAGCATGCGATACGCAATCGAAAACAGATAGGGCCGCAGTTCCTGAAACTGGCGCGCGTCGATCACGCCGCAATCCCCCAATCGCGCGCGAATGCACCATAGCCGGCGGCCTGGTTCGGATAGAGGGGAAGCCACTCCAGGTCTCGCTTCGCGTCCCGGTTGTCCAGCACCATCGAACACCACGTGAACGCTGCGGGCACGGGCGCCAGCAGTCGAAACAGCCATTCAGGTAGGGTGCGCGGCGGCCGCAGCCCCAACACACCCGCGGCCGTGCCCATCGCCTCGCGCATGGTCAACGGCTCGTCGTCGGCGATGTCGTAGAGCGACTTCGGCAACTCCCGCCGGCTGATCGCGGCGACGGTGGCGGACACCGCATCGTGCACATGCACCCACGACGCGCGCCCCGGCGTGTTCTTCGGCAATGCCATTCGCCCCATACGCAGATTGTGGATCAGGTCGCGGGTGGAGGGCACGCCCGGTCCGTAGAACAACCCATACCGCAGCACCACGGTTTCCATCCGGCCGGCACGGGAAGCCTCCGCGTGCTGTGCTTCCAACGAATGCAGCGCATCGATGGTGGGCTGCATAGGATGCCCTGGGCTGAGTTCCACCACCGCCGAAGCAAAGGACTCCGCCACCATCCGGCGCGCTTCACCGGCGGCCGCCGCCTCCAGCAGGTTGCGAGCGCCCTCGGTCCGCAGACGATTTGTCGGCTCCAAGTGCGAGTACCGTAGCGGACCGGCCGCGGGTAATGCGGTGAGCAAATTCACCACAACCTCCGGCTTGGCCTTCGCAACCGCATCCCGCAAAGCTGTGGCATCGAAAACATCGACCACCACAGGCCGCGCCCCCATCGTTTCCAGCACACCGCGTTTTGCAGATGACCTCGTCATTGCGGTGACCTCATGGCCGTCCGTGATCAACTGACGTAACAGCGGGATACCCAACGTGCCGCCCGCCCCGGCGAGAAAGATTCGCATAGCTCCTGTCTCCACCACGAAGACGAGCGAGCACGTCGGTTTGTGACAACCTCAGTTGCCGCCCTCCAACGACCTCTGCAATCGCTCCTTCTCCGCCTCACGGTCCAAATAGGGCACTCCCTTCTCCATCCACTCCGGTTTGGGAGCACCCATCAGGAAATGATCGAAATACTGCTTCATACGGATCGAGTAGTCCCGCTGATTCGCCCGCCGCCGCAAGCCGTGATACTCGCCGTTGTAGTTCAGCAGATAGGCTTCCTTGCCGGTGCGCCGCAGCGCCAGGAACAGTTCAATACCCTGGTACCACGGCACGGCGTCGTCATTGTCGTCATGCAGAATCAGCAGCGGCGTCTGCACGCGCTTGACGTGGAAGATGGGCGAATTCTCCAGAAACTTGTGCGGCTCGTCATAGAGCGTCGCGCCGATGCGGCTCTGCGTCTGCTCGTACTGAAACTGACGCGGTAGGCCTGATCCCCAGCGAATACCGCTGTAAGCGGAAGTCATGTTGCCCACTGGCGCTCCGGCTTCGGCGGCGCGAAAACGCGTGGTCTGCGTGATCATGTAGGCGATCTGGTAACCGCCCCAGGAATGCCCCTGGATGCCGATGCGCGCCTCGTCGATATAGCCCTGGTCCACTACTTCCTGCACCGCCGGCAGCACGCATTTAAGCGCACTCTGCCCCGGGTTGCCCAGCGTATAAACGATGTCCGGCAGAAGCACGACATAGCCGTTGCTGACGTACCAGGAGACATTGATGCTGTGGTGCGGCTTGGGTTCAACAAAGTTGTGAACCGTCTGCGAGAGGCGCTCGTAGATATACACCAGAAGCGGGTACTTCCGTTTGGGGTCGAAGTTCGCCGGCTTGAACAGCGCTCCCGACAGCGGCTGCCCATCGGTATTGCGGAAATGCATCAGTTCCGAAGTTCCCCAATGGAAAGGCTCCATCTGCGCGCCCAGGTTGCTGATCTTCTTCGGCGCCTTCAGAGACGCGTCGGTGGCCAGCAGGTCGGGAAACTCATCAAAGCGGGAGGCGGTCAGCAGCAGCACATCCGCGTCCTTGGCCATTGCGGCAACCCGGTAATTCCGGGGCGACCACAGGACCCGCTGCAACGGCCCGCCGCCTGGCTTCAGGCGGAAGAAGCCGCTATCCCTGGTTACTTCGCTCTCACCCCGGAGCATCAGCGGTTGCGTGAGGTCAATGGCACGCTCATCCTCGGCGTCGGTTGCCGAACGCAGCCGCGCCACCCGAAGCACGATCTTCTGCTTATGCCCTTCCCCGCCGGTCACGCACCGCGGCTTGCGACCATCCACAAACAACTGCCAGAGATCATAGCGGTCATATACAAAGAAGCTCTTGCTGTCGGCACTCCAGCCGGCTTGTCCGTAGGAAGGATCGGGTGCCGGCACATCATCCAGTTCATCGGAGAAGCGAACACCAAGCCCACTGGTAACATCCTGCTGGGATCCGTCGCCCACCCTAAGCAACCGCCATTGCAGACCCGTGTAGGCGAACGCGTGCAATCCGTCTGGCGCCAGAAAAACCGGCTCATTCTGCCCTTCGGCTCTTACCTGCTTGGCCAGCAGGCGCCGTTCCCCCGTAGCGGCGTTCAAGGCATACACATCCGCATACCGGCCGTCATAATCCACCCTGCCGCGGTAAGGACGGTCTTCGAAGCCGAGCGCGATGCGCCCGTCGTCCGACATGCGGATGGAGGGCATGTCCGGCGTGGCCAACTGCGTGTAGCGGGCCCCCGCCAAATCCCATACGCCCTGAAACGTGCGGCTCCGGTCACGCGTGGCGCGTACCCGCTGCATTGGCTGGATGACTTCGTCGCGCCAGTGCCACAGATCCATGCGGACGGCATCCTGCTCATCGACAGCCGCCGCGCGTGCCGTTACCGCAACCTTGCCTGCCGGCAGAACGAGTTGCTTGCCATCGCGGGAGAAAGAAAGCCCGCCTGATTCGGAGAGCTTGAACCCTTCCGGTAGACCGGGCAACGCAGCCTGCGCGACAAGCGTGGCCGCCTCCCCGCCGCGACGCCACAGATAAACAGCGTCGCTTTTGAAGAACGCCAACTGCTGCTGCTGCCGGTCCCACGCCAGCTTGCCGTAACGGCCGGACCCGGAAGCGAGCACCAGGGGGGCATCCGTACTGCCAGGTGTCACCACGTAGGCTCCGTTTTCCTCCGCCTTTCGCGAGCCCACCAGATAGACGAGCGAACGCCCATCTTTCGCAAACGAGTACTCCACGACATTGGGCAACGTACGGCCCGCATCGCCCGGCTTCGTCAAGTCCTGCAGCACCACCCCGGTGCCGAAGGCCGGCCTTGGGCCCGACGTTGCTGCCACACCGCGCGCGCGCTGATCGGCTTCATCGTCCTCGGCGGTTGGCCCGGCGCTGGAGGCTGCGGCCGGCGAGCCGCCCTTATGATAGGCCACCCACGACGGACCCTTTTCCGGCACCTGAAAGCTCTTCACATCGGCGACCCGGCTGGACTCCCCGGTCCTGGTGTTCACGATGAGCAGGCCAGGCTTGGGCATATCCTCCGGCTTGCGCTTCTCCGAGCGGGCCTGCTGGAGTTCGGCTTTCGTCGGGTGCGTTTGCGCCAGCACGAAGCTCCCATCGGCGGTAAACACCACTCCAAACGTACGCGCGGGTGGCGGCCCTTCTTCGCCTTCTCCACGCGGCGTTGGCTGCGGCAGCGCGCCGACAGGATATCGTGAGTCCTTCCCGGTCGACATCGCACGCACGATCAGTTCGCCATCGCCATCCTGCGGAATGCTGCCATAGGCAACGTACTTGCCGTCGCGCGACAAAGTTGGCGATAGGATCGAGCGCCACGCATCGAAATCCTTGTAAGCCAGCGGGCGCTTCGCCTGCGCCGGCAACAACGGCACCAGACTGGAAACCAGCAGCAGCAGAGGGCACACGCGGGCAGCGAGTATCATTCCCGAATTATAGGCTTGCGGCGGAAGTTGTAATCTGGGGACGTGGGTTGGTGCCTGCTGGTAATCCTGGTGCTGCGGCTGGATGCGCAACTCGCCACCGATACCTTGCGGCTACGGGCGAGTCTGATGGCGGCGCGGGAGACGCAGGAACTTGCCCCACTGCCCTACGCCCAGTTACGCCAGGAATACTTCGCCTGGATCGACACCCGCGTGCAGGACAGGCGATCCACCTCCCAGATGAACAGCGAGTCGCGTGGGGCGGCACTGTTCGTGGTAGTGAACAGTGAGGATGACCGGCGT
>JAEUQF010000086.1 GCA_016789745.1 Bryobacterales bacterium
CCCCAACATCGCTTACGACAGCGCGCCTACAGGCGCGGATGATGAGCCGTGCTCAGCGGCGTGTCGCCGTTCCATGTGCTGTTTCTGGTGGTGGCAACTTTAAGCGAGCAGAGGTGGTCAATTTCTCCAGCGCGCCGAAGATCTCGTCTTTGAGTTGTTCGATGTCGCTGAGGAGATCTTCTTGGCGCTCCAGCTTGTCTTTTGCTTCTTCGATCCACAGGCTGAGTCCTTCGATGCCTGCGTTGAATGCCTTTATCTCCTTGACGATGGATGGGAATAGTTCCTCGGCGAGCTTTTTGAGCTGTGCCTCGCGATCCTTCTTTTTCATCGCCTTGAACGGGTCGCTCGCGATCAGGTCCGACATGATGATGTCGAGCGATCCGTCGATGTCGCTGGTGATGCTGTAGACCTGTTCGAGCTTTTTGCTGATGCTCTCCAGGTGCTTGTCCACTGATTCTTTTACCATTTGGTCTTCACGCTCCTTGTTGGTCGAGGAGGTGTTCGATCGCTCTGTCGAAGCTCTTGCAGTTCGCGGTGACTTTGTACTGCAGGAGTCGGCGGTGGACCTTTTTGCTGATCTTGATCGTCATCTCCGTCGGCATGCTCGTGCCTTCTGAGAGCGCAAGTATATAAGCGTTTCCTAATTTGCCTAAGTGGGTTTGTGGCGGTTGTTCCGCTTCTCGTGTTTGTGGCTGGTTAATTGGTGGCGTACTTCCCGGACTACCCAGGTGATGAAGACAATGGTGAGTCCTGTCTCGAAGACGAGGAGTTTGAGGTTGTGGAGCAACGAAAGGGCGTCGAGGCTTTTGGTGTCTACTGACACGAGTTTATCTCCTTGTTCCCGCCTGAACAAAAAGAGATTCCATTCGCGCAGGCCGCAGCGCTTTTGTGGTCGCTAGCGGCTGGAAACCCAGCTTACCAAGCCAAATCGCCCCAGGCGGAGGGCACAGTTTTGTTGTTTATCGTGTCGCCATTTCTCGGTCGCCACGACGGACGTTGGACTGACGTCGCACAAGACTTGCTGACGCAGCCTTGCGGCTGCATCCAGAGGATGGTTCACTTCTAGGGTAGCAGGCATGTTGGAGGATTCGCAAGAGAATGCAATCAGGTTTTCGTTGGCGCGTGTTGTGTTTCCCGGTGGATTTCGCAGGGGCGGTCGTAGGGGCGGAACTTGCATTTCTTCCTGAAGAACTTGTCGATGAGGAGGAACTCGCGCTGCTGCTCCGGGGGCGGCAGGGGGTAGCGGCCGATCGATTTCCCCGACGGTCCTTGCCACTCATGCCGGGATCGTCTCGTGGCTTTCGTCCACTGCCACCCCAGGAGCTGACGACGGTCCGCCGGTTATGGCCCGACGGCGTGCGGACGTTTCGTATCTCGTTGAAGACAGGCTGGTGCTGGAGGTGGGTTTTCGGTGTTTGGTCCTGGAGGTTCTTTAGTGCGGAAACCGCAAACCCTGCTTTGTAAGTGATTGATTCCAGGAGGGCGGATCTGGCTTTATGTTAGTATTAATATAGCAAATTACCCGACGGGGCTTGCAAAATTGCGTAAGTTGTTGAAAAGACGTTGGTGCTGGAGGTGGGGGTCGAAAAACCGAAGGGAAAGAAGCCGTGTTGATAACACGTAACTTATTGGTTTCCCGTTCGGCGGATCAACCGCTCATCCCGCCTATCCCGCTCATTCCGCAATTCCGTGGCACGCCATTGGCACGCGAACATTTTGCTGTGATTTCGTTTCGATCTTCACCGGGAAATACCAAAAGGAAAGCCCAGCGCGGGGGCTGGGCAATAGGTAGATCTTGTGTTGCTAAGCAATTCCAGTATAACGGAGACACCCCGCTCCGCCAATAGGAAAGAGTCATTCACTTCTTATCACCTCCACGGAAAGGAACTCCGCGGCTTAACAAACAAGCGGCGGCTTCGCATCGAGTTCACCCGGTGGATGGTGCGCGCGATCCTGCAGGAACTTCTAGATGGTGACGCCTTCGATCCGTGGTTCCTGCCGGTGCGGCAGCCGTCGCTGAGCCCGGATGACATCCTCCGGGATGACTACCCCAACCGGATAGAGATCCTGGAGCGCATCGCAAAGAAGGCGGACCAGTTCTGCCCCTGTGTTCGGTGCAACGGGGGTGCGCGATGAGTGCGCCGACTAAGCCGTCGATGACCCGCCCCACCACCGTGGACCAGATCCCGAAGGACCTGGCCGAGTGGGACCAGTGGGCACACTGGGACTGGGAATGGAGTCCCGATAAAGAGAAGTGGCAGAAGCCCTGCTTCCGGATTGACGGTGTCCGGGCCGGCAGTACAGACCCTGCCATCCTGGCACCTATCAACAGGGCCTTAGCCACATTGAACGGCAGGGCTCGGGGGCTGTCCTTTGTCCTCACTGAGCAGGACCCGTACTGCGGCATCGACCTGGATCACTGCCTTGACGCGAACGGAACCATCAAGCCGTGGGCCGTGAAGCTTCTGGCGAAGTTCCCGTTCACCTACATTGAGATCACGCCCAGTGGTGACGGCTTGCGGGTCTGGGTGAGGGCCGACCTTATGCCTCTCACTGGTGGGCGTGGGAGGAGCAAGCTGTACCACGACGGAAAGGTCGAGGTCTACGACCGTGGCCGCCACTTCACCTTCACTGGCCGCCCGTTCCGCGGCGCCCCGCTCGAGATAGAAGATCATCAGGCGGAAGTCGAATGGCTCCTACGGGAGATCGGCGCCCTGACAGCGGACGGATCGCAAGCGTCGACCGAAAAGCAGCAGCCGGCCTGGCCGCATCTGACGGGCGAGGAACTGGAGCAAGCCCTCCGGAAGGTTCAAGCCCTCCGGCAGGAGGACCCCCAATTCAACGCCCTTTGGAATGGGGGCTTCTTCAGGTCGAAGGATGGCCGCGACGACCCCAGCGGCGGTGACCTGTCGGTCTGCAACAAGCTGGCCTACCACCTGGAGATGAGCGCGGCGGAGATCGACGCCGTATTTCGTCAAAGCGAACGGATGCGCGCCAAGTGGGACAACGTCCACCACTCTGACGGCACGACCTACGGCCAGGGCACAATCACGAAGGCCGTCGACTGGGCCAGGCGCAAGCTTGCGGAGAGGGGTGAGGAGGTGGAAGCGGGCGCCAGGCCGGAGGCGCAGCAGTCTAACGAGGCAGGGAATAAGACGACCAAAAAGAAGCCCGCGGTGGAAGCGCGCACCAAGCTGGTGGTCCCAAAGACGATGGAGGAACTGAACATGGTAGCGATATTCAGGGACAACGGCGTGCAATGGGCGAGGTTCGTCAAGACAACTGAGCAGTTCTTCGGCTACACCGTGGACGGCCGGCGGGTTACCTGGCTTGCCAGTGAGCACCTACTCAAGTTCGATAAGAGCCAGGCTTATATGTTCAACGATCTTGGCGTAACGCTGCCTACGCCACCATTGCGCACCATCAAAACCACCTGGGAGCCGATAGCCGCGGCGATGCGGAAGCTTGCAAGCGAGGTGCATTGCAGCGACGGCGCCAATGAGGTTTCGGAACTCCTTCCCCTGGCGTTTGAGCGCGCTGGCCGCCGGGCGAGGCCGCAGACCAAGGACGACCTGCTTGCCGTTCTGGCGACCCTCAGGAGCTGGGTGCGCGATCCGTACGCCGACATGGCCTCCACTCAGATTGCTCCGCCTTGCGTGTTCCTCTGGGACGGCCGGTGCTTCGTCCACTCCAGGGTGTTCCGGGAGTGGGCGTCACTGCCCAAGGTGACCAGCCGATTCATGGCGATGCGTGACGTTGGCAGGGACCTGGAGGGATTGGGATTCTCGATGCAACGCCAGTTCAGCGCGGGCCACGGCAAGGGCAGGATACAAGCCGACCTGTGGATTGGGCCTGCAGATATCTTGCGGTTCGTGCCGGATCTGGACGCAGACAACGAGGTCGAATGGGATGACGGTGTGACAGATGTGACGGCTGTGACAGCCTAATGTCGCCAGTGGTCATTCGATGAGCGACATCTGCACAATATCCCCCACAGTTGGTGTTTTTGTCACACGTGTGACAGGTGTGACAAGAACGGGGGATATTGCGCAATGTCGATTAGTCGTGGTGCGGTGTGACAACGGCCGGATGCGTCGCAACGGCGGGCGCAACGGACGACCATGGGGGTGGCCTAACGATCTTTTGACCGCGTCCGTCGCGGTTAAGAACCATTGCATTCTCTGCGCAGTTGCAGGCCCTGAAAAGTGGGGTAACAAACGAAAGACCCGGATCTTTGCCATCGCGGCAAGAATCCGGGTCTGGATTGCAAGTGAGGACGTGACTAATGGGTGATCTCGATCTCAACCGAATCCGTATTGCGCAGCGCCGGGCGCTGCTTGAGCGCTTCGGCCTCCGCGTCCGTATCCTGGATGCCTTCGACAACATAGCCCACGTATTGGCTGGTGTACTCGATGGACCTGGCCAGGGAGGCCTTACGGGTCTCGTCGGAGGTGGACGAAAGCACGATCTGTTTCAGCCTTTCGAATTCGCGGTTCAACGCCGCATGGACCTCATCGACCTCCGGCAGATGACCGAGGGGTTTCGGTTGAGACTCTTGTGTGTGATATGTGGCACGCATATGCAATATATGCCACAAGCTGCCCACGGTGTCAATAATTAAACACATGGTATGCTGGCCATATATGGCAGATAAGGGAGATAAGACCTTGCTGAACTTTCTCGTAGACGCCGACCTACTCAAGCGGATCGACGACTTCAGGTTTAAGAACCGGTTTCCGAACAGGGCGGCGGCGATTAAGTGGCTACTTTCATGGTCACTCCAGCAGGTGCCCGAGGGGCTCGATTTATCGGACGAGGCGAACCGATGAGTTACGAGATCCCGGCGGAGTGGTTGCCTAGCGCGAGGGAGGTCTTGGCGCTCATCGGCGGATGGGGTGCTGGCATCGTTACGACGTACTTCACTGAGAGGTCCAGGCAGGCCGCCATAAAAGCGGGCTTCGCAGATATAATCGCGCAGGAAGCACAAAAGGCACACGCACAGGAGAAAGGCAAGCGGCTCGCAACGGCGGAAGACGTGAGCGCGCTGGCGCGCGAGATAGCTCAGGCGCGGCAGATCGAGTCCGTGAAGGCGAGTACTGCATACCAGCGCTGGCTTCAAGAGTGCATCAGGAACGAGCGCCGGGCAGATTACGTAGCTGTCACGAAGTCCCTGAAGGAGCTTATTCAGGCACTGCAGGTGGTGAACCGGGATGAGGAAGAGGCCTTGCAGG
>JAEUQF010000105.1 GCA_016789745.1 Bryobacterales bacterium
GCCCAACAGCACGATGCACATGGCGCCCAGGTAGAGGAAGATGGCATTCAGGCGGCGATAGGCGGCTCCGGTGGCACGGTTCATGTGGCCCAGCGTCAGCAGCAGGGCGCCCATCATGACCATGGCCGAGCCGGAGATCAAAAGCACGTGCGGCGGGCTGACGATCTTCACATCCAGCCCGTAGGCATCGTGCCACCAGTTATCGAAAGGCGCCGAGGTGAGCATCGCGATGCCGCCCCAGGAAGCCAGGAACGCGCCGAGCGGGGCACGGAAGCCCCATACCTTGACGGTGGCCAAGTCATCGGAGAAGCCGAAGCTGCGCGACAGGATCAGGTAGCCGCAACTGATGCCGGCGAGCACGCCACATAGATAGATGGCGATGTGGGCGGGGGTCCAGAAGGTGTCGCGGCCGATGCTGCGATGCCAGGAGATATCCCAGTGCGCGCCCACCATGGCGGAGGTGGCGGCGAAGACGGCACACCAGATGTACCAGGGGATGGAGGCCACGCGGCTCTTGCTGGCGGTGCCGGCCGCCACGGGAGCAGAATGTGCGGGGAGGGGTAAGGAGGTGGCCATGGCTTATCGCTTGACGCTGATCTCCTTGAAGAAGACCGTGGAGTTTTTGTCGTGGTTCTGCAAGCCGATGTAGCCGCTGTCCGGCCGCGGCCCGCGCACGGGCTCGTACCACATCTTGCGCGGCGGCACTTCCTGGTCGCCACGGAATTCGTTGATCTTTTTGCCGTTGAGGATGACGGTGGTGGTTTGGCCTTTCAGCACGATGTCCATGGTGTTCCACTCGCCGCCGGGCTTCTGGGCGCGCGAGGTGACCTTCGATAGCGAGTAGATGGCGCCGGTGGAATGCCAGTCATCGCCGCCGGCGTCGATCTGCACTTCGTAGCCGTTGTGCACGCCGTACCAGGGGTCGGCCGGCGGTTCCGGCATACGAATGAAGACGCCGGCATTGTCCCTTTCGCCGGTGGTCTTGAAGACCACGCGGAGCGTGGTGTTGCCGAATGGCTTGCCGGTGTAATAGAGCAGGCCCATGCCGCCTTCGGTCTTGAGCGCGCCGTCTTCGACCAGGAATCGCCCGGGGCCGGTCATTTTCCAGCCCGTGAGATCCTTACCGTTGAAAAGCTGCTCCCAGGAGGCGCCGGGCAGCGCAGTCACCGCCAGTAAGGCAACCAGAAAAACGCGCATGCTGCCATTATGGCGCAGCGCGGGCGTTTAGCTTAGGGAAGCCGCGGCGATGCTGTCGAGCTTCACGATGATGCGGCTGTATTCCCGGCTGCGCATCTCGACGGCGCCGTTGCCCACCTTTACGACGATGCCGACAATCGACTGCCCGTTGACGTGCAGCGTGATGCCCTTCTTATCCTTCATGCTCGTTTCAAAAAGCTCGTCAAACATGGTTATTGTTCCCTCCTTGGCCGAAATGGCCGCCGGGGCCATCAGGGCCGCCGCCAGCATGGTGAGTTGTGTTCTGCGGGTCATTTGCGTCTCCTTCCCCGTCACTGAAGTCAGGCGCGGAGGGGGCGGCGATTCGCTCACCTCCGTTGCAAAAAATGCAATACGATAAGGGCGTTCCCATGCGACGAGTTTGTCTGTTGTTCTTGATGGCCTGCACGGCCGTGGCTGCCGCTCCGACCGGCATTACGAAGACCGACGTTTTCACGGCGGGCACTGGGGGATATACGCTGTACCGCATCCCGGGCCTGGTGGTGACGGCGAAGGGCACGTTGCTGGCCTATGCCGAGGCTCGTAAGAGCGACCGTGGCGATTGGGGCACCATCAACATCGCCTTGCGGCGCAGCACCGATGGCGGTAAGACCTGGAGCGCGCCGGCGTTTCCCGCGCAGGTGGATGGGCCGAAGCAGAAGAATCCGGTGGCGGTGGCGCAGAAGCTGGCCACCACCGACGAGGTGACCTACAACAACCCGGTGGCGATTCCGGATCGCAGCGGCGTGGTGCACTTTGTCTTCTGCCTGGAGTACGCGCGTGCGTTCTACATGCGCAGTGAGGACGATGGCGTCACGTTCAGCAAGCCGGTGGAGATTACGGCGGCCTTTGAAGGCTTCCGTCCGCAGTATGACTGGAAGGTGCTGGCCACCGGGCCTGGCCATGGGATTCAACTGCGCGGCGGGCGGCTGGTCATTCCGATCTGGCTATCGACGGGTACGGGCGGCCATGCGCACCGGCCGTCGGTGGCGGGGACGATTTATAGTGATGATCGCGGCAAGACGTGGAAGGCTGGGGCCATTGCGTTGCCGAACACGGGCGAATTCATCATTCCGAATGAGACGGCTGCAGTGGAGTTGGCGGATGGGCGGGTGTTGTTGAATGCGCGGAGCGAATCGCTGACGAACCGGCGTATTCTGACTTACAGCAAGGACGGCGCTACGAACTGGACGCCGATGCGCTTTGCCGAGGAGCTTTGGGAGCCCATCTGCATGGGAAGCATGGCGCGGTTAGGCAATCGGATTCTGTTCTCGAATCCGTATAATCTGGACCGGTCGGCGGGCCCTGCGGAGCCCGGCAAGAATCGGGACCGGCGAAATCTGAGTGTGACGATCAGTGAGGATAACGGGAAGACCTGGCCCAAGCGAAAGAGCATTGAGCCAGGGTGGTCGGGGTATTCGGATTTGGCGGTGGCGCGGGATGGGACGATCTATCTGCTGTACGAACGCGGCGGGTTGGGGGATAACCATTTCCGCACCGCCGCGTTGACGCTTGCTACGTTTGGGCTGGAGTGGCTTAGCCAGCCGTAACGGCCGCCGGTTCCGCCTGCGACTCCATGGCCACGCGCTTGGCCCGTTGAAGATCCAGCTTGCCGCTGCCAAGCGTGGGCAGTTCCGGTACGAAAACGATGGCATCGCGGCGCGGCAGCCAGAGATTCGGCAATCCACTACGGCCGAGTTTCGCAGCCAGTTGCGCGGCGGTCTGCAGTCCATCGGTATGCAGCGCTACCAGGCGTTCGCCGCGTTCCTCATCGGCGATGGCCACCAGGCAGCAGCGCGCGCCCTCGCTGAGACAAGCTTCCAAAGCTTCCTCCACACGCCCGTGCGGCACCATCTCCCCGCCGATCTTGCTGAAGCGCGACAGGCGACCGGTGAGCGTAACGAAACCCTCGTCGTCGATGCGGCCGATGTCGCCGGTGTTATACCAGCCATCGACGAACGCCTCTTCGGTGCGCTCGATATCGCCCAGGTAGCCCAGCATGCGATTCGGCCCGTTCACCAGCAGCAGCCCTTCGCTACCGGCAGGCAGCGGCGCCTTGGTTTGCGGATCGACGGTGCGGATGGTAACGCCGGGCAGCGCACGGCCCACGGTGCCCGGCATCGAAGCCCGCTGCGTGTAGCCGCCGCAATCGACATCGGGCGTGTTGACGGCAATCACGGGAGCCATCTCGGTGGCGCCGTAGCCTTCGAGCGGCGTGATGCCGAACTTCTCACGGAAGGCTTCGGCAATCGCGGGCCGCAGCTTCTCGGCGCCAACGAGCATCAACTTCAACGTGCGGAACTGTTCGGGCTCCACACCGCGGATATAGAAGCCACAGAAAGTGGGCGTCGCCAGCAGGATGGTGGCCTGATGAGAAGCAACCAGCGCACCCACGCCTTTCCCATCAATGGGATTCGGATGATAGACGGAGCCAACGCCGCGCACCAGCGGGAACCACAGCGTGAAGTTGAAGCCGAACGAATGGAAGAACGGCAGCACGCCGGCGACACGATCCGAAGCTTGGAGCGGAATCAACTCCGAACAGGCCTGGATATTGGACAGGATGTTCGCGTGCGATAGCATGACGCCCTTCGGCTTGCCGCTGGAACCGCTGGAAAACAGCACCGTAGCCATCTCCTGGGCTGAGCCGCTGGTATTGCGTACCATCCGGCGCAGCACGACCTCAGGCAGCAGAGACCACGCCGCGGCCTGGAGTTTTTCCCACTTGCCGAAGCTGCCCAACAGGTCTTCGACAAACACCATGCCTTCGCGTTCTTCGAGCTTCGCTTTCGCCAGGAAAGCCTTTGAAGTGACGATGCGCTGGATACCGCACTGCGTCACGGCGGACTCCATGGCTACCTTGCCGATCGTGAAGTTCAGGTTCACGGGGATCTTGTTGGCCATCAACGTAGCGATGTTCGCCAGCGCGCCGCCGACGGAAGCCGGCATCACAATGCCCACCATGTGCCCATCGAGCGCCCGCATGCGATTCGATAACAGCCGCGAGGCGATCAGCGCCTCACGATAGTTCAGGGAGCGGCCCGTGGAATCGGCCAGTGCCTGGCGTGTTGGGTAGCGTTTGGCCGACTTCACGAACGCCTGCTGCAGTTGCGGCAGCGTGCGCGATTCGACTTCCGCCGCGCGGGTGCCCAGAATCGTGACCGCTTCGCGGGCCTCCGGCGCTGTCACACCCTTCGGCAGTTCCCGGCCCACCGTGATGCGCACCGGGTAGCGCAATTGCTTCGGCAGCTTGCGGAACACCGTGCCGCCTTCGTAGCTGAATACGCTGCCCCAAAGGCCGTGCATGTGGATGGGAATCACCGGCACATCCAAACCTTCGACGATCTTCTCCATGCCGCGCTGGAACTCCATGATGTTGCCGGTATGGGTGAGGTTGCCTTCCGGGAAGATGCAGACCACGTGGCCGGCCTTCAATTCGGCACGGGCCTTGGCGATCATCTGCACGATGTCGCGCGGGCGGCCGTGCTTGACGGGGATGGCTCGCAGGAACTGCATCAGCGGCTTGAACTGGTTGTAGTGCTTCTCGACGACCAGGAAGCGCACAAAGCGCGGCGTGCAGGCCGAAATCATGAAGGCATCGACATAAGTGACGTGATTGGCAATAAGCAGCGCCCCGCCGTTCATCGGGATGTTCGACGCGCCTTCGATACGGATGCGATAGAACACGCGCACCAGGCGCAGCGTCAGGAACCGCACCAGCGGCCGGATGTTCAGCACCAGCGCGACGGCGGTACCCAAGAGCGCCACCGCCGCGGCAAACCACAGCAGAGCCGTGTTCGACAGGCCCACCTTGCCGGCAATCCACAGAATGGCGGGCGCCGCCAGCGTGCCGATGGTGTTCACGATGGCGCTGGCGCCCAGCACGCGGCCGCGTTCGTTGGCCTGGGTGCGGAACTGCAGGTAGGCGTCGAGCGGCACGATCCAGAAGCCGCCGCTGATCCCCAAGCCGAGCAGCGCGGGCAGCGCCGATTCGAACGAGTTGGCACGAGCCAGCATGGCGAGCCCGATCATGATCCCGGCGCCACCCATGGGCAGCAGGCCGAGTTCAATGCTCTGGGCCGAGAGGCGGCCGGCAATGAGGCTGCCGACGCCGATGCCCACCGCGAGCGCCGCCAGCAGCAGGCCGGTGCGCGTTTCATCGAGATGCAGCGTCTCCTTGGCGAGCAGCAGCACCAGCATCTGCATGAGCGCGCCCAGGAACCAGAAGCCGGCAATCGCGGCCACGGTGCGCGTCAGTTTGACGTCCTGGCGGAGGCGGCGGAACCCGTCGATGAAGCGGACGCGCTCGCCCTGCGCGGCGACCGGCTCTTCCTTCGGCAAGCGCAGCGAGATGAGGAAGCCGATGAGGGCAGTGGAGACCAGCAGCGCCCCCGCATGCCACAGGCTGTCTTTGAACCAGCCGAACAGCAGTGTGCCGCCCATGGTGCCAAGCACGATCGAGAGATAGCTGCCCATGTCGAGCACGCCATTGGCGCCGGCCAGTGCGCGCGTGCCCACCATCTCGGCCATGAAGCCCGCGCGGGCCGGGCCGAAGAACGTGGAGTGCGTGCCCATCAGAAAGACCACCGCGATCATCGCCGGGACGCTACCCGCCACCAGCGCCGCCAGGCCTGCCAGCATCGCCAGCACTTCCACGGCCTTCATGGTCTGCAGCAGGCGTGGTTTGCTGACGCTGTCGGCCAGCCGCCCCGCAAGGGCGGAGAAGAGCAGGTAGGGCGTTACGAACGCCGCAGCCACCAGCGGCAGGTCGCCGCCGGGGTGGCCCTGCTGCCGGGCCATTTCAACGGCCAGCATGGAGGTGAGGATCTTGAAGCAGTGGTCGTTGAAGGATGCCAGACACTGGCTGCCCCACAACGGCAGGAAGCCCCGCATCCGGAAAAGCGATGAGATCGAACCGTCACTCATGCCCTTACAGGCGCAAGTGCCGTGCCGCATCACTCACGGCTGCAAGTATTTGTTTTTGCAGGTTCGGCGGCTGGCGGCGATAACGGCATCTGGCATTTCCTGCACAGCGCCTGTACATTGGATGCATGGCCATTCTTTCCCCGCGCGAACGGCAGTTTCTCGATGCCACCAGCCGTTGCGGGTCGGCGAATCCCTTTACAGAAGAGTTGACCGCGGCCGAACGCGATGCACTAGGCGATGCCTTCGTACTCGACTTCCCCGTATGGAGCCTGGATGTCCGCGACCCGATGAAGCCGCGCGCCAATTCCTGGGAGATCGCGCGGCGGTTGGAGGAGTTGCTGCCGGTCATCCGCCATCGTGTTCGGAACGGCAAGGTGGCGGCCGATGGGGAACCGCGCCTGTATCAGGACGGCGCGCTGCATGCGCTCTACTATCGGTTCTATCGTCCGATGAGCGAGGCGGCCACGGGAGGCGGCACGGCGCATCGGCGCTGGAGCTTTTACCGCGAGTTCGAGGCTGCCTGGGCCGAAGCCTTCTCGCTGCCCGAAGCCTGGGTGCCCGACATGAAAACGGCGCACGTGTTCGGGCTTTACTACCAGTTCGTGCGGGCCTTTCTGCTGCTTTTTGAGAACATCCTGGGCACCTCGCAGCCGGCGGCACGGCTGCGCGCGTCGGTGTGGCGGTCCATCTTCACGCATGACCTGCGTCGCTACAGCCGTACGCTGTACAACCGCATGGGCGGCTTCGCAACGCTGATTACGGGGCCATCGGGGACGGGCAAGGAGGTGGTGGCCCGCAGCATTGCCCGCGCGCGGTATCAGCCCTTTGACCCGGTGAAGCTCACGTTCCCCTATGAAGCCGATGCGCTGTTCTGGCCGCTGAACATTGCGGCGCTGACGCCGACGCTGGTGGAGAGCGAGTTGTTCGGACATCGCCGCGGCGCGTTCACCGGCGCGATGACGGATCGTAAGGGGTATCTGGAGTCCTGCCCGGAGTTGGGCGCTGTGTTCCTGGATGAACTCGGCGAGATGAGCGCGGAGGTGCAGGTGAAGCTGCTGCGTGTGATCGAAGCCCGCGAGTTCACACCCGTCGGCGACACGAAGGCGCGGCGGTTTGCCGGCAAGCTGATCGCCGCGACCAACCGCGACCTGGCACGTGCGATCCAGGATGGCAAGTTTCGCGAAGACCTGTATTACCGGCTGTGTTCGGACCTGATCGAGACGCCGTCACTGGCGCAGCAACTGCAGGAGACGCCGGCGGTGCTGGAGGAGTTGGTGTCGTACATGGCGCATCGCAATGGGGCCGATGATGGATTCGCGGAAGGCGCCGTGGCGTGGATCCGGCGAAATCTGGCGGGGCATGCCTGGCCGGGGAATTACCGTGAGTTGGAGCAATGCGTGAGGAATCTGTTGATCCGAGGCGAATACCGGCCGGCGGCGGCGCAGACGGCTTCCCTGCCCTGGCTGGCGCAGGCCGAACGGGGGGAACTGACGGCCGATGCGTTGCTGAATCATTACTGCCGGCTGGTGCATGGGAAGGCGGGTACTTATGAAGGGGCGGCGGAGAAGTTAGGGTTGGATAGACGGACGGTGAAGGCACGGGTTACGGCGGGGGGGTTGGGGATGAGAGGCTGACAACTGGGCGGCGACGAAGAGGCTACAACAACAGGTCGACAGGCACGCGGAGCAGACCAGCGAGTTGTTTGACCTGTGCTTTACTAATGCTCCGCTTACCGCTAAGAATCTCCGACACGCGACTCTTGGGCAACACCGTCCAGAGATCGCTCGGCTTCATGCCTTTCTCTTCGAGCAGATAGGCCAGCATCTTGTGCGGTTCAGCCTTCGGCAGCGGGTGTGCCCGATTTTCGTACTCGTCGATGAGGATGCTGAGCATTTCCAGGAGACGCCCCTCCTCCTCGGAAGTCTCATCGTCCGGCTTCTCCATGATGGCCGCGGCCGCACTGATTAAGCGATGGTAATCCTGTTCCGTCCGGATAGCGACGGGGAGAGTCACATCGAGAAGTTCCCGATAGCGGCTTTCGTTGAGAGTTAACGTGCTCACAGTTTCCATCTCCCTTTGTTGTAATCGGCGTGCGTCATGATATGCCGGATGTAGATGATCTGCCAGCGGTAGTTGATGACTGAAATCAGCCGGTACTTGTTCCCACTGATGTTGAACACAGTGAAGGTCCCGACAGCATCGGCATGCGGAAAGTCGGCACGCACATCGGTCAGGTGACTCCATACCGCTCGCCTGGCAATGCCATGCCAGTGCAATAGTGATTCCAACGAGTCGTGGTGCGTCTTGGCGAATGCGGAGATGGCCGCCTTGCTGATGATGCGCACTACCGTGAGGTTACCACAACGGTAACCTTGGACAGCGGCGCTTCTCCAGGCACTTCCTCAATCCAGCAAGAACGCCCGCGTCCGGTCAAACACTTATCCACCACATTCAACAACTCGTGGCCGGACTCCTCCAGATGCAGTTCCACATTCGGCCTTGCCTCCGCGAACTGCTCGGACCAATCCGCCGTCACCACATCATCCTGCAAGCCGCGGAATAGCAGGCAAGGCTGTGTTGCGTCGGGGAAGTCCTCGTACCGCGAAGACCTGCCTTATTAGGGTTGGAAGGGCGCACGGTGAAGGGCCGGGAAGGGCGCAGTCCTTGACGCTCGGACAGAAACAGGGGGAAAGGCAGCCACGGCCGCCTCTACTTCGGTGACGAGTTCACCACGCTCAAGGATCGCAAGAAGGAGATTGCCGCGACCTGCTGGCCAAAATGTGCGCGGATTTGAAGATTGACCCGCACGACCTGTAGGAGGTATGGAATGTCCCGGTCTATGTTTAGTTATCCCGCCAAGTTCACGGCCGGAAGTGACGGTCGCGTGCTTGTCGAATTCGTCGATCTGCCCCGTGTAGCCACGGACGGCAACGACGAGCGTGAAGCAATGGAAGAAGCCACGGATGCTCTTGGATCCGATCTCTCCATCCGTCTCTCGCGGCGCGAGGAGATCCCAACGCCCTCAACGGCAAAGCGTGGTCAGCGCCAAGTCCCCGTGCCGCTGTGGTTGGCCCCGAAACTCGCGCTCTACTTGGCCATGCGCGATCAGGGCGTCAGCAACTCCGCATTGGCGCGGCGTTTGGGACTGCACGAGCGGGTGGTTCGGCGCATGCTCGATCCTGCACACGCTACGAAGGCCGAGAAGATCCAGGCAGCGCTCGCCGTCCTAGGCAAGCAAATGACGGTAGAAGTCCGCGACGCGGCCTGAATGCTCTAATCCAGCAAGAACGCCCGCGTCCGCTCAAACATCTTATCCACCACATTCAACAACTCGTGGCCGGACTCCTCCAGGTGCAACTCCACATTCGGCCGCGACTCGGCGAACTGCTGGGACCAATCGGCCGTCACGACATCATCCTGCAACCCGTGAAACAGCAGGCAAGGCTGGGTGACGTCCGGGAAATCCTCGTAGCGCCGGCCGTCCTCCAAAAAGCCCCACCAGACACGGGATTCCTTCCGTTCCCCGTAGTGATAGACCGACAACCACCCCGTCTGTTCCCAGTGCCGCGCGGCTTCTGAGCCCATTCGTGCCTCCCAGCGCTTTGCGAAGCCGAACGCCGGCGCCAGCAGCACCACCTTTGTGGTCTCCGGATGCCGGGCCGCGTACAGCGCCGCCAGATAGCCGCCCAGGCTGGAGCCAATCAGCGCGACGGCATCGCCGCCCGCCACCTGTTCGATAACACGCAACTGCGCCGTCAGCGTGAGATGCTCGAAGTCGCCGGCGGCCAGGTCTGGCACTTCCAACCGCACCCCAATCTCTTCAAATCGCCGCGCAAACAGGCGCGCCTTGCTCGACCCTGGGCCTGAGGCAAACCCGTGCAGATAGAGAATTCTCACTTCTTTTTAGGCTCCGGTTCTTCTTCTTCCACCGTGAACTTCAACTCCGAGGCCGCGCCGAACTTCTTGAACTGCGTGTATTGGGAACGGCTCTCCATGACCGTAACGCCGCCGATGCTTTCGTTGTAAGTGACCGATGCCGGCACCAGCGCTCCATAGGCACTGACGATGTACTCCACCGCGGCCAGATGCTTCAGCTCGATCTTCTTCTTTTCATCAATGCGCGCCGCCTGCATGGTCACCTTCAGCGGCATGCCATCGCGCACGCGCAGCCAGACTTCGCCCTGCAGCCGGTGGCGGACGACACGCTTGCCTTCAAACACCGTCATTGCCGTGCTGTCTTCGTCCTTCTGTTCGTAGAAGACCACCTGCATCTGGTCGGCGCCCTGGTATTGCACCTGACGGATATCGAAATTGTAGTTGGGGATCTGGCGCTTGGTGAACAGCAGGATCATCTGGCCGAAGTCGGTGGCGGCCTGCGGCAGGCCGTAGCCTTCGAAGTCCTTGAGCAGTTTCTTCTTCAGACGGTCGGCTTCGCCCTTCATACCCATCGACAGGGTTTGGCGCAGGGCGCCGGGCTTCTTGACCTGCTTGCCGTCCACCTGCAGCACCTGGCGCAGCTCATGCAGATTGCCATCGTCCTTGAAGATACTGAAGCCGTATTCGGAAACCAGGCGGCGGGTGCGGAACTTCGGCATCGGACGCTGGCCGCGTTCGACGTAGCGCGGCGGGGGCAGCAGCAGAATCTGCTCCATCTGTTCCTGGCCGATGATTTCCGGAGCCACGCGGCCGAAGGCTTCGGCCTCTTCCGCCAGACGAAGCAATTGCTGCTCGGAGGGTGGGGCGGCCGTCAGTTGCAACGCCACCAGCCAGCCCAGGACAAACCACATGCTTCCATTGTAGGGTGGCTTGCCAGCCCCGCAAGTAATACATCCCGAAGCATCGGCGGGCAATCGGTATAATCGTAACGTGTCAATCGGCCATTTCCAGACTCTGCTCGTCGCCGCCGCCCTGTTGCTGACAGGCTGCGCCGGCAAAGCCCCACAGAACAATAAGGCAGTCGAGGATGGCGTCCTCGAATACCTGAAGAACCGCAAGGGGCTGGACATCAACAGCATGGACGTGAAGGTCAACTCTGTCACGTTCCGCGGCAACGAAGCGGACGTACAGGTTTCGTTCACGGCTAAGGGCGCGTCGGACACCTCGCAGCCCATGCAGATGAAATATGTTCTCGAACAGAAGGATGGCAAGTGGACGGTAAAGGGACGCAGCAATAACGAACACACCAACACACCGCCCCCTGGCGACATGATGCCGCCGAGCCATCCCCCGACCGAAGGCGGCGGCGCCGGTGGAGCCATGCCTCCGGGTCATCCTCCCACGGGGGGCGCGGAGAAGAAATGAAACGTGTCGCCGTTCTGGGCGGCGGGCCAGCGGGATCCATGGCTGCCGCCAAGCTGGCCGCAGCCGGCCTGGAAACCTTTCTGCTCGACGAGAAGCTGGCCTGGGAGAAGCCCTGTGGCGGCGGCATTACTTACAAGGCTTACGACAAGTATCCGTTCCTGAAAGAGAACGACGCGCCGAAACATTTCGTCACCGATACGTTGATTGCGGCGCCGAAGGCGGGCACGGCTCCGATGAAGTTGCGCCAGCCGTTGATCATCTACTCGCGGTATGACCTGAACAGCATGCTGTTGGGGCGCGCGCAGGATGCCGGCGTCAAAGTGGAAAAGACGCGTGTGCTGGGCCTGGAGCGGCGCGAGGGCCGCTGGGATATTCGTACGCGGGGTGGATCGCTGGACGCCGATTACTGCATTGTGGCCACCGGCGCCCGCAATCCGTTGCGCGATGTTGGCACGCAGTTGCGTCCAGCCGATGCCATGCTGGCGCTGGGTTATTACGTGCCCGCCGCGCAAAGCCATATCGACATCCAATTCCTGCCGCAGCTCGAAGGCTATATCTGGGTGTTCCCGCGCACGGGACATCTTTCGGTGGGCATCTGCGGGAAGGGCGAACCGGCGCAGCAACTGCGGGCGCGGCTGGAGCAGTACATGCGCGAAAAGGAGATCGACTACTCCAGGGCGCAGTTTTACAGCCACCTGCTGCCTTCGCTCGAAACGCCGGCCTGGAAGACGAATCGCGTCGCCGGGCAGGGCTGGATGGCGGTGGGCGATGCCGGCGGCCTGGTGGACCCCATCACGGGCGAAGGACTCTATTATGCGATGCGGTCAGCAGACCTGGCGGCTGAGACCATCATCCAGGACACCTGCCCCATCGACGAGTTGGACGGCGCCTATCGTAAGGCTTTGCAGCACGATTTCTGGGAAGACCTGGCGTTCGGGTCACTGATTGCCCGGCGCGTCTTTCTGGGAAGTTTTCTGTTCCGCACGGTGCCGGCGCGCATGGTGGAGTTCATACGCCGCAGCCCGCGCTTTCAGGAACTGATGCAGGATCTATTTGCCGGCACGCAGCCGTACCTGACGCTGCGCGAGCGGCTGCTGAGCAACCTGAACGGCACGCTCGGCGAAATCGTAATGAGCTTCTTTTTCCAACGCCTGATACCTGGCGGACAACGCGCATGAAAACCGATCGCTCCGAAGCCCTGTTTGAACGGGCGAAACAGTCTATTCCCGGCGGGGTAAACTCGCCTGTCCGTGCCTTTCGCGGGGTAGGCGGCGTGCCGCGCTTCATCCGCCGGGGCGAAGGCTGCCGGCTCATTGACGAAGACGGCAACAGCTACATCGACTATGTGGGGTCGTGGGGTCCGCTTCTGCTGGGCCACCGGCCGCCGGAGGTGGTGGAGGCGTTACGACAGGTGCTGGAAGTGGGCACCAGTTTCGGCGCGCCGACCGAGCGCGAAGTCGAAATGGCCGAACTGCTGCGTGAGGCCGTGCCTTCGATGGAAATGATCCGCCTGGTGAACTCCGGGACGGAAGCCACCATGTCGGCGCTGCGCGTGGCGCGCGGGTTTACAGGCCGCGACCTGACCATCAAGTTCGAAGGTTGTTATCACGGCCACGTGGACAGCCTGCTGGTGAAGGCTGGCTCGGGCATGGCGACGCTGGCGATCTCCGATACGGTTGGCGTGCCGAGGGCCATTGCCAACACCACGGTCGTGCTGCCTTACAACAACCCGGAAGCGGTGGAAGAGGCGTTCCGCAACTATCCGGACCAGATTGCGGCCATCATCATTGAGCCGGTGGTGGGCAACATGGGCTGCGTGCCCCCGCTGCCGGGCTATCTGGAGACCCTGCGCGCGCTCTGCGACAAGTACGGCGCGCTGTTCATCTTCGACGAAGTGATGACCGGCTTCCGGCTGGCCTATGGCGGCGCTCAGGAGTTGTATAAGATTCGTCCGGACCTGAGCACGTTTGGCAAGGTGATCGGCGGCGGGCTGCCGATCGCGGCGTATGGCGGGCGGAAAGACATCATGTCGAAGATTGCTCCGGTAGGCCCTATCTATCAGGCCGGAACGCTGTCGGGCAATCCGCTGGCGGTGGCGGCGGGCACGGCCATGCTGAAGTATCTGAAGGCGCATCCGGAGATCTACCGGCAGTTGGAAGAGCGCACGGCCAAGCTTTGCGCGAATCCGCCGAAGGGGACCGTGGTGAACCGCGTCGGCTCCATGTTCACGATGTTCTTCCAGGAAGGCCCGGTTGTCGACTGGACGACAGCTAGCCGCTCCGACACGGCCACCTATGCCAAGTTCTTCCACCACATGCTGGAACATGGCGTGTACCTGGCGCCGTCGCAGTATGAGGCGGGCTTTATGTCGGCGGCGCATACCGATGCCGATATCGAAGCTACGGTAGCAGCCGCTCGCGCCTTTCCTTCTCATTAACGGCGGCGATCACTTTTCGGCCTGACCACCAGAAGAGAGCAAAGAATACAGCAAGGCTGGATGCTATCACGGCGGCTTTGCGCCGCGGCGGCAACTCCCAGGCCGTGACGGGCTCGGCATCGTAGGCAATGTGCCCGCGCACCTGCACTTGTGCATCGTGGCGCGGGTCCGGGCGGTTGTCAAGAATGATGACATAGTCGCCCGGCGTTACCAGGTGCAGCTTCAGCGAGCCTTCGCGCGCATAGGGCGTAGAGGCCAGTTCGGCCACCGTGCGCCCGGCGCGGAAGCGCGGCTGATCGGCCTTCGCGAGCACCACGGCGCGTACACGCGAGGCGGCGTCTTCAGTCCGGTAACGCAGGTCGATGGTGCCGGGACGGTTCTTGATGGTTAATTCCAGGCCGCGGATATCGGCGGCGGGAACCCGCACGGTGCGATCGAAGCTGGCAGTCGGCGTGGCGGCCAGCAGTAGCAGCAGAGCAAACGTCATGGGCGCGCGTCGTGGACGACGTTCCCTCCGAGCACGGTCATCGTAACCTTCGTACGCAAAATGTCCTTGGCGGGGATGGTCATGATGTCTTGCGAAAGCAGAATGAAGTCGGCGAGTTTGCCGGCCTCCAGTGAGCCTTTCTGTTTCTCTTCGAAGGCGGCGTAGGCACCCCATAGGGTCCAACTGGCGAGGGCCTGTTCGCGGGTGAGGATCTGCGCCGGCTGCCAGCCGCCCCGCGGGTAGCCTTCGGCGTCCTGACGGGTGACCGAGGCGTAGAAGCCAAGCATCGGGTCAGGGCTTTCCACGGGGAAGTCACTGCCGTTGGCGAGCTTCACACCGGCCTTGAGCATACGCTGCCAGGCATAGGCGCCGAGGATGCGCTGCGAACCGATGCGCTTTTCGGCCCAGCGCATGTCGCTGGTGGCATGGGTGGCCTGCACGGACGCAATGATGGAGTACCTGCGGAACAACGGGATGTCGTCGAGCGAGACGATCTGCGCATGTTCGACGCGGAAGCGCTTGTCGTTCTCGCCGCCGAGGGCTGCCGCGTAGGCATCCAGTACGGCGCGGTTAGCCGCATCGCCGATGGCGTGGGTGTTGACCTGGAAGCCGCGGGTCACGGCCTGTTTGGCGACGCGTTCGATCTCGTCCTGCCGGATGATGGTGAGGCCTCGATGACTTGGCTCATCGCTGTAAGGCTCCTTCATGGCGGCGCCGCGCGAGCCGAGCGCGCCGTCCGCCACCAGTTTGATACTGCGCACGGTAAGGAATTCGCCCACTTCCGGGCCGGTTTTCAGCCACTGCGCCCAATGCGGCCCGGCACCGCCGATCATGGCATAAACGCGAAGCTTGAGGCCGTCGTTCGCAATGAGGGCTTTGTAGGCCTGGATCTCGCGATCGCCGGTGCCGGCATCATGCACGGTGGTGAGGCCGAGTTTGGCGCAGGCCAGTGCGGCGTTCGCAATACGCCTGCGAACGGCTTCGGCATCGGGCGGCGGGATGCGGCGCGAGACCAGTCCCATGGCGCGATCCACCAGCACGCCGGTGGGTTTACCGTCCTTCTCCCGAAGGATGCGGCCGCCTGAGGGATCCTGCGTGGCGGCGTTGATATCGGACATCTCGATGGCCTTCTGATTCACCCAGGCGGCATGCCCATCGACACGCGACAGATAAACCGGATTGTTGGGTGAGGCCTGATCGAGTTCATGCGAAGGGAACTGCGCGCCGGGCCAACGGGTCTGATCCCAGCCGCGGCCGCGGATCCATTCGCCGGGCTTGCGTTGCGACGCGGCCTTGGCCACCTGGGCGGCAATATCCGCCGCGGACTTGGCTTCGCGCAGATCCAGAATTTCGAGACTATCGCCCAATCCGGCGATGTGCCCATGACTGTCGATGAGGCCCGGCACCACCGTGGCGCCCTTGGCATCCACGCGGCGTGTAGCGGGGCCGATGTGTTTCGCTACATCGCCCACGGCCACAATGCGGCTGCCTTTGATGGCGATGGCCCTTGCCTTCGGAGCGGCGGGGTTCACCGTGTAGATGTTGGCGTTCTCCAACACCCAGTCGGCTACTTGCGCCTGTGCCACCGGCCACAACAGTGCGGCCAGCATGGCTACAATGGAAAACATGCAAGACAGTATGGCACACCCCCGCTTGGATGCCGGGGTGGATTTGCCGGCTTGGAAAGCAGGTTTCGCGCTGGCCTGCGCGGCTCTGCTGGCTCTTCTGTTCATCGTGTCGGGAGGGTGGAAACTCACCGATCCGTTCGGGTGGTCGGCACGGCTGGTGCAGATGCGCTTTCCGGGTTTTCTGAGTATGCCGGGTACGCTGGCGGTGGGCATTGCCGAAGTCTTCGCAGGGCTGCTGATTCTGGTACCGCGATTCCGCCGTTGGGGCGCGATGCTCATATCGGCGCTGCTGGTGGTGTTCATGATCTACGTCGGGCTGTTCTATAACGAGCTGCGCGGCGAAGAGTGCAGCTGCTTTCCGTGGATCAAGCGCGCGGTGGGGCCTGGCTTCTTTGCCGGCGATATCGCGATGCTGCTGGCGGCGCTGGCGGCCTGGAAATGGTCGCGGCCTTCGGTGAACCTGAAAGGCGCGCTGATGACGCTGGGCGCGGTGGCGGTGTTCGCCGGTGCCAGCTATGGCGTGGCGATGACGCAGAACAGCGGTAAGCAGGCGCCGGACACGCTCACGGTGGATGGGAAGCTGACGAGCATCGCCAGCGGCAAGGTGTTCCTGTACTTCTATGATCCCGAGTGCGCGCATTGCGACGAAGCGGCGCGGCGCATGTCGAAGTGGAACTGGAAGGATACGCGGGTGATTGGCTTACCCACTCGCGTGCCGCATTTTGGCGCGGAGTTCATGACATCGACTGGCCTGAAGGCGCCGAATTCGTCCGATGCGGATCTGGTGAAGAAGACGTTCCCGTTCGGCGATCCGCCGTATGGGGTGGCGGTTGAGAATGGGCGCCAGAAGGCGTCGCTGCAGATCTTCGACAAGGATCAGCCGGAGGCCGATCTGCGGAAGCTGGGCTTTATCGAATAGCGGCGCGACGCCGGGCTGGCTATTTCTCGGGCAGCTTGTCGACGCGTGCGGTCTGGTGGCCGGCCAACTGCCAGCCCGCGGGCTTCTTCACCCAGACGTGCAGCATCATGATCTTGTCGTCAAATGGACCGTCCTGGTTGACGCCGGTGACGCGCACCCAGGAATGCGTGACGGCGGTGTCGCCATGCAGCTTGATCTTCAGGGCGCGCTGTTCGAAGGAGGCGTACTTCTGGCGGCCGGACTTGATCTTGTCGATGTAGGCCGTCTTGGTGTCGAGAACGCCGGAGGCGTGACCGTAGAACAGATCATCGGCCAGCAGTTTGCCAAGCGTGGCGGTGTCCTTGGCGACGATGGCTTTCTGCCAGCTTTTCTCCAGGGCTTCAATGTCGGCGGCGGATTGGGGCAGCGCGGCGGCGGCGGCCGCGAGCAGCAACAGGGCAAGGCGCGGAATCAGCATCGGGGCACAAGTATATCAGCAGACGGTGTGCTGTTAGATGAACCAGGTTTAACGCAGCCGTCGAAACTGCGGACCGTCAGCCAGCGTCCCACGGGCATGGGCAGATTCAAGAGAACGGTCTTTGGTTGTACACTGGCGGCGGCGTTGCTGTTTACCAGCGGTTGCGGCTCAGTGAAGATCGGGCGCATTCTTTCCGATCCGTCGCGGTTCAACAACCGGAACGTGACGGTGAAGGGCACGGTGAACCGTTCGGTGGGCGCCATTGTCGCGGGCGTGTATGAGGTGCGCGACGAGACCGGCAGCATTTATGTGCTGTCCAGCGGGTCGACACCGCGCAAGGGGGCCGAAGTGAAGGTGGACGGCCGGGTGAACAGCGGTGTCACGTTCATGGGCAAGTCGTTCGGCACCATCCTGCGCGAGAACGATCACCGGGTGACGCGCTCGGCACCGCCGCAGTACAAGCCTTAGGGCTACTTGACCCAGATGCCGGCGCCTAACTGGCTGGACGTCCCATCCACGTTCACCAGGAGGCGATGCTGGCCAGCGCTGAGCGAAGCCGGGACGCGAATGCTGATCTGCAGCATGCCCGGGGAGAGCGATGCACCGGCCATAGCGACGATCTCCACACGCTCGGTGGCACCAACCGTTACCGAGACGGAGGCCGCGGGCTTGGGGTACGGGGGCGCGTCGGCGAAGCGCCCTTCTTCCATGACCGGATCCAGGCGGCCTTCGCCGGTGACCCGGAACGTCAGAACGGAGCCCGCCGCGACGGGCACGGCCTGGCTGTTGGCGTTGCCGTCTTCGTGGGTTGCAGCGACCTGCCCGCCAGTGCCTGGGACGACGAAGACGCCCGGGGCGACGCGCGCGACCGAAGCCGTGGCCTGGCGCACCACCTGACCCTCGCGGAGCACCTCGACGGGCACGGTACCCGAAGCTGGCAGCCGGTAGGGCACCTGCACCTGCAACAGATCCTTTTGGGCGTAGAGCAAAGGCGCCGCGATGCCGTCGATGCGCACCTGCACGCCGCCTAACGTGGTTTCGAGGGCTCCGTTGGCGCCCAACCTGGCGCCTTGCGGTGAAGCCGGACCGATGCCGGTGCCCGCGATGTTCAGCAGCAGCCCGGGCGCTAGCGAGGTTTCGGCGAGCGACGCGGCGTGGGTGAGCCTGAGGGTAGGAGCCGGCTCGCTGACGGGCGGGTCCACGGGGACCGGCGGCGGGGTGGTGGGGGTCACCGGTGGCGTGGTGGGCGTGGTCGGTGTCGTGGGCGTTGTGGGCGTCGTGGGGGCCGGCGGCAGAAGCGGTGGCGGCGGGTTGGGGGTGGCCGGCGCGACCGGTTTTGCCGACAGTTTGCGGATGCGGTGATTGCCGCTATCGGCCAGCCAGATGGCTCCGTCGGCGGCGATGGCGAAGCTGGCTGGGGAATCCAGTTGGGCTTCGGTGGCAGGGCCGCTGTCGCCGCTGAATCCGCGCGTGGAGCCGGCCAGGACTTCGGTGACGCCCGCGGGCGTGATGCGGCGCAATTGGTGGCGGGCCGTATCGGTGAAATAGAGAGAGTAGTTGCTGTCGAGCGCGAGGCCCCAGGGAGACTCCACCCCCTCGGCCACGGTGGTGATCAGGTGCTGGGGCGTGATGCGGCGGATACGTCGATTGCCGCTGTCGGCGAAGAAGATATCGCCGGCGGCCGAGCGTAGAACGCCCCGCGGCGCGTTGAGCTGAGCGGCGTAGGCCGGGATGTTGTCGCCATTGAAGCCGGCTTCGGCGGCACCGGCCAACGTGATGAGGTAGCCGTCGGTACCGAGGCGGCGGATGCGGTTGTTACCGGTGTCGGCGATGAGCAGCGCCCCGCCCGGTTCCAGGGCAAGACTGGTAGGAGACGAGAGCTGCGCGCTGATGGCGGTAACGGCCTCACCATTGAGTCCGGCGCTGCCGGTGCCGACGACACCGAGGATAATACCGCTGGGCAAGATGCGGCGGATGCGATGGTTGCCGGTGTCGGCGATGTAGACGGAGCCGGCGGCGTCAGCCAGCACCGCCTGCGGGCTATGGAGGGTGGCGCTGGTGGCGGGTCCGCCGTCGCCGCTGTTGCCAGCCTCGCCGGTGCCCGCAATGGTGGTGATCACGCCGGTGGCCGATACGCGGCGGATGCGGTGATTGGCGGTATCGGCGATGAGCCAGCCGCCCTGCCCGTCGGGCTGAACATCCCGCGGCCCGGACAGCAGCGCCTGAGCGGCTGGACCGCCATCGCCTCCAAAGCGCGGCCCGGTGCCGTTGCTGAGGGTGGTGAGCGTGCCGGATGGGGACAGGCGGCGAGCCTGGTTGGTGGCGGCGAGGAAGAGGGCGCCAGCCGCGTCGATGGCGAGGTCGCGCGTACCGGAGGCTCCGGCGACGACCTGGGCCGAACTGCCGTTGGCGCTGATCCAGGCTACCTGGTCATATCCGGCGCTGAGGACGTACAGGTTGCCGGCGGCATCGGCGACGACTGCGGTGGGCAGGTTGATGAAGCCGAGCGGTGCCTTCAGCACCTGCAGGATGCCGTTCGACAAGCGACGGATGACATGATTGCCGCTATCGGAGATCAACAGGCTGCCGTCGGCATTGACGAACAGGCCGGCGGGGAAGGACAGAGTGGCGGCGCTGGCGGCCACGGTCTCAAAAGCCGCGCCCAACTGGCCGGTACCGATAACGGACAGCAATCGTCCGTCGGCGGAGATCTGCAGGACGCGGTGATCGGCGAAGTCGGAGATATACAGAAGGCCGGAGCGGTCGACGGCGACGTTGCGGGGGGCCTGGAGGGCGAGTTCGGTGGCCATGGCGCCAGTGAAGGTAGCGCTGCGGGTCCCGCCGCCGGCTATGGTTTCGATGCGGCCGTCGGGGTTGACGCGGCGGACGCGAGCGTTGCCGAGGTCGGCGATGTATACCGCTCCGGAAGGAGCGATGGCTATGCCATAGGGGCTACGCAACTGCGCCTGGACAGCGGGGCCACCGTCGCCGCCAAAGCCAGAGGTACCACTTCCGGCGAACAAGGATACCGCTCCGTTGGGGGCAAGGCGGTAGACGATGTGGCGATTGGCATCGGCCAGGTAGGTATGGCCGGAGGGATCTACGGCAATGCCACGCAGATCCTCCCAGCGGGGCAAGGTGGAGGATGGGTCGCGGCCGGCCTCGGTGGAGATCAGGAAGGGCGGGCTCGGAGCTTGTCCGAGGAGGGTGTGGGCGAAGAGAAGGAGATAAAACGACAAAACCATCTAGAACTCCGGGACTACTACGATTTCCCCTGTAAACTAAGTGACCCTTGACCCGGCTTACTCTCTCCCGAATTCGATAAGTCTCTTTGTAAGGACCATGCCTGTGCAGTCAAATTGGTTCCGAATGCCGTATCTTCTGCTTCTGGCGGGGGGCATTGCAGCGGGACAGTGGGTACCCCCCGGTGTGTCGTTAAAGACGGCGGGATACCCCGTTGGTGAAAGCCGAAGTGAGCGGGGAGCCGGGTTTGCGGAGAAGCGGTTGCATCCCGAGCAGCGGCATCTATTGTTGGTGTTCCGGGCCATCCCGGGGCAGGCGGAGATCGAGCAGTTGCGGCAGCAGGGGATCTCGGTCCTGCAATACGTTCCGGAGCGCGGTCTGATGGCCACGGTACCGGCGGCAGCCTCGTTCGCGGACCTGGATGTGGAGTGGTACGGGCCGTTGGGGCCGCTGCAGAAGCTGAGCCCGCGGTTGGTGGAGGCCGGGCTGGAGCAGGCATCGCCGAGCGATCGAACGGAGTTCACGATCCTGGTGGAATTTCATGGAGATGTGAGCCGGGCGGAAATGGCGGCAATTGCGGCCGAGGAAGGCCTGCGGCTGCTGGAGAATCCGGATCTGGTTTCGTGGCAGGCGCTTGTGAGGGGCACAGCGGCCCAATTGCTGCAGTTGGCCGGTTGGGATGAGGTGCTGTATCTGTTTCCGGCGGCACGCGATCTGGAGTCGCTGAAGCCGGTGGAGGCATGCCGCGGGGCGCTGACGGCATCGGGAACGATTGGACAGTTGACGGCCAGGGTGGGTGAAGGCTGGGATGGGGATGGCAAGGGCAGCGCGGAGTTGAGCTACGTGTTTTCGGCGTACACGGGAAGGTTGACGCAGGAGCAGGCACGGTCCGAGATCCTGCGGGCGATGAAGGAATGGGCATCGGTGGTGAAGGTAGGCTTTGCGCCGGGCAGCTCGGCCGAAGCACGGCGGACAATCAACATTCTGTTTGCGACGGGCGATCATGGCGATGGGTATGCCTTTGACGGCGTGGGCAAGACGCTGGCGCACACCTTCTTCCCTGCCCCGCCGAACCCGGAGACCATAGCCGGGGACCTGCATCTGGATGATGACGAGCCGTGGCAGACGGCGGCCAGCATTGACCTGTTCAGTGTTGCGCTGCATGAGTTGGGACATGCGCTTGGTTTGTCACACTCAGATAATCCATCGGCCGTGATGTACCCGTATTACCGGCGTGTCAGCACATTGTCGGCCGATGACGTGGACTCGATCCGGGAGTTGTATGCGGCGCATAGCGGGACGCCGAATGTGACGGTGCCGGGGACGCCGGTGACACCGACGAATCCTGTGACGCCAACTACTCCGACGACACCGACGATGCCAACGACACCGGTAGCGCCGCTGCTGTTGACGATTGAGCAGCCAGCGACGGTGAATACAACCACGACACAGGCGGCGTTCCAGTTGCAGGGGACGACGACCGGGGGCAGCGCGGTGGGGCAGGTGGCGTGGACGAACCAGCGCGGGGGGGCCGGAGTGGCATCGGGGTTCCGGCCATGGGTGGCGGCGTCGGTGCCGCTGCAAATGGGGGAGAACATCATCACGCTGATCGCCACCGACACTGGGCAGGCGCGCAATACGCAGCAGATCCGGGTGGTACGGGAGGCGGCACCGACCACCCCGACGACACCGACGCCCCCGACAACCCCGGTGAATCCGACCCCGACGCCGGTGCCGTTGTCGATCCGGATCGTGACGCCGCAGGGTGGGGGTGTGTACCAGACCGGGCAGCCGACGGTGCAGTTGTCGGGAACGGCGGGGCCGGAAGGGACGGTGACGCGGGTGTCGTGGTCGAGTTCGCAGGGCAGCGGCGGGTCGATCCAGGGTGGGGCCTCGTGGATCACCAGCCCGGTGGCGCTGGAGAGCGGGATGAATCGGATCACGGTTACGGCCAGCGACGGACGCGGCGGAAGCGCTTCGGCGATTCTGGACGTACAGTATACGCAGCCAGCGCCGCCTCCGCTGGACCTGGTGGCACCGACACTGCAGATCACGTCGCCGGCAACGACGACCTTCGCGACGCCGAACGCGACGCTGGTGATCACGGGTACGGCGACGGACAACACGGGTGTGGTGGAAGTGAACTGGGTGAACGGGAGCGGGCAGAGCGGGAAGGCGAGCGGGACGTCGGTGTGGCGGATCGACTATCCGCTGCAGCCGGGAATCAACACGATTGTGGTGCGGGCTTATGACGCGGCGGGGAACTTCTCGTGGCGCAGTTTCGCCGTAGTGCGCCAATAGGCGAGCTGCGCCAATAGGGCACAAACACGAACGGCGGAAGAAGCCGTGATCGAGGCTCCTTCCGCCGGGATTCGTGAGGAACGAATCAGGAAAACTAGTCGTTGAGTTGGAACGAGCCGACGAAGGCGCTGCGCTTCAGCGGGCTGGACCAAGTGGTGTTCAGACCGTCGCCCTTGTATGTATGGGCGAGCGAGTAGGCCGGCATCGCGTGATCAAGCTTGGTCAGCGGCGCATACCAGATCTCTTCGTTGGTGCAGATGTGGTCGCCGTCGTTGATGGCGCGGGTGGTCACTTCGGCCAGTTCGCCGGCTTTGAGCGAGGCGGTGGCGTTGTGGACGCTGCCCTGAATCTTGAGGTCGACCGGTGCGTAGACGATTTTGACGACATCCTGGAGCAGGTCGCCGCCCATCTTCTTGGCGAACTTCTGCAGGGCCATGCGCTGTTCGACGCTGGCGCGCTCGTCCACGATGAGGACCGACTTCACCGGGTAGGCGTTGTTATGGATGTCGCCCAGGGTGGCGCTGGCCTTGACTACGCCGACTACCCCGAGACCCTTGAGGTCGACGCCGTCGAACTGGCCTTCGGCGACACGCCAGCCGAACACGGCCAGATCGCCCATGAGGTTCACTTCCGCATTGCCGAAGCACGGGCCGGTAAACACGTCGGCCGTGCGGGCTTCTACATACTCGCCATGCAGCGCAGGTTTGATCGCGGTGGCCCCGAAGGCCGCAGACGCGAGCGCCGCCGTTAACGCAAGAAATTTCATCGACTTCATATCCTCGGCTCCTTAGCTTGCACTATAACACGGCGGTTCCGGCTGCGGGAGAGGGCCGTCCGAACAGCAGCACGCGAATTCCAAACCAGCCACTCTGCCTTCTGATTCAATGAGTTAAGGAGGAATATGTCGTCTGCATCGCTGACCGCGCCGGAGGCATTACTGCATGCCGATTACAACCCGATCGCCGGCTTCTACAGGAAGCACTGGTGCTCGCATTACCACCGGGGGTTGGTGGCAATGGTGGAAAGACTACTTTTATGTAACATTTCGCCGGGTTCGCGAATCCTGGATGTGTGCTGTGGTACGGGCCTGGTGGCCCGTTACCTGACCGAGAGGGGATTTCGCGTAACGGGTGTGGACGCGTCGGCCGAGATGTTGGCTTTCGCGCGGGCAGAGGTCCCGGAGGGCGATTTCCGGAACGGGGACGCGCGATGCTTCGTCGTCCCGGAAGAGCACGCGGGAGCCATTTGCACGTTCGACAGCCTGAGCTACATGTTGATGGAGGAGGATCTGGGCGGGGTGTTTGGGAGTGTGAGCCGGGCGCTACGGCCGGGCGGGATATTCCTGTTCGATCTGAGCCTGGAGGGAGCGTACCGGAGTGAATGGGGACGAGAGTGCGCGATTGTCGAGGAAGGCGAAGCACACTTTGTGCGCGGGTCGTATGATCCTCTGCAACGAATGGGAACAACGCATGTAACAAGCTTTGTTCGAAACGGGTCGTGGAATAGGGTGGACACGACATTTCTGGCGCGCTGCCATGATCCCGAGAGCGTCGCAGACTGTCTCCGGAGGAGTGGCTTTGTGGCCGTGGAGTGGCAGGAATCGGACAGGGATGATCGGCTGCTGGCCGAGCTAGGCCCGGGCCGTGCCAGTTTTCTAGCAAGCAAGGAGAAGTAGTGAACATTACGTTTGAAGAGGCGTCGCGCCCGCGGCCGATTGTGCGGATTCTGCGGCCGTTTCAGCTGTTTCTGGAGAACGATACCTCGATCGGGATTCTGCTGCTGGCGGCGACGGTGCTGGCGCTGGTGTTTGCGAACTCGCCACTGGCGCCTCTGTACAACAGCTTCTGGCACATGCCGGTGAGTTTGACGGTGGGGCCATGGAGCATCACGCATGAGTTGCACTTCTGGGTGAATGACTTGCTCATGGCGATATTCTTCTTTGTGGTTGGGCTGGAGATCAAGCGTGAGGTGCTGGTTGGGGAGTTGGCATCACCGCGGCAGGCGGCGTTGCCGATTGTGGCGGCGCTGGGGGGTGTGATTGTGCCGGCGTCGATTTACGCAATGTTGAACATGGGGGGCGTGGGCGCGGCGGGGTGGGGTGTACCTATGGCAACGGACATCGCGTTCGCGTTGGGGGCGATGGCGTTGCTGGGCAGCCGGGTGCCGGTGACGTTGAAGGTGTTCCTGACGGCGCTGGCGATTGTGGACGATATCGCGGCGGTGCTGGTGATTGCCGTGTTTTATACGTCGCAGATCCACTGGGCGGCGCTGGGATATGCGGCGATGGTGATGGCTGCGCTGCTGGCGGCAAACTGGCTGGGGGTGCGGCATCCGCTCCCGTTCGGTTTACTGGGGATTCTACTGTGGTTCGCGGTGCTGAACTCGGGGGTGCACGCGACGATTGCGGGCGTACTGCTGGCGATGACGATTCCGAGCCGGACGGTGATAAATCCGGACCAGTTTTTGGCGGACGCGCGGAGTTGTATCGACCTGTTTGAACAATCGTGCCACCGCGGGCAGAGCCTGATGGCGGATGAGGCAAAGCAATCGGCGGTGCATGCGCTGGAGAATGCCTGCGAGGAGGTGCAACCGCCGCTGCACCGGATGGAGCATTCGCTGCATCCGTGGGTGATGTTCGTGATTATGCCGATATTTGCGCTGGCCAATGCGGGCGTGGTGCTGGATGCCAACAGTCTGCGGTTTTCGAATCCGGTGGTGTTGGGGGTGGTGCTGGGATTGATGCTGGGCAAGCCGATCGGGATCACGCTGGCGTCATGGCTGGCGGTGCGCAGCGGGTTGGCATCGCTGCCGGCCGGTGTGAGTTGGGCACAGATTCACGGAGCGGGTTGGCTGGGCGGGATCGGCTTCACGATGTCGCTGTTTGTGGCCAGTCTGGCGTTTCAGGACGAAGGGTTGCTGACGCTGGCGAAGTTGGGGATTCTCGCCGGGTCGACGATGGCGGGGGTGGTGGGTGCGGCGCTGCTGGTGCGGGCGGGGCGGCGTTAGGAGCGGGTTTACAGGTCCTCGTAGCACTTGCGGAAGGGGTTGCACTCATAGTCGTCTACGGTGCGGCCGTCGGGGCCGAGGCATTGCTGGGTGCGCTGGCACCAAAAGGCACGGTCGTTGCCGTGCTGGACATTGGGGTCCCAGGGGGCCTCGATGTAGAGGCCTTTCCACCGGAGGGATTGGCAGCGGTCGTCGTCGATTACGGTGATGCTGGAACGTTCCATGGGATTACAGCTCCTTCAATGGAAAAGGGGCGGCCTGGAGGCCGCCCCGCAGACCTGGAGGTCTGCCCCACTTGGTTAGGCTTTGATGCCGCCGGCCTGCATGATGGCGCGTTTGACGGCCGTGCGGACCAGTTGCAGCTTGTAGGTGTTGCCGCTCATCGGGTTGGCGCCTTCGACGGCAAGCCTGCCGGCTTCGGTGGCAAGATCGGCGCTGAGCGTTTTGCCGGTGAGGGCATTGGCAGCAGCCGCGGCCATCACCGGCGTGGGGCCGACATGGCCGAGGACGATGCTGGCTTTGGCGATGCTGGTGCCCTTCATCTGGAGAGCGACCGAGGCGGTTGCCAGGGGCCAGTCGAGGGCTTCCTTATGGCGCACTTCGTAGGTGGCGTTTTTGGTGCCGCGGGCGGCGGGCACAACGATCTCGGTGAGGATCTCGTTGGGCTGGAGCGACAGTTCGCGGCCCGAGTTGGTGCCCGGGATCACGTACAGTTCGTCGATGCCGACTTCGCGGTTACCGTTCGGTCCGGCGATCTTGGCCTTGGCGCCGAGCGCGATGAGCGCGGGAGCTAAGCTGGAAGGATTGACGTAATAGGCATCGCCCTTAGGGAAGATCGCGTGGTAGCGATTTTCGCCGATGGGGGCGAGGCTGGTGCCGTCCTTATCCTTGCCGAGGATGCCGAAGCCGTTGCGGAAGTACCAGCAGCGGGGGCGCTGGAGGAGGTCGCCGCCAACGGTACCCATGTTGCGGATCTGGGGGCTGGTGACGCCGAGGGCAGCCTGTTGCAGAGAGGGGTACTCGGTGCGAACCAGGGTGCTGGTGGCGAGCTCATCGAAGGTGGCCGTGGCGCCGATGCGGAGCCCGCCGCCGGCCTTGGCGATGCCACCGAGTTCCTTGATGGACTTGATGTTCACAAGGCGCTTCGGCGTAGCCAGGTATTCCTTCATCATGCTGATGAGGTCGGTGCCGCCGGCGAGGACCGCGGCATCGTCCGACAGCAACGCGATGGCGTCCTTGACGGTAGTGGGATTAGCGTATTCGAAGGCTTGCATGGCTTAGGCGCTCCTCTTTTCTTCCAGGGCCATCAAAACGCGATCCGGAGTCAGCGGGACCATGGGGACACGCACGCCGATCGCATTGGCGACGGCATTGGCGATCGCCGCGATGCCGCCCACGGTGGGGGGTTCGCCGAGACCGATGATGCCGCGCTTGTCGTTCTCTTCGCGGATATCCATGTGGACCAGGATTTCGCCGATATCGGCGGCTCCGGCCAGCTTATAGAACTCCATGTCGGGGTTGAGGACGCGGCCGGTGCGGGCGTCCATGATGCGCTCTTCCATGAGGGCGCCGCAGATGGACATGATGCAAGCGCCGAGGACCTGGCTTTCGGCGAGGCGGGGATTGACGACGAGGCCGCAATCCTGGACAGCGACCATGCGGTTCATCTTGACGACGCCGGTTTCGACGTCGACCGAGACATCGGCGATTTGGACGCCCGCGACGCCCTGGGTGTTGAGGCCCTTGGGGTTCTTGGGGTCATTCTGGCCCATCTCGGTGATGCTCTGGGTGCCAAGCTTCTTGCAGGCCGCGGCCCACGTGAGCGACTTGGCGGCATCGCCCTTCACCTGAATCTTGCCGCCGACGGCTTCGAGCTTGTCGGGGGTAGTATTGAGGCCGGTGGCGACCTGTTCGAAGAGCTTTTCGAGCGCGTTGACGGTGGCGATGCGGGTGGAGCTGCAGACGCCGCCAACCGTGGTGGAGCCGCCCGAAGCATTGGAGGCCGGGAAGGCATTGTCGCCGAGGCTGACCTTCACGGCTTCGACCGGCAGACCGTAGGTCTCGGCGGCAACCTGCGCGATGATGGTGCGGGTTCCGGTGCCGAGGTCCTGGCTGCCCAGTTCGATCTGGACGGAGCCATCGGGGTGGATGGTGGCGCGGCAGTTGGAGAGGTGGCCGGCGCCGCCCCAGGTGCAGATGCCGACGCCGAGGCCGCGCTTGATGTTGCCGGAACCGGAGTCGCCACGGCGATGCCAGCGCTTGCTCCATTCGGCCATTTCCGCGGCCTTCTTGAACTGGTGGGCGTAGGATTCGCGGCGGGCTTCGGGAGCCCACTGGAGGTTCTTGAGGAACACTTCAATGGGGTCCATGCCGAGCTTGGCGGCGAGATCCTCAACGGCAGCGCAGGTCAGGAAGGAAGCCTGGGGGTGGTTCGGAGCGCGCCAGGCACGGAGCGGACCTCCGTTGGTCTTGACGGCCGAGTGGTTCAGCCGCTTGTTGGGGATGTTGGTGAAGACGTAGGGCAGCGGAGGCATACCGCCGCCGCTCATGCCGCCAGTGGCCCAGGAAGTGGATTCCCAGCCGGTGATGGTGCCGTCGCGCTTGGCGGCCATCTTGATCTTGGCGAAGGCGGAGGGGCGATTGCCGGCGATGTTGAGTTCGGTGGCGCGGTCGAGGAACAGCTTGACAGGCCTTCCGCCGCTGGCCTTGGAGAGGCGGGCCGCTTCCAGGCCCCAACGATCGGAAGCGAACTTGGAACCGAAGCCGCCGCCGATGTGATCCTGGTGGACCTTCACCTGGGTGGCGGGGATTTCGAGGTTCTTGGCAAGGTCAGGGCCGATGCCGGAGACGTTCTGGGTGGAGGGCCAATAGTTAACGCCGCTGGGGGTCCACTGGACGATCTGGCCGTGGGGTTCGAGGCAGCAGTGGGTCAGGACGGGGATGCCGTACTGACCTTCGGCGCTGACTTCGGCTTCCTTGAAGGCCTTTTCGGGATCGCCGGTGACCTGCTCGCCGGCGGGCGTGGCGCGATTGCCGACCTTGGAGAGGTCCTCTTCGCGGACGACGTGGGGGAGCACTTCGAAGTCGATCTTGATGGCGCGAACGCCATCGCGGGCAGCCTGTTCGGAGGTGGCGGCAACGGCGGCGATTTCCTGGCTCTGCCAGTTGACCTCTTCGCCGGCCTTCACGATTACCGTAACGGCCGTGACGCCGGGCACGCGTTCGGCGGCGCTGGTGTCAATGCTGCGGATGCGGGCGTGGGCGTAGGGCGAGGTGAGGAGGACGCCGTAGAGGAGATCCTGCTTGTTGAGGTCGGAGTTATACTTGGCGCGGCCCGACGCCTTTTCGATACCGTCATGCCGGGTCAACCGCTGGCCGATGGCCTTGCGGGTGGTCATAGGGGGCCAGGAGTAATTAGGCATTCTTTGCTCCCTTCATCGCCTTGGCGGCTTCGATCACAGCCTTACGGACGCCGACGTAGGTGCCGCAGCGGCAGAGGTTGCCGCCGAGGGCCTTGCCGGCCTGTTCTTCGGTGGTGGGTGCTGGGTTGCGGTCGAGATAGCCTTTGGTAGCCATGACGAAACCGGGGGTGCAGTAGCCGCACTGCTGGGCGTCGTTTTTAACGAAGGCCTGGCTAACGGGGTGGGCCTTACCGGCGACGGTGAGGCTTTCGATGGTGGAGATTTGCTTGCCTTGCGCGTCGATGGCGAGGACGGTACAGGAGTAGACCACCTTGCCGTTCATGATCATGGTGCAGGCGCCGCAGGTACCGCGGTCGCACACGCGCTTGGCTCCGGTGAGGTCGAGTTGCGTGCGGCAGGCGTCGAGCAGGGTGACGCGGGGCTCGACAGTCAGTTTCTGGGGTTTACCGTTGACCGTCAGCGTGATAGGCACCGCCGCCGGACCGCTGGGAGTTGCTGCGGACTGTGCAGCTTCCGCTTCTTCTTCGGTGAGAATGGCGCCGCCCAAAGCGCCGCTGGTGACTCCAACGCCGCGAAGAAATCCGCGGCGTGAGAACCCACTATTCGGATGGGCTTTTTCATCCAATTCGTCGTGGTGCTTGCTCACGTGAGACACCGTCCTTTCGTGTCTGTGGTTGTTCAATGGCCAGGACCCGAACGGCTGAACCCCGATGGAGCGGGAGCAGGGACACGGGTACCCGGCAGGCGTAGTTGAACGAATCGACTATAACAGATGACAACGACGATGCTCAAGGTTACTTCTTTTGTACCTTTGGCGATGGGAAGGTCGGGTTCAGCCGTGGATGGCGCGGATGGCGAGTTCCGGCTCGCGATCAATGATGCACAGGAGGGCGGCAGCAGGACCGGTGGGGCGGCGGCGGGTTGGACGGAAAACCGCCGCGAGGGTTGGCGGGATCGAAGGTCTGGGATTTCTTCATGTTGGGACATCTCCTTTACGATCTTCCGCAATTGCGCTTCTGCTGGGGCGTCATCCTTGCGAAATCAGGGAGTAGCGGACCGGTACGCCCCGTCTGAGAGTATTGGGAACCCATCGCACGCCATGGGGATAGACCAGATGATATCTATGCCGCTGGGGCGAGCGGGGTTTCTCGGTCCTCATCGTTTCGGTCTGCGTTGTTGGGTTCGTTCTGCAACGGGTGGTGGGCGGGTTGCGACTGAGGCACGGGCGGTGTCCAGGGCAACGGTTGGCGATTGTTGTTGGGCGTGACTGGCGACTGGGGAGCCGGCATGTTCGGTTCGTTTTGTGCGGGGCCGGCGGCTCGGCGGGAGCAACGTGCCGGGGGAGTTCGGCAGCGGCATCGGACTCGGCATGGACCTCGGCGTCCGCCTGTTCACGCTCGCGGGCCTGTCGGCCGGCGATCGCGGACTGGAGATTCTTCACGGCCTGGACGCGCTCGCGAGAAAGGCGGGCGATGTGTCGATCGAGGTTGCGATGGGCGGTCGAGTGCTCGTCGAGCGATTTGTAACCGAGGGCGATGGCGCCGGCCATGTCGACATGCTCGAACGCTCGCTGGATCTCGTCGCCGACGACGATGGTTTCGAGATCGATCAGGTTGGTCTGAATGCTCTCGGCGCGGTCATGCAGATACTCGGCACGAGCGAGTTTGGTGGCGAGGTAGAGCTCGTAGTCACACTGCGGGTTCCAGTAACTGATGACGGCGGCGAGGTGGGCGTTGAATTCGGCCTGATGCTCGGGCATGAACAGGAACTGTTGGGCCGTGAGGCCGTGCTTGACGGCGTTCTGGGATGATCTGGCCTTACCTTCAGGCGAAGTGGGGCCACGGGACTTGGCGCCGTTGATGCGCGCCGATTCCGCACGGCTAAGCTTTTCAGACATGGCAGTGTTCCTTTCGGTTCGGTCGGGTGGGGTAGGATCCCGGCTCAACAGTAACAGGCGTCAAGCGAGTGACTGGGCGGGGAGGGAAGAGGCGTGGGCGGTAAGTGCTTGAGGGGGTTCGGAATGGGGTGAGTGAAATATTGTGGGATGTGCTGTGAACGGGTTAAACCTACCCATGCAGTTACAGCCAGGGTAATGGAACAAGTACACTGGCTGCTCCAATAGTGTACCGGCAAGCGGTACAGTAGAATGAATGGTAAGGACGTTTCGGCACAAGGGACTGAAACGCCTGTTCGATTATCTTCCGGCTTGAAGAGGGAAACGCCTTTGACGGTGACCTGGTGGACTATCACTGATAAAGGAGCAACAACCCATGCCAATGAAGAGCCCTCCGCATCCAGGCAATTCCATAAAGGATGGTTGCCTTATCCCCTTGGGGCTGAGTGTTACAGAGGCAGCCAAGTTGCTGGGCATCGCCCGACATACGCTTTCCCGCGTTGTGAACGGTCACGCAGGCGTGTCGCCGGAGATGGCGATTCGCTTGGAGAAAGCCGGTTGGTCCAGTGCCGACCATTGGCTTCGCCGCAACGAGCACAGGATTAAGGTTCGGCGCTATGAACTGCAGCCTGCAGTGTAATGTAGCGAAACTGGAATTTGCTATCGTCAAAGCAACTATTCGAGGATAATCAAAGCGCCCGTTGCTGAAGACTGGGATGAAGCTGAGAGATTATACGCTCGAAGTTCTGGCCGAGATGGTGACCGGCGACCACGCTCAGTTTCCCTACCGATCAAGCTCCTATATAACGTCATTCTTTCGAAGATGCGATCTGGACTGGACTCACGATGGAACGACCCGAAAATGGTGGACCAAGTCGGTCTTGGAGAAACTCAATCTTGGCCCATGTCCAGCGCCAGATCTTCCAGCCTCCGCCATTCTTCGCATCGTCAGTGAACTGTTCGAACCGGATGACTTTGATCGACGGCAGTTAAGCAGGGACGATGCTCTGGATACCCTTAACAGCCTGCTCACCCGAGAAGGCTTGACAGCATTTTTCGACAATCGAGGCCGCTGCTTCGTTAGAAGTACGGGGACGGGTACCAGTTCAGCCTCATTGCGCGAACCCCGGCCGTTGTCGCGCGAGGAAATTGCCGCACGGCAGAAGGTCGAGGCGTTCTTGGAAAATGCGAGCGAGGACGAGTTTACGGAGAGGATACTCGTACCCTTGTTTCAGCGGCTTGGCTTTCACAGGGTCACCGCGGCAGGCCACAAGGAAAAGACACTGGAGTTTGGCAAGGACCTGTGGATGAAGTACCAGTTGCCCACCGGGCATTGGATCTACTTCTGTGCGCAGATAAAGCGCGGCAAAATCGATGCCGGCGGCACTGGCGGAAGCAGCAATGTAGCTAACGTATTGACGCAAGTAAAGATGGCTATTGACCACCCCATCTTCGATCCAGATGCGAACCGTAAGGTCTTGCTTGATCACGTATTTGTCATCGCCGGCGGAGAGATAACCCGAGCCGCGCGAACATGGTTAGTGGAACAACTTGACGCAGGCCAACGCCGGCACGTCATATTCATGGACCGAGATGAGTTCCTTGATCAAAGCGCGCGTATCCTCTTCGACCTTGAAGCACAGGAAAAGACACTGGAGAGCGACAGCCTACCGTTTTGAGCGCCGCTATGCGAGTGGGGCTCCTGCGCCATTGCTGTTGCCTATTGCGAGACTGCCTCAGGCGAATCGCTCGCAACCAAGCGTGGTCTCTCGCAGAAGCTCAGTCGCTTAAGAGTGGCTCTCTCAACGGAGGGTGGCACGGGGGAAGAAGTAGACCCATCCCGATTCGCCGCCGGTGATGAGGTCGAGTTGGCCGTCCTTGTCCCAATCGATGAGCTTGATGCTGGTTTCGTGGTGGCTGATGCTGAGCGGCTTGCCGCTGTGCAGGATAGGTTCGCGGCTGTAGCCATGGCCGGTATTGCGGTATAGAACCAGGTGGCTCTTCTCGTTCGTGAACAGGTCGAGGTCGCCATCGTTGTCCCAGTCGGCGACTTCGAAGCCGTGGTGATAGGGGATGGGCGTGCGGATTTCCTGGCCGTTGGTGTCCCTGAGCGGGGTGGGGGCGCGGAGGCGGAGTTGGCCGGTGGCGTCGCGGTAGCGGAGGTAGAGAGCGATGAGGATGTCGTTCGAGTCGTTGCGGTCGCGCGGGCCGGTGGACCCGGCTACCAGATCGAGGAGGCCGTCGTTGTTGTAGTCGACGGGGGCGGGGCGGGCGCGGAAGGAGAAGTGCTCGCCGCGATCGTGGAGAAGCTTGACGGCCTTTGCGAACTTCGGCTTGCGGCGTGAGCCGATGTTTTCGAAATAGGCGATGCGGTTGGAGTTGTTGCCGACCAACAGGTCGAGGTCGCCGTCGTTGTCCCAATCGACGTAGGCGGGCTTGGATTGGCCGTAGGGGCGCTCGGGGTCTTCGTCGTCGATGAACATCCAGCGGGCGGCGTAGACGTTGGGGATGGGGCGCGCGGTTTTGAACTGTGTCCGCGCGGGGGTGGAGATGTTCTCGATCAGTTGGACGAAGCCGGTCTCATTGCCGCCGATGAAGTCGAGGTCGCCGTCGCCTTCCCAGTCGGCCACTTCGACGCTGCTGTAGCCGCCGAAGGAGCAGGGCATGCCTTCGGCGAGGACGAGGTGCGGCTTGCCCCGGTCGGGCAGGAAGCGGAGCCAGCCGCCCATGGTGGCAGCGAAGATGCCGTTGGGAGCGGCACTGGGGATGGCGAAGCCGTCGGGCGTGGTGTCGGCAATGCAGCGGGGCGGTTGGGAGGGATCCGCCCATTCGACGATGCAACTGCGCAGCGGGCCGCGGCGGGTGCGGCTGTTGCCGAGCCACTTGCCGTTGCGCTGGGTGGAGGGCCATTCGTCGTAGACGGTTTTGCTGTTGAAGGCGAGGGGCTCGGCCTTGCCGAAGCCGTTGGGTCCGGCGGCCGGGTGGTGGAAGAGCGTATGTTCGAGGATCTGGGTGGGAAAGTACTGCACACGCATGCGCAGCGTGTAAAGATCGCCGCCGATGAGGCGCATGCCGTAGGCGAGGTCGCCGCCATCGTTGTGCCAGGCCAGCGTGGGGCCGGCTTTGAGGAGCGGGAGGCCGGCGTTATCGCGGCGGCCCTGGTTCAGATAGAGCTGCAGGGTACCTTTGCGAGGGCCGGCGCCGATGCCGCTGAGCAGGTCGGGGTGGCCGTCATGGTTGTAGTCGAGGGTCTGGTAGCTGGCGTAGGTGTCGTCGATGGGGCGGTTGTCGAGGGTGAGGCGGCGGGCGGCGGCGTAGCGGGGCTTGCGGTTGGTGCCGGTATTGCGGAAGAAGTAGATGCCCCACCAGGGCTCGCCGAAGGTGGTGGAGTAGAGGTTGCGCTGGAGGATGTCCGTGCGGCCGTCTTCATCCCAATCGATGGCGATGGGCTGATCGTTCTTCATGCCGACGGTGAGGGGATCGAGGCCGTTGGGGCGGTTGTAGTAGAAGGCTTGTTGGGCGGGGAGGAGGGAGGCGAGCAGGAGGATGAGGCAGCAGGGGCGCATGGGTGTCGAAGTCAGTGTACGAAAGGGTCGCCGCTGGGCGGGTGAGAGTGAAGATACCACTCGGCCGCAAGGGAGTCCGCGGTTTGGTCTAGCAGTTCGAGGAGGGAATCCAGGCGGCGCAGAAAGCGGAGCACGTTCGTCTTGAGCGCAGCGGGACCCGCGGGATCAATGGGGGAACGGAAGGGCCAATAGGGGGCGTCGATCTCATTCGCTTCCGCTATCAGCTCTTTGAAGGCTGTGAGATCGTCGATGCCCTCGGTGCGGAACTCGTCTTCCCAGTGCAGCGCGGTCACGATCTGGGTCACGAATTGGGCCAGCCACGCGAGGGAGTGGCTCTTGCTAACGGAAAGCACATCGGGACGGGCGGGGAGGAAGTTGGCGCCCTCACCCAGCACGATGATCTTGAGGTGAAGTTCGAGGGCGTGGCGGTAGAGAGAGAGGACGGGACACAGATCGAGGTCAGGGATGGGGCTGGGGTCGGCGTCGACGTCGAGCAGACGGGCGAGCTTCTTTGCGGCGGCATGGTAGGCCTGGGCTTGGGTGGAGTACTCGTGGTCTGGAACGTTCCGCCAGTGCATGGGTCTTTCGAGTGTAACGCCCGAGGTGGGCTGGTTTCCGGGCCGGTGCGGGGTCATAATGCGGGTTATGCGAAACGCCTGTGTGCTGTCGCTGGTGCTGGCCGGCTTGGCCGCCGCGCAGATGGGTCCGCTGCGACCGCATCGGGAGAACCCGCGCTGGTTTGCGCGGCCGGATGGGAAGGCGGTGGTGCTGGTGGGGTCGCATGTGTGGCAGAACCTGCAGGACAACGGGCTGATTATCCGGGGAGCGACAGGGAATCCGCCGCCGGTGTTCGATTATGCCGGATACCTCGATACGCTGGCCCGGCATGGCCACAACTTCATCCGGCTTTGGCGCTGGGAGACGCCGCGCTGGACGGACAAGTTTACCGGTGAGGTGAAGTACGCGCACCCGCATCCGTGGCTGCGGACGGGGCCGGGCCTGGCGAACGATGGAGAACCGAAGTTCGACCTGATGCGGTTGGATGACACCTATTTCGAGCGGTTGCGGAGCCGGGTGAAGGCGGCGCAGGAGCGCGGCATGTATGTGTCGGTCATGCTCTTTGAAGGATGGGAGATTCAGTTTTCCGATGGGTGGAAGGCGCATCCGTTCCATGCTCCGAACAACAGCAACGGGGTTGAGGGAGACACGAACGGGGACGGGCAGGGGTTGGAGTACAACGCGCTGGGAAATGCGCGCGTGACGGCGTTGCAGGAGGCCTATGTACGCAAGGTGATTGACACCGTCAACGGGTTCGACAACGTGCTGTTCGAGATCGCCAATGAGGCGCATGGGGGGTCGACGGCGTGGCAGTATCACCTGATCCGGTTTATCAAGCAGTATGAAGGGAAGAAGCCGAAGCAGCATCCGGTGGGGATGACGTTTCAGCATCGGGGCGGCACAAACCAGGTGCTGTATGAGAGTCCCGCGGACTGGGTTTCGCCGAATCCGGAGGCCGGCACGTGGAACTACCGCACGAATCCGTGTGCGGAATGCACGACGAAGGTGGTTCTGAGTGATACGGACCATTTGTGGGGGCATACGGGTGGGGATAACATCTGGGTCTGGAAGAGTTTCACGCGGGGGCTAAACGTGTTGCTGATGGAGGAGATGCTGCCTTCGCCGACATGGCAGGATTCGGCACGGCAGGCGATGGGGCAGGTGCGGCGGTGGGCCGAGCGGGTGAACCTGGCGGGGATGAAACCGAGCGCGGGATCGGCGGCGACTGGGTATTGTCTGGCGGAGCGGGGGCGGGAGTACCTGGTGTTCCAGCATGATAAGGGTGAGTTTACGGTTGACCTGAAAGATGCGCCGGGCAGGTTCAAGGCGGAGTGGTTTGATGTGAATCGCAACCGTTCGGTGGGCGCGGGGGAGGTTATGGGGGCGGGAGTGCGGACGTTTACGACTCCGTTTCCGGGGCCGGCGGTGCTGTATCTGGTGAAGATGGCGGAGTGAGGGGCGGCAGGCGGGGTGGGTCTTAAGTAGGTCGAGGTTCGGGCCGATTATGGGTAAGCGCCATGGATCGGCAGAGCCTGTTCCGGATCAAAGAGCGGCGATGGATTGGCTGGATGGGTCGGGACGGCGACGTCGTAATCGAGCCGCGGTACCGGCATGCGTCCGAGTTCGGTGAAAGATTGGCGCCGGTGAGCTGGGACGCGTATGTAGCTCGTCATGGGGTGCTTCAAGTTTGGCTTGGCGGAGGTCCAGACGGGAAACCGACGTGGGCACCTCAGCAGAGAAGGGCGTTGGGTGTGGTGGCGGCAAGTGCGGGAGTCCCTATGAAGCTGCTCCGCTGGATGCTGTTTGTCTCGCTGGTTGGGGTGGATGTGGTCGCAATCATCGTGGCGTGGGTGGCGGCGGTGGTTTGGCGGTGGGAATCGCCTGGAACGGTGGTGGATCCTGTGGATCCCGGGTTGATTGGGGAGGTTAACGACGAGGGCGTGCGGGGATTCGGGGTGGCGGAGGGGAGAACGCTGGAGTGGCGGCAGGTGAGCCGGTTGCGGTCCGCACATGTGAGTTGCCGGGGTGCGCGGTTGCCGATGTGGATCCTGGTGGAAGGCGGCGAGGATCGGGCATGGTTGGACTTGCGGCTTTGGGGTGATCTGGAGCGAGCGCGCGCGTACCTGGCGGTGGCTTGCCCGGGCATTGAAGTGGAGGATGGGCGCTATGACGCGCCTGTGAATTCGGCGTGGGGCCGCGGTTCGGTGACAGGGAGTTCCTTCTTCGGCGCGGTTGCGGGCGGGATCAGCGTGATGGTGCTGGCGTGGCGGCTGGTACCGGATCCGCTGGCGGTTGGGATGGTGGCGGAGTTAGGGATGGGGGCGTGGGTGGTGGTGCGATGACGGAACTGAAGCCGGTAGGGGGGATTTCGCTGGTAGGGCGGCGAGTGCTGTTCGGCATTCTGGCGGTGCAGCAGGCGGCGGTACTGGGGCATTCGTGGTGCTCGCGGAACGGCACGGCTCGGTGGTGGTTGCGGCAGGTCCGGGTTTGGTGTTCGCAGGTTGGGTGGCGCTGCTGGCAGGACCGTGGCGCCCCCCGGAGATGGACAGGGAGCGCTCGCCGGACTACGGCGCGGAGTCGTGGGAGGGGGTGCGGGAGCTTTGGGTTGCCGGCGGGCGTGATGTGGCGTTGGGAGGAAGTAGACCGCGTGGTTCTGTCGCATGCGGATTATGTATACAAGATGGGGCACTATATCCGGCCTCTTCCGACGTTTGTGCTCATCCAGAAAGACGGGAGATCGTTGTGCCTAACGCGCGAGGCTTTCGCTGCCAGAGGATGGATTTCGCCGCAACGTTTTTTGGAGGAGCGATGTGGCAAGGAGAAGGTGACCAGAGATGACGCGACGGTCCCGAGGCTGACGGTAGGAGGCGCGTACCTGCCGATGTGGCCACTGGTGTTTGCGGCGGTGTTGCCTGCGCTGGTGTTGGTGGAGGCGCTTGGGCAACCCTTGCTATCGGGGTGGGGGGTGGTGTTGCCGCTGTTGATTGGGCTGATGACCGAACTGGTGCGGTGCCGGTGGACGGCGATCGCCGTTGTCGTGCAGCTTGTGGTGGGGGCCTGGGGAGCGGCGGAGCTATCCGCGGAGGCGGGAACGTGGTTGCGGCAGTATGGGGTGATAGAAGGCTTGCTGCTGGCGGTGGGCTTTGGGTGGCTGCTTTGGTGGGTACGACGAGGCGAGTGGTGAAGGAGGGCCTTGCTGGTGCCGAGATTTGCGCTGTTGTGTGCGATGAACCTGCTGGTTTTGGTGGGAGCGTTGCGGCTGGGCTGGCGGCAGGGAGCGATCGAGTGGACCCTGCCGGTGATGGCGGTGTTCGCGGGCTGGTTGTTGTGGAACGAGCGGATCTGGCGGGTGCCGGGGGCGGAATTCGATGAAGCGACGGTGGATGGAGCGGCCATTGCGTGGGACGGCGTTGTGCGTGGCCGGATCCGCTGGGATTATGTAAAAGGTGTTCCGCTGCCGGGGTGGCTGCTGGTGGAACGGACAGACCAGGCGTTCTGGGTGGACGTGGGGTCGATTCCTGGAGGCTTGGATGCAATCCGGGCGCGACTTGGGGATCGCTTGATCGAGCGCAGCGACGAACCGTACGAGGCTCCTCCGCTGCCGGCGCCCTGGGGCAGGCTGTCGCTTATCGTAGGGTCGCTGGCATTGGGGGTGCTGGCGATGTGGTGCGGAGAGGTGGTTGTACGAACGGAATGGCCGGAGTTTGCGTTCCTGGAAGGGAAGAAGAGCAGCATGGGGGCGATTCTCGGCGTGTTGCTGACGATTGCGGTAGTGTATGCCGATCGGATCACGCGGCTGGCGGGCTTCGCGCATCTGGCGTTGCTGGGGGCGAGTCTCCCGCTGGTGGCACGGGTTTCGGAGCCGGCCTTCCGATCGCTTGCCGGGTACGGCTGGCCGGTGTGGCAGTGTGTGGCGTTGGCGGTCGCGATTGGGTGCTATCTGCCTGACTGGGAGCGGACAGGGCAATGACGCGACTAGGCAAGGCCGAGTCGCTGGCTCTGCGGATTTGCCGGGTGCTGTTCGGGGTGCTTGCGGCGATGAATACCGGGTTGCTGGCCTCGCTTGTCTGGTTGGCGATGCGGCACGATGTGGCGGTGACCGCGTTGGGACCGGTGTTGGTGTTCGGGGCGTGGGTGGCTTTCCTGCTGGGACCGTGGCGGCCGCCGGAGGTGACGGCGGCGCGGTCGCGCTACGTTGGGGAGGTCTCCTGGGAGGGCATACGCGGGTTCGGCCTGGCGCCGGAAGTGGTCTGGCGGTGGGAGGAGGTGGATCGCGTCCTTCTCACGCATACCTGGTTTCTGACGACCGGGGCGCGACAGAAAAGGAGAATCCCGACTTGGGCATTGGTGCAACGGGGAGGTGAGCAGATCTGGGTGCCGCGGATGGCGTTCAGCGAGGGTGGGTGGTTGTTGCCCCAGGACTTCCTGCGGAACCGATGCGGCGCAGAGCGAGTCAGCCGGGACGACCGGCTGCGGCCGCCGGATCCGTTTGACCGGAGCCTCTATCCGCTCTGGATGGTTATGGTCTGCTTCCCGGTAGTTGCGTTGATCGCCGAGGCGGCACACTGGCCCAGGGTGCTGGTCGCGTTCCTGATATTCCCCTTCCTGGCGGGAGTGATGGAGGAACGGGTATGGTGCCGGTGGACGGCGCTGGCGTTCTTGGCGCAAAGTGTGGCGGGGATGTGGGTAGTGGGTGAGGTGTCGGTGGAAGCCGCGGGGGTGATTCGACAGGGTTGGGCGTGGTGGGAGATGGCGTTGGTGGCCGGGCTTGGGCTGATGCGGTGGGAGACACGGCGGAGGGTGGAATAGGCGATGGAGTGGACGCAGGGGGTGACGTCGAAGACCGGGCGCCGGGTACTGTTTGGATTGCTGGTGTGCCTGAACGTTGGTGTACAGGTGGTGATTCTGCGGGAGATTGCGGGACGCCGGCTGCCGTGGTGGTGTGTGGGGGCGGCGAGCGGGGTGTTCGTGGTGTGGGTGTTGGGGATGATGGGTCCGTGGCGGCCGCCGGAAGTCGATCTGACTTGGTGGCGCGGATTTGGAGAGGTGGATGCAGACGGGTTTTCGGGATTCGGGTTGCCGGCGGGGGTGGTGGTGCCTTGGGATGCGGTGCGGCGGGTTACTTTTACATATGCCGAACTGGTGAGCCCCAGGTATCCCGTGATCGCACACCGGCCACAACCGACGTGGGCGCGCGTCGAGACGGACGATCACACGCTGTGGGTGCCAAGATCGGCGTTCCCCGCCCGCGGGTGGCGCGTGGCGGCGCGGCCGCGCACGGCGAGCAGGGAGGAGGCGCTGCTGCCGCCTCCAGACCGGGCGTGGAATCTGATGCACGCTGGAGGTTACCGGACTGGCGGTGAGCGCGTTTCTTGCGGTGGCCGGAACTGGGATTGCGTGGAACCGCGTAGAGGTGCTGCTAGCGGCGTTTTTGCTGGTCTTTGTGGCCATGGCGATGGGGTCGAAACTCGTGTGGTGCCGCTGGGCGCTGTTGAGTTGCACGCTGCAGTTGTCGGTTCTGCTGGTACTGACGGCCGGCCGAGGAGCGCTTACGGCTCTGTCGTTGGTGCTGCTGTTGGTCGCGTGCGTGATGATCGGGTACGCGGAGAGGGTTCGAGCCCAGAGGCGGTTGAGATGAAGGTGGTCTTCGGGATGCTCTCGGCGATGAACGTGGTGGTTCTGGCGGGTGCCAGGAGCGAAGTTCGATGAGGCGCCGGAGAACAACGGCTATGTTCGTCTGCTACAAGGGGGGCCCTTTATGGTGCTGGGGAACGGCAAGGAGTTGGGCTGGCCGGGGAGCGTGGCGAGTCCGACATTGGCGGCGCATGTGTCGTCAGCGGCGCTCGATGCGATGGCGCGGAATGGATGGCCGATCTGGCGGTGCGTACTGGTAGCGGTTGCCAGCACCAATGGCGTACGAAGCAGCGCGAGGGGGAGAAGCCTTGATTGAATCGGCATCTGTTATCGGGACGGTGATTCGGCCGGACATGCGGGTTCGGGGGCTCTTGCTGGCGATGCAGGTGTGCGCGAATGCACTGGTGGCGATCCCCGCGGCGATGCTCCTGTGGCGCACGGGGCGGCAGGGTGAGGCTTCGGTGGGGGTGCTGTTCCTGCTGGTGACAACGGTGTTGGCGGTGCGATGGGGATTGGCGGAGCGAAGGTGGTCGATCTCGGCGCGGGGAATTGTGGGCTTCGGGCTAGGTAAGCGCAGCGTGCCGTTAGAAGAGGTGGAGGCGGTGGAGTACGCCAACCATCGTGGCCGCTACGGGCGGGCGGCGCATTTCCGGCTGCGCACGAAGCGCGGGACATGCCGGGTGCTGTTCGCGCGGGTGAGTCCGGCGATGGGCCTGTTCCAGGGGCTGCGTGAAATTTTTCCGGAGCATCTGTTCCGGTTTACGCGGGCGACGGATGCGCGACTGCGGGCCCGGGTGCGGCTGCGGGATGTGGTGCCGGCTGTCGCGATGGTGCTGGTTGTGGGGTTGCAGTTGAGTCTGTTGCCGGTCTACGCGGGGGTGTTGCAGGCGGGGTTTCCGGCGTTGGCGCCGGAGGTTGGGATATGGGCGCTGCTGGTGGCTCTGTGTTGTGCTCCGGGAGTTTTGGATTACCGGCAGATGCTGGTGCAGGTGGCGCTGGCGGCGGTCGCGATAATGGCGGCCGGTGCGCAGGAGATGAAGCTTATGCTTGAGATCGCTTCGGCGCTGAAACTGCCTCTTGGGGTGATTGTGGTGCTGATCTGCTACCTGCTGGCTATTCGCTGGTTGGTGCAGAAGCGCGGTTGAGCGGATAGCAGCGGATCGCCCCCCTTGCTGACGGCGTTCGGGCGCGATAGAGTAACGCCAGCCTGGACCCCTGCAAGGAGAGAACTATGATGCGCGTGTGTGCAGCCACTTTGCCTGTTTTGGTGCTGCTGGGAATACCGGCAGTGTCTGCTCCGATCGATTACGACAAACAGGTGAAGCCGATCCTGGCCACCAAATGCTTTTCGTGCCATGGCGAGAAGCAGGCGCAGTCCGGCTTGCGGCTGGACCTGCGGCAGAACGCGTTGCGAGGCGGCGATTATGGCGCCGTGATCATTCCGGGGAAGAGCGCGGCGAGCCGGCTCATTGATCGCGTGAGTGGCCCCAAGGCGGGGATGCAGATGCCTCCGACGGGTCCGCTGGAAGAGCAGGAGATCGCGATCCTGAAGGCGTGGATCGATGAAGGCGCCGATATGCCGGGACGGGCCAACGAGGCGCCACGGCCGGTGAAGAAGACGGATGCAAAGACGCAGTCGTTTCTGGACGTGATCCATCAGCGGGATCTTGCGGCGGTACGGAAGGCACTGCGGGCGGACAAGAGCTTGGCGCAGGCCCGGGATGCGTGGGGGTCGACGGCACTGCTGCATGCGGCGTATGACGGGTCGTTGGAGATCGTGAATGAACTGCTGGCGGCTGGGGCCGATGTGCGGGCAATGAATGAACGCAAGGCGACGGCGCTGCATTGGGCTACCGCCGATGCGGCGAAGGTGCAGCGGTTACTGCGGGCAGGCGCGGATGTGGACGCCAAGACTGTGGAAGGGCGGACGGCACTGGCAATGGCGGCGATGCGGCCCGATGGGGCGGCGGTGGTGAAACTGCTGCTGGAGGCGAAGGCCGATCCGAACAGCCGTTCGACAACGGGAGCGACACCGCTGTTCGCGGCGGCGGGGGCAAGTCTGGAGAACGTGAAGTTACTGTTGGCGGCGGGTGCGGATGCGAAGATCACGAGCGCGACGGGCGGCACGGTGTTGATGGCGGCGGCGAAGTATCCGGAGATTGCGTCGCTGTTGGTGAAGCATGGCGCGGCACCGGCGGCCAAGACGAAGCGTGGGGAGACGGCGTTGGCCATGGCGGCGAATAACGGGAATTTCGAGACGGCGAAACTGCTGGTGAGCCAGGGCGCGGATGTGAATGCCACTGACTACCGCGGCTACACGCCGCTGATGCACGCGGCGTATCGGGACGGGGTGGATCCGCAGTTGGTGAAGTATCTGCTGGCGCATGGGGCTCGGGCGGAAGCGACGGGCGAGGGAGAGACAGCGCTGACGCTGGCAAAGAAGCGCGGGTCCGTGGAAGTGGTTCGGATGTTGGATGCGAAGGCGGCGGCGGGTCCGGTGAAGGCAAGTGGCGCAGATGGCGGGAAGCCAGCGGGCCGGGAGCAACTGACGCGCGCGATTCAGAACGGGCTGGTGTTGTTGGAGAAGACGAGTCCGAAGTTCGTGCGCACGGGCGGCTGCACGTCGTGCCATAACCAGATGCTGCCGCTGGCGGCGCAGGCGATGGCTCGGGCACGCGGGGTGAAGACGGGCGAGACGATTGCTTATCTGGATCCGGCGACGAACGAGTTCACTCCGGAGCGCTATCTGGAGTACAACGGTTTTGGACCAAATTCGCTGGGGTATGAGTTGTTCTCGTATGTGGCGATGCGGCGGCCGCTGGATGCGCGGATTGCGTCGCAGATCCAGTATCTGAAGGCGATGCAGCAGCCGGCGGGGCATTGGGCAACGCCGGGGAACCGCCCGCCGCTGACGTTTGACGATTTCACAACGACGGCGTTCGCGATTCAGGCGTTGCGGACGTATGCGTCGCCGGTGCAGCAGTCGGAGCACCAGGCGCGGATCGCGCGGGCGCGGTCGTGGTTGCTGGAGGCGAAGCCGGTGTTGACGCAGGAGCGCAGTTATCAACTGCTGGGATTAGCGTGGGCGAAGGCCGAGCGCGGGGCGATGGAGAAGGCCGCCGCGGGATTGAAGCAGATGCAGCGGGCCGATGGGGGCTGGTCGCAGTTGGTGAATCTGCCGAGCGATGCGTATGCGACGGGGATGGCGTTGTGGGCTCTGGCTGAAGGCGGCCTGTCGACGAAGGATGCGGCGTTTCAGGCGGGATTGGCGTACCTGCTGCGGACGCAGGCGGCCGATGGGACGTGGCATGTGCGGACACGGGCGTTGCCGGTGCAGCCGTATTTTGAGAGCGGGTATCCGTATGGGCACGACCAGTGGATCTCGGCGGCGGGCGCGGCGTATGCGGTGATGGCGCTGACGTCGGCGTTGGAGAATGAGCGGGCGGCGAAGTAGCTACGTGCCGATTGGGCGCCGAAATCGAGCCTATCTGCATTAGAGTAGCGCTTTAGTGCAAGTGTACTTTAAGTAATCTTTGTCTTTAGTTAAAGTACGCCATGGAAATCGCTATTGATGAACTCGCACGTGTCCTCGGTCGATTCAACCCTTTTTGGCGCGGGCAGCCGATTCCGGACCTTCCCTCCTGGCGTCGGGCGGCTTGGCACGAACTCCATACCTGGATTCAAAGTCCGCCAGCGCCTCGCGCCGTTTTGCTGTCAGGCGCTTGACCGGTAACATCTGTACGCTACCTTCGATCACCCTCTGCTGAAGCTTGCAGGGATTGACGCAGTCCTTCAGGCGTGGCGTCAGCGGGAGCCACAAGCCGGCGGTCCCGAGTACCTGTTCCTGGACGAGGCACAGTTCATTCGAGATTGGGGCACCTGGGTCAAACACCCGGTGGATTTTGTTCGGAATCGCCGCATCGTCTTCACAGGACCGGCCATGCCATTGCTGGAGGCGGAGCAGGAATCCGGGGTCGGGCGTTGGCACGCGATACGCCTCACTACGTTGTCGTTCTACGAATACCTGCGCATCAAGCAGGTGTCTCTGCCGGACCTGCCACCGGTCAATAGTCTTACCGAGTTGTTTGATGTGTCGCCCACCACGCTTCGCCATATCCAGGAGCTCGCGACGCCGTACCTAGGCCACTTCCACGAGTATCTGGTGCGTGGTGGTTTTCCGCAGACGGCCCAAGTGGAAAGCATCACGCAGGCACAACGATTGCTTCGCGAGGACATCATTGACAAAGTGCTCAAGCGGGACATGACGGCGCTGTTCGGAGTTCGTCGCATTCTCGATCTGGAACACACGTTCTTGTATCTGTGCATGCATGATGGCGGCTTGCTGGATATGCCGGCCCTGTGCAGCAACCTGGAGGTGAAGCGGCCCACCGCGCAGCACTTCATTGAACTGCTGGAAGCCACGCACCTGATTTACCGGCTGCCCCCATTTGGCTACGGCAAAGAGGTTCTTCGTGCCAAATACAAGATTTATCTCGCCGATGCCGCCATCGCTCCTGCCGTCCTCTTGAAGGGCAAGTCCGTCCTTGACGATCCGGTCGCCTTGGGAGTGGCAACCGAAACCGCCGTTTTCAAGCATCTGTTCGCGCGTTACTATTCGCGGCAGGTCCGGTTCACCTACTGGCGCGGCAAGCAGGATCATGAAGTGGATTTGGTTGCCGAACTCGGCGAGCAACTCATCCCGTTCGAAGTGAAGTATCGCTCTGAACAGCCTGGGGCTCGCCGGCTGAAGGGTTTATTTGAACTGTGCAAAGACCGCCGGGTGGAGCGTGCCTACATCGTGACCAAAAATATGGAAGATCTGGGCCCGCTCCCTTCGGAGGGACTGGCCACCAAGATCATGCGGATCCCGGCGGCGCTGCTCTGCTTCTGGATGGGAGCCTCCGAGTCGCAAGCCCGCTAGGTCACGGCAGAACATTGGCCTGATATGCTGCTAGGTTGCTTATGTCAGCCTCTACGCGACGTGGATTTCTTCAGGCAGGCGCCGGTGCGGCGGCGATGGCGCAGTCTTCGGGGCGGCGTCCGCCGAACTTCGTCATTCTGTTTGCCGATGACATGGGGTATGGGGACCTGGCGTGTTACGGGCATCCGAATCTGCGGACGCCGAACATCGACCGGATGGCGGCCGAGGGGACACGGTTCACTAACTGGTATGCCGCGGCGCCGGTGTGTACGCCTTCCCGCGTGGGGTTGTTGACGGGCCGGAATCCGATAAGGGCGGGGCAGCCGAACAACACCGGGCCGGATACGGTGGGCGGGTTGCCCTTGAGCGAGATTCTGTTGCCGCAGGTGTTGAAGAAGCGCGGGTACCGGACGATGGCGATCGGCAAGTGGCACCTGGGGTATAAGCCGGTGGCGCAGTTGCCGACGTCGCGGGGATTCGATCAGTACTTCGGGCTGCCGTATAGCAACGACATGATTCCGCCGTGGGTGAAGACGAATCAGCCGCTGCATCTGTACAAGAACGAGGAGCCGATCGAAACGATGGGCGAGCAGGGGATGCTGACCGAACGCTATACGAACGAGGCGGTGCGGTTCATCCGGGAATCGGGGAACAATCCGTTCTTCCTGTATGTGCCGTATGCGATGCCGCATTTGCCGATCAGCGCGTCGTCGCGGTTTAGCGGGAAGTCGCGGGCGGGGTTGTATGGCGATGTGATCGAGACACTGGATTGGTCGGCCGGGGAGATTCTGCGGACGTTGAAGGAGACGGGGCAGGATGGGAACACGATGGTGGTGTTCACGACGGACAACGGGCCGTGGCACAATCTGCCGCCGCGGATGCTGGCGAAGGGGGTCGAGCCGTGGCACACGGGGTCGAAGGGGCTGCTGCGGGGGGCGAAAGGCACTAGCTATGAGGGTGGATCGCGCGTGCCGGGAATCGTGCGGTGGCCGGGGGTGGTGAAGGCGGGACAGGTTTGCATGGACATGGGGTCGACTCTGGATCTGTTTCCGACGGTGGTGAAGGCCGCGGGTGGGGAGATGCCTGCGGACCGGGTTTATGACGGGTATGATTTGATGCCGGTGTTGCGGGATGGGGCGGCATCGCCTCGGAAGACGGTGTGGTATGTGAGAGGGAAGTTGTTGGAGGGGGTGCGGGAGGGGGCTTGGAAGTATCGCTTTGCGCGCGGGGCGAGTGAGGCGGGGTTGAGCAAGGAGCCGCCGGTGCCGGAGCTATACAACCTGGATTGGGATCCGGCGGAGATGTACAACGTGTACGAACGCAATAAGGGAATAGGGGACCGGCTGGCGGGGATGTTGAAGGCGTATGCGGCGGAGGTGGGGGGCGACGTGTCGAGTTAGCGGCTGGCGGACGTGGGCGTCCGCCGCGGGTCTGGGGACCCGCCCTCCATTAGAGGTGCAAAGCGGCTTGGGCTAGGATGAGGAGCTTTTCGGCTTTGGCTAGGGAGATGCGCTCGCGGAGCACTTCGTAGTCTCTGGCTATTAGGCGATCCAGGAGTTTGGAATACGTCTTTATCAGGGCTTTCAGCATGGGGCGGCCGCTGGGGTTCACCATTTGGACGAGCGGCATGGCGTCGCGATAGTAGCCGCGGGCGCGTTCGGCTTCGAGCATGAGGACTTTGCGCAGGGCTGGGGAGACTTCGTCCTGGCCGAGGTCGCTGGGCGCTACGTGGTGGCGGCGGAGGTCTTCCTGCGGCAGGTAGATGCGGTTGCGGTCGAAGTCTTCACGGACGTCACGGAGGATATTGGTGAGCTGGAAGGCGACACCGCACTTTTCAGCGAGTTTTGGGGCTTGGGGATCGGTGAAGCCTAAGACGTGGATGATGGTGAGACCGACGACCGAGGCGACCTGATAGCAATAGGCGTAGAGGTCGTCGAAGGTTTCGAGTTGGTGGAAGGTGATGTCGCTCTGGACGCCGTCGATCATGTGGTGGAAGTACTGGTGGGGAATATTGTAGCGGCGGACGCTGTCGGCGAAGGCTAGCCAGAGCGGATGGTCGGGGGCGTAGCCACGGAGGGCGGCATCCAGGTCCGCGCGGAACTGCGTGAACAGCTCGGTGGTCTTGGTGCCAGGGTCATCGCTCAAGTCATCGGCGAGGCGATTGAAGGCGTAGATGGCGCACATGGCGTCGCGGCGGGCCCTGTCGAGCAGCAGGAAGGAATAGTAGAAGTTTTTGGCCTGCGTACGGGCGACGTTGCGGCACCAGTCGTAAGAGCTTGCGAGGGTGTGGCTCATGCGGCGTTGGTCAGGGCCACGCGGAGCACGGTGCTGACCAGCAGCCGGACCCGTTCGGACTTGCTGATGACGGGACGTTGGGCGAGGACGTTGTAATCGAGTTGTTCGATCTTATCGAGGATCTTCATGCCGCCGCGGCTGAACAGAGCGATATCGACGGCGAGGCGGCGGTCGAGCCGGGCGCAGAGAGGTAGGCCGGTTTCGAACAGTTCGCGGGCTTTGGCGACAACCTCGACCATGACGCGGCGGAACTCAGGGGTATAGCGGCGGGCGTAGAGTTCGGCGACGGTATAGCGGTGGCGCTCCATGATGTCGAGCGGGATATAGACGCGATCTTTCCGAAGATCGACCGTGACATCCTGCCAGAAGTTGGCGAGTTGGAGGGCGGTGCAGGTGGCATCGCTGAGGCGCTGGCGTTCGGCGTCGCGATAGCCGCACAGATAGAGCACGAGGCGGCCGACCGGATTGGCGGAGTTGCGGCAATAGCCGAATACTTCGTCCCAATTGCGATAGCGGGTGACGGTCTGGTCCTGGACGAAGGCGGTGATGAGGTCGTCGAAGGGCTGGATGGGAAGGTCGTGGCGGTGCGCCGTGTCTTTTAGGGCTAGGAAGACGGGATGGCGAGCTTCACCTACGTACATGGCATGCAGTTCGGCGCGCCACCATTCGAGCAGGCGGAGGCTCTCGGCGGTGTCGCCGATTTCGTCGCCTAAGTCGTCGGCCCAGCGGCAGAAGGAGTAGACGTTGAAGAAGTCCTGGTGGAGGCGCTTGGGGAGCAGGAAGCTGACGACGTGGAAGTTCTCGTAGTGGTGGTTGGCGAGCCAGCGGGTATAGGCCAGCGATTCGGGCACACTCCAGGTCCACTGGTCTGAGCCGGGGGCAGACACGAAGTCTTTGGGGGGCAGCAGCCGCTTGTCGAGAAGCTGGGGATGACCCACTAGGGAATGATAGCCGTTTTGAGATGGCCGTTGTGGCTCATCAGGTGGCGCATGACTTCGAGCAAGTTCGTGAGCGGTTCTTCGCGATTGACGAAGTCGCGGGCGGTAACATAGCCGCGGCTGACGACGTCGAGAGCCTTTTTGATAAAGCCGGGCGTGTGATGGAAGCTGGCCTTGCAGGTGATCTCGTTGTAGTGCAGCAGGGTGGTATCGAGATTCACGGGGGCGTTGGACGGGCAGCCGCCGAAGAAGTTGACGAGACCGCCACGGCGCACCATGCGGACGGCGAGTTGCCAGGTGTCGGGAGTACCGACGGCTTCGATCGCAATATCGACGCCACGTCCGCCGGTTAGATCGCGAACGGCTTCGGCGTGGTCGATGGCGTCGGAGGTGTTGAGGACCTCGGTGGCGCCCATGCGGGCGGCGCGGTCCAGTTGGGACTGGCGGCGGCCGAGAGCGATGACGCGCTTGCCCATGACTTTGGCGAGGCGGACAAACATCAGGCCTATGGGGCCCAGGCCGATGACGGCGACCGTTTCGGCGCGGTTCGGATCGCAGTCGTCGAGGCCGCGCATGACGCAGGCAAGCGGCTCAATGAGAGCGGCGTCCTGGTAGGTCAGGTGATCGGGGATAGCGTAGAGGTTCTTGCGAACGATGCGGCCGGGGATGCGGATATATTCGGCGTAGGCACCGTTGTTGAAGAGCAGATCTTCGCAGAGGTTTTCACGATCGCGCTGGCAGTAGAAGCAGCGGCCGCAAGGGGCGGAGTTGGCGGACACGACGCGCTGGCCAACTTTGACGTCGCGAACGGAAGAACCGACCGAGACCACGTCGCCGGCGAGTTCGTGGCCAAACAGGGCGGGCGGAACGATCATACGGGCGTGATAGCCACGCTTGAAGACCTTAACATCGGTACCGCAGGTGAGAGCAGCGCGAACCCGAACCAGGACGTCATCCGGACCGATTTCGGGAACGGCGACCGTCTCGATCTGCACGCTCTCCTTGCCGTACAGCACGGCCGCTGTCATTTCAGTTTTCACTTTGTCGTCCTCTGGGGCTGAACAATTATTTTCAACGATTTGCCGTCCGGATGCAAAGCCAGGTCGATACCGGAGCGGATGTCGTCTAGGGGAAGGCGGTGCGAGATTAGCTCCTCCACGGGCAAGTCGCCGGAAAAGACGAGGCGTGCCGATTCGGCTTGCAGGTCGACATCCGCGCTGTAGGCACCGAACAGCATCCTCTCTTCCATACAGATAGCCGCGCCCGACACATCGATGCGTTCTTTGTGAGAAGTCTGTGCGAAGAGGAGGATGCGAGCGCCGGGGCGGGATGCGGCGACAGCCTGCTCGACGATACCGGGAGCGGAGGCACAAACAAAGACGACGTCGGCGCCGCGGCCATCGGTGTGGGCGCGGGCGGCGGCGGACAGGTCTTCCGAGAGCGGGTCAAGCGCCTGCTGGGCGCCGAAGCGCAGGGACAGGGCGCGGCGGCTGTCCATGGGATCGGTAGCGATCGTGTGAATACCTTTGTGCCTCAATAACATTGTAAACAAAAGCCCGATGGGCCCTTGGCCGAGCACGACGGCGAGTTCATCGGCCTGTGGGGCAGCCAGTTCGACAGCCTTATGGCAGGTGTTCACGGGTTCGACAAAGCAAGCCACGTCAAACGATACGCCGTCGGGGATTTTTTCGACGCCGCGGCGGACAATCCAATCCATCACACGGACGTACTGTGCGAAACCGCCACCGGCGGGTTCAAAGCCGGCGGTGATACCAACTTTTTTGTACACCGGGCACTGCGCGTAGAGGCGTTTGGAGCAATAGAAGCAGGTGCCGCAGGGGATATGGTGGAAGGCAATGACGCGGTCGCCGGGCTGGAATTGGGTAACGCCGGCGCCGACGGCGGCGACAATGCCGGCGGTCTCATGGCCGAAGACGCGGGGCGGGGGGAGCAGGTTGTACTGGACTTTCTTGAGGTCGGTATGGCAGATGCCGCAGCTTTCCACCTGGATGAGGAGTTCACCTGGCCCGATTTCCGGGGTGGGAATTGCCTCCACCGCAACTACACTATCGCCCTGGTAAACGGCCGCGCGCATGCTTGCCGGCGCGGGGGGCTCAGATATCGCAGGTTGCAAAGAACTCTCCTAGTTTGGATGACGCCAATTTGCAGTTCCGCTGCAAACGGATCAACGCCCGGAACTTCCAGGGTCGCACAATCGCGGCGAGGGCGATGGCGGGGATGTTGAAGTGACCATCGGGTTTCCGGTAGTGATTAAAGTCGAAGGGCATCGCCTCGGCGGCGGTATCGCTGACGACGCGGAGTGCGGTGCAGGGGATGGCGCGGCGGGCGGCCTCGGCGGCCACGCCGGCGAACTCCATTTCGACGGCGGATTTGCCGTGAAGTTGCCGCAGCCGGGCCTTGTCCTGGGTGGTGACGGCGACGCGGTCTTCGCTGTGCAGTTGGGCGGCGTTGGTCACCATGTCGCCAACGGACAGGGCAGGGTCCAGGGCGCCGCAGAAGCCGGTGCTGATGATGCGGGTGATGGGGGCATGGTCGCAGGCGGTTTG
>JAEUQF010000141.1 GCA_016789745.1 Bryobacterales bacterium
CCTATAACCCGGAGAGTTGCCCGCTCTGCCTGCAGGGGCTGCCTGTCGTGAAACCGGGGTCGCGGCCCGGGGCCTGATGGCGCGGCGTATCCGGCTCACGCTTTCGTACGACGGAACCGACTATCACGGTTGGCAGGTGCAGCCCGGTCTGCCAACCATCCAGGGCACGCTTGAGACGGTGCTCTCCGGGATTGAAGGAAAGCCCGTGCAGGTTGTGGGTTCAGGCCGCACCGACGCCGGCGTGCATGCCTATGCGCAGGTGGCGGCCGTCACGCTCGACAATCCTATTCCTGCGCCGAATCTGCTGCGCGCGTTGAACCGGCTGCTGCCGGCGGATATCCGCGTGATTAACGCGGCGGAAGTTCACGACACGTTCCACCCGCGCTTCGATGCCACGGGCAAAACCTACGAGTACCGCATCTTTCGTGACGAGATCTGTCCGCCCTTTGACCGGCGCTATGTCTGGCACCATCCCTATCCGCTGGATGAGCCCGCCATGATCGCCGCCGCGGCGGTGTTTGTTGGTGACCATGATTTCACCGCATTCGCCGCCGCTGATGAGAAGGATGCGCTGGGCGGATCGAAGGTGCGGACCATCTATTCGTCCACGCTCACCCGCGCGGGCAGCCAATTTGCCTATCGCGTGCGCGGTAGTGGCTTTCTCAAGCACATGGTTCGCAATATCGTTGGCGGCCTGATCGAAGTGGGCCGTGGCAACCTGAACGCCGCCGATTTGCAGGCGCTGCTGGAGGCCGGCGCGGCGGCCCGCAAGCTGGGCCATGCCGCACCCAGCCGCGGGCTGTTTCTTATCTCGGTGGACTACTAACGGTAGATCAGGTATTTCTCGCGCACCAGTTTGAAGGCTTCCAACTCCGGCTCCAGGCTGGTTTCGATGGCTCGCGGATCTGTCACGGCGCGAAACTGCTTGATCACCGCGCGGCTGCCGATGAGCTTCTCGTTCTTCTCGAACGGGATCTTGCCCGGGTAGAGCTTCTCCAGCATCACGGCCAGTTCAAAGCCGAATCGCACGGGTTGGAAGCGTTCTCGGTCGGTGATCACGAAGCGTACACCCGGGATACGAATACCCTTGAAGTAGCTGTCCTTGGGTGTGAAGAAGGTCGGGTAGACACGCACGCCCGGCAGCGAACGGGCGTTCAATTTCGTGGCGAGGTCGGGCCCGTTGATCCAGTCGGCGCCCACCTGTTCGAACGGCGTGTCGGTGCCGCGGCCCACGGAGTAGTTCGTGCTGTACTCCAGGTTCGCCACGCCAGGAAATAACGTGGCTGCATTCAGGCTGCGCATGTTCGGCGAAGGGTCCACCCAGATGAGGCCAGTGGAGTCGAACCAGTCGCCACGTTGCCAGCCCTTCATGGCAACCACGTCGAGCTTGGCGTTGATCTTGTCTTCGACATTGATCATGCGCGCCAGTTCGCCGATGGTCATGCCGTGGCGAGTGGGCACCGCGATGCAGCCGACGAAGCTCTGCACGGCGGGTTCGATGATGGGGCCCTCCACGCGCACGCCGTTGATGGGATTCGGGCGGTCTAGGACGACGATGGGCATGCCCAACTTTGCCGCCGCTTCCATGGTGTTCTTGAGTGTGCAGACGTAGGTGTAGAAGCGGGCGCCGATGTCCTGGATATCGAAGACGATGACGTCGACCTTCTGCAGCATCTCCGGATTAGGCGTGCGCTGCTTGCCTTTGTAGAGGCTGTAGACGGGCACGCCGCTGGCCGGGTCCTTGGCGTCGGTGACGTCCTCATGGTCTTCGGTGCCGGAGATTCCGTGCTCGGGGGAGAACAGCGCCACCAGGTTCACACCGCCCGCGCGCATGACGTCGATGTTCCGCTTGCCGTCGGCGGTGAGGCCGGTGTGATTCGTGATCAGGCCCACGCGCTTGCCGCGCAGTTGGGCAAAACCGGTGGTAACCAGGACGTCGATGCCGGCACGCACGGCGCCGGCGCGGTTGATGTTGCGGCGGGCTCCGTTTGCCGTTTCGTTATAGCCGGTAAGTGCGACGCCCGGCAGGTCGATTCCCAACCCGGCGGCGACCATCGTCGCCACGCGGGCACGCAGGGAAGTGACCGGAGGCCGCCGTTGCGGATGCACGCTGTTGGTCAATAAGATCACCGCCGTCTTCGATACCGGATCCATCCATATGGAGGTTCCAGTGAACCCCGTGTGTCCGAAAGAGCCGAGCGGGAACAACTCGCCTCGATTGGCCGCGAAGGGTGAATCGATGTCCCAGCCCAGGCCGCGCAGAATGGTCTGTTCGGGCGGGGTCTGCGGCTCAGTGAACTTGCGGATCGTCAGCGGGCTTAGGATGCGCTTGCCGCGGAACTCGCCGCCATTGAGGATCATCTCGGCGAAGCGTGCCAGATCCTCGGCCGTGGTGAATAGCCCCGCGTGCCCTGCCAGGCCGCCCATGAAGCGAGTGGTCTCATCGTGCACCACGCCGCGTAGCGGACCGGTCATGCCCTTGTAATGCTCGGTGGGCGCGATCCGTTTTGCCCATTCGGCCGGCGGGCGATACGTGGTGTCCTTCATGCCCAGCGGCTCGAAGATGTTCTCTTTGGCGAACTGGTCCAGCGGCTTGCCGCTCACACGGTGGACAATCTCGCCCAACAGGATGAAGTTGATATCGCTGTAAATGAAGCGCTCGCCGGGCGCTGCCACGGGCCGGTCGACGAGTGCTTTGCGGATGCCTAAATCGTAGCCCGACCACGCCGGCGCCAGATCCAGATCCGGGCGCAGGCCGGAAAAGTGCGTCAACAGTTGACGCACCGTGATGTCGCTCTTACCGCCCTGGAAGCCCGGCAGATAGACCGTTACTTTGTCGGCCAGCCGGATCTTGCCCTGTTCGAACAGCTTCATCACGCTGCTGGTGGTGGCGATGACCTTGGTCAGAGATGCCGCGTCGAAGATCGTGTCGGTGGTCATCCTCTCCGGAGCCGGCACCTGCACGCGGTTGCCATAGGCCTTGAAGTGCAGCACCTTGCCCTGATGCCACACCAGGGCGACGGCGCCGGGCGCCTCATTGTTCGCAACAGCTTTCTCGATGGCGGCATCGATATCGGACGTGGCTTTAAACGGCGTTTGCGCGCACAGGCAGGCAACAGCGGCTAGGAAGGGGAGCAACAGTTTCATGAGAGACGCTTGGCGATCTGTTCGAGTTTGGTGGCGAGTTCGACGTCCCTGGCGGTGATGCCGCCAGAGTCATGCGTGGTGAGATCAATGGTGACGCGGTTCCAGACGTTGAACCATTCCGGATGATGGTTCATAGCCTCTATGGCGATGGCCGACGTGGCCATGAAGCCAAAGGCATGCACGAAGTCTGGAAAGCGATACTCGCGATGCAGCTTGCCGTTCTCCACGCGCCATTCCGGCAGCGTGGTCAGGGCGGCGGTGATTTCAGCGTCCGCGAGTTTTACGGCTTGGGGCATGCCTTCATCATCGCAAATGGACGGCGGATACTTCGGCACGCAGACATGCCACGCCCGCGGTATACCGGTGGTCGCTTACGGCGAACGCGACGCCGTCCTCAACCCAGTCATGCCAGATACCGTCGGGGTCGTGCGATGCCGCGGTCAGCGTGTATTCGTTCGGGCAGAGATGGCACACAAAGCGAAACGTGATCGCCACCCGTTGCCCCGCCCGGCAGGGACCCACCTTCAGCTTTTCCAGTTCGGTATTCGTTCCGAAGACTTCAAAGCCGATGCGGGTGCGGATGAGGATGCCGATGACCGGGTCTTCCACGTCGGCTTGGAACTGCACGGTGACGCGCACCTGCGTGTGCGCCCCACTCTGCCAGACGGTGGTGGGATTGCCGTCAGCATCCAATGTTTCGATGGACTCCAATGTGGCCCGGCCATCACCCTTCCGCATTCGTGGCGGCAGCACCAGTTGCCTGCCTGCGGCTTTCTCGCGCAGCTTGCGGGCTACGTCATGACGAAAAGCGTCGAGCGTTTGTTGCGGGTCGCCTTTGGCCTTTACCTCGCCGTCTTCCACCCACCAGATCTCGTCGGCAAGCCATAACAGCAACTCGGGCTCATGCGATGCCAGGACCGCCGTACCACCCGTACGCCGGAACTGCTCCAGCTGCAATGCTGCGTCGCTGCGTTCCCGCGCGCCCTTCAGGGCCAGCGTGTGATCCAGAATCAGCGAGCGGGCGCCGGCAAACACCACCGGGTCGTGCGCACCCAGCCGATGCAGCGGCTCCTCGGCTTCGCTCACGCTGCCCAGCCACGCCTCACTATCCCCAATGACGCCGATGACATAACCGGACGGGGCTCGGCAATCCCGGAAGGCAATAGCCATAACTTGCTAGTCTAGCAATCACATGTTCTCGCGCCTTCTTTTCGTGGTTCTTTCCGTACTGCTGCTGTTGGGCTGCCGCAAGGACAATGCCCTGCGCAAAGCGCTTGGCGCCAAGTCCGGCGAAGTGAAGCTGCCCTCCGGCACGGTAGACGTGGATGAACCACTCATCATTGAAGGCGCCGACGGGCTTACCGTGATTGGTGATGGCAGGGTGAAGCTGCAGGCCAAGGAAAAGATGAAGGCTGTCCTCATTGTGCGCCGGAGCAGGAACGTGCGTCTGGAAAACTTCGTGCTGGAGGGTAACCGCGAGCAGTTCAAAACCCGCTTCGGGCTGCCGCCGTCGGACAAGTCCATGGCCGAGTTCAACAGCGATAACGGTATCCTGATCGAGGATTCCGACGGTGTCATGCTTGACCGGCTCACCATTCGTAACGTCACTAGCTACGCGGTTCTGGCCAACAAGTCAAAGAACGTTACGGTGCAGGAAACGCTGGTGGGCGATTCAGGCTCACTGGATGAGAAGGGTTTGAACAACGCCACCGGCGGCATTCTGTTTGAAGAGGGCTGCGAGCGTTTTGCCGTGCGCCGCTGCAAACTGCGGAACCTGCGCGGGAATGGCATCTGGACACATTCCATGTACAACTCGCCGCGGAACAGGAACGGCGTCTTTGAAGAGAACGATATCCGCCACGTCGGCCGCGATGCCCTCCAGGCAGGCCATGCCCTCGAGATGAAGATTGAGCGTAACACCGGCAACTTCATCGGGTTCCCGCCGGATATCGTCGACATGGAGCATGGCGCTGTGCCGGTGGCCATCGATACGGCCGGCGATGTGGAGCACAGCACCTATAGCGAGAACGTCTTCGACGAAGTGAACGGCAAGTGCATTGACCTGGACGGCTTCCACGACGGCGTTGTCTCCCGGAACCGCTGCAACAACAGCCGCGACGCCTCCGCCTATCCTCACGGACACTATGCCATTGTTCTCAACAACAGCTTCCCGGACATGGAGTCGAAGAACATCGAAATTGACGGAAACAATATGAGCGGTTTCCGTTTCGGCGGCATTTTTCTGATCGGCAGCGGTCACCTGGTCCGCAACAATATCTTCGAAAAGATCAACCTGGCCAAATGCAATGAGAATGTCGCCGCGGGGTGCCTGTATAAGGCCGATGAGCCCGACCTGCTGCGCTCCGGCATTTATCTTGGCAAGGGCGCTCACCGCCCCGCCCCCTCCACGAAACTGGAGATCACCGGCAACATTGTTCAGGGCTACGGCATGGAGAAGTACTGTGTGATGGCGGCGCCCGGCGTCGACAAGTCAAAGAGCAAGATCGAAGCGACGCGCTGCTCCAATTAGGACTTAGTTTAGGAGCCCGTGGCAGAAGCTCCGAACGACCGCTTGCTTGCGCGTGCGGCTCAGTAGAATGAGCAACTTACAGAGCCGCGACCGCGAGGGAGCGGATTCTGCCACGGGCTGTTAGATTAGAACGAATACTGGGTGGAGAGGTACAGCAGGCGCGACCAGGCGCCCGGCGTCGTGTTCTTGATGAACGTGCCGGGGACGAACTGGCCGATGCCGCCGGCGATGGTGAAGGGGCCGAGTTGCAGGTTGGTGTAGAGGTCGATTTCCTGGCCAACCCAACGTCCGTCGCGGCCGGTGGCGGACCGAACGATGGCCCGGCCCTGGATGTTGTACAGCGAGTCCCGGGGGTTGGCGAGCCAACTGGCGTTGTACATGAGGATCCACTGCCACTTGGGCCGCAAGCTCCAGGTGGTGATGGAGCGGATGTTATGGATATTGCGCCAGCCAATCAGGTCGACATGGCCGAACTTATCGTGCGCGGCCGGGTAGAGTTGATCGAAGGTGCCGCTACGGCCCGAGTTGGGATCGGTACCGGTGGCGTACTTGTATTCGTTGGCCAAATCCAGCGGTTTGCCGAGCCATTTGGTTTTGTAGCCAAGTTGGGAGACAAAGCCGGCGGCGCGGTGCTTCAGAGGACCGTTGTGCCCGTTCTGAAGAACGCCTTCCGTGGTGATGCGAAAGTTTTTCGGTAGCGGCATTGCCCAACGGGTGCCGAAGACGTTGACGCCATAGGTGCCCACGCCGGTGAAGCCGCCGGGACGGTTCTGATCGTGGCGGAGAATGTAGGCATCGACCAGGTTCTTGCCCAATACGTCTTTGAAGGTGGAGTAGGTACCCCAGATGCGGTCGCCGAGGATGGGCTTGTTGAAGCCATCGCCGCGGGGAACGATGGGGGAGATGTGGAGCACCTCCAGGCGCATGCGGGCGGTGACGTAGTAGAGGCGGGCGGTGTCCCAGGTGCGGGCGGCGTAGGCCCATTGCGGCGAGCCGATCAGGCGTGTGTCGCCATAGCCGATCATCTGCCGGCCGATGGTGGCGCCGAAGCCTTTCTGTGTGGACGAGAATAGCTCGACGTAGCCCTCCTGGAGGTCGAGCGGGTCCTTGACGTTGCCGGGGGCAGGGGCGCCATAGGCGGCGACGCGCGTGTCCTGGGCGTGGCCGTGGAGTTTGATCCAGGGGGCGGGGCGGTAGCTGAGGCCGAAGCGGGTGCGGATGAAGTCGGCGGCGATATCGCGGTCGCGGCCGAACAGGATGCCG
>JAEUQF010000207.1 GCA_016789745.1 Bryobacterales bacterium
TGCAGTTCCGCTTTCGGCAAGGACTGAAGGTATTCACGCATTGTTGCCATAATAGCGGTCGTGACTTCTGGCGACATCGAAGCGATTGTGCGCGGCCGGCACCATGATGTGTTTCGCATCCTTGGCCCGCACGAGACGGCGACCGGATGGCAGGTTCGCACCTTCCATCCCCATGCCTCGGCCATAGCCGTGCAGTTGGACGGCAAATCCATTCCCATGACGAGGGCGCATGCGGATGGCTTTTTCTGCGTCGATCTGGAAGGCGGCCGCAGACCGTACAAACTGCGGATCACCTATCCTTACGACGTCGCGCATGAGGTGGAGGATCCCTATCGGTTCCCACCCTTACTCAGCGACTTTGAGATCTATCTGCACGGCGAAGGCACGCACTTCGAATCGTGGCGGACCATGGGCGCGCACGCCGTACGCTGTGAAGGGGTGGATGGCGTTCGCTTCACCGTGTGGGCGCCCACCGCGCTGGTGGTGAGTGTCGCCGGCGACTTCAACGGCTGGGATACCCGTGTGAACCCGATGCGGCTGCGCAATGGCGGTATTTGGGAACTCTTCCTGCCTGAGGTGCGGCGCGGCGCTGTCTATAAGTTTGCCGTGATGTCCAAGCAGACCGGGCATGTGCAGTTGAAGAGCGACCCCTACGGCTTTCATACCGAAGTGCCGCCGAAGCAGGCGTCCATCGTCTGGGGCGCACCCGAGTATGACTGGCAGGATCAGGAGTGGATGCAGCGCCGCGCCTCCCGCAACATTCTCAACGATCCGGTCTCCATTTACGAAGTGCATCTGGGCAGTTGGATGAAGGGGGAGGAAGGCCGCGACCTGACGTATCGCGAGTTGGCCGACACGCTGGTGCCGTACGCCAAGCGGCTGAACTTCACGCACCTGGAGATCCTGCCCATCATGGAGCATCCGTACGCGGGCTCCTGGGGCTATCAGGTGAGCGGCTACTATGCTCCCACGGCTCGCTTCGGTACGCCCGAAGACTTCATGTACTTCATCGACCGCTGCCATCAGGAGGGCATCGGCATCATTCTGGATTGGGTGCCCGGGCACTTCCCTCGCGATGCCCATGGCCTTGCTAAATTCGACGGTACCGCTCTCTACGAGCACGAAGACCCGCGCCAGGGCGAGCATCGCGATTGGGGCACGCTGATTTTCAACTATGGGCGCAACGAAGTGCGCACATTCCTGCTGTCGAATGCGCTCTGGTGGCTGGAGCGATTCCATATCGACGGTCTCCGCGTGGACGCCGTTGCCTCGATGATCTACCTGGACTATTCGCGCAACGCCGGCGATTGGATTCCCAACCGTTACGGGGGGCGTGAGAATCTGGAAGCGCTCGATTTCCTGCGCAAGTTCAACGAACTGGTGCACCAGGTGCCGGGTGCCGCTACGTTCGCCGAAGAGTCAACGTCGTTTCCCGGTGTCTGTCGGCCCGTCTATCTCGGCGGACTGGGCTTCACGATGAAGTGGAATATGGGCTGGATGCACGACATGCTCCGGTACTTCGCCTTCGATCCCATCTTCCGCAAGTTTCATCACAACGACATCACCTTCAGCCTGATCTATGCCTTCAGCGAGAACTTCGTACTGCCGATTTCGCATGACGAGGTTGTGCATCTGAAGCGGTCGCTGCTCGGCAAGATGCCGGGCGACGAGTGGCGGCGCTTCGCCAACGTGCGGGCGTTCCTGTCGTACATGTGGGGACACCCCGGCAAGAAACTGCTCTTCATGGGGCAGGAGATCGGGCAGTACGAGGAGTGGGACGAGAAGGCCAGTGTGAACTGGAGCCTGCTGACATGGGAAAAGCATCGCCAACTGCAGGGCATGCTGTCAGAGCTGAATCTTTTGTACCGCGAGGAGCCCGCCATGCATCAGGTGGACTTCCAACAGGAAGGTTTCGAATGGGTAGACTTCGCCGATGTCGATGCCAGCGTCATCTCCTTCGTGCGCTACGGCCGCAACCGCGAGGACTTCCTGTTCTTCGTCTGCAACTTCACTCCGGAACCACGCGAGAACTACCGACTGGGGGTGCCGCGCGCCGGCCGCTACGTGGAAATCTTCAACAGTGACTGGGCGCGCTTCGGCGGAAGCGACGTGCATAATGACGGAGCAGTGGAGGCTGTCGCCGTGCAGTCCCATGGCCGTCCGGCACGCATGGAACTGCGCCTGCCTCCCCTGGGGGTGTTGATAATGAAGCCGGAGCCGCTGCAGGGACGCTGATTACGGACGCTCGGCTGCTGCCATGGCGCCGTGGCCGAGCGCTTCGGAGGCTGCCCGGTCCATCGCCGCCCGGGGAGCCGACTCGCCCGTCCACGTTTCAAACTGCAGCGCCGCCTGTTCGAGAAACATCTGCAGGCCAGTGACGATTTCTTTCTTCTGCTCGGCGGCGCGTTTCAGTAACTGCGTCTCCAGCGGGTTATAGACCATGTCGAATACCAGGTCCCCGGGGATCTTGTCGTGGAAGAAGCATTCGTCGGTATGCGGAAACATGCCGAGTGGTGTGGCGTGAATCACGGCATCGAAATAGTGGGAGTCGACCTGGTCCTTGAGCAGGGGTTCCGCGTTGCAGGCCTTGGCGAGCGCCCGGACGCGGTCGGCATTGCGGCCGACAAGCGAGACTTTCGCCCCTGCATCGGCCAGGGCGAACGCCGCGCCACGTGCCGCGCCTCCATTGCCGATTACCAGCACGCTGGACTTGGCCAGTTTCACGCGCTTGCTCAGCGGCCCCAGCACGCCCTGCACATCTGTATTCAACCCGCGCCATTTTCCCGCTTTGCGGAACACCGTGTTCACGGCGCCGATGCGCCGGGCCAGCGGGTCCACCGTGTCCAGGTAGCGGAGAATCTTCTGTTTGTGCGGAATAGTGACGCTAAAGCCGGAAATCGGCATTTTTTCCGCGAAAAGAAAGAAATCCTTTAGCTGCGGCGGATGCACCAGGAATGGGAGGTAAATGCAGTCCAGGCGCTTCGATTGAAAAGCCCTGTTGTGCACCGCCGGCGAGATGGAATGACGCACCGGATCGGCGATCACACCGTAGATCTTCGCGTTCTTGGTGAACTTCTCAATCCGGTAGACGTTTCGCAGTTGTTTGGCCGAGACTTGCCCGGCGGCGGTACCTTCGGCCGAAGTGGGCGCGGCGTACGTGTACAGTCCTCCCAGGGCAGTGGAGAGCACGCGGGTTGGGAAGCCGGTCTCGCTCATTGCCAGCAGCACCAGCGGCGCACGCGGATTGGTTTTCGCCAGCGAAAGCACGCGATAGTTGTCCGAGGGCTTGCGCGCCGTACTCACCAACTTATAGGCGTCGGCAGGGATCTTTTGCATGCGGCGCAGCACCGCTTCGAGCGATGGCGTGCCGCCGAAATTGTGATAGGAAAGCACCAGCCACGCGCGGCCGCGCAACGGTTCCAGGCGGCTTTGGATATTCTCCGCACTTTCGATCTCCAGGTCGATGGCGCGCGCGCCGGACGTGATGGCCGCGTCGAGTATCTTCACCTGCTCTTCGATGCTGCCGTTATAATGCCCATGATTCTGATGGCGCCGGCACGTGGCCAGAATCGTACACTGCGGATGCTCGCTGAGAAAAGTGGCGATGGCGGCGACCCCCTTCATGGGGTCCGACAGGTAATCGACACGGAATTCCAGAAAGGTCTCACCGGCCTCGGCTTCCTGGCGGGCCAGCGTTAACAGCTTCTCTACGGAGGGCACGCCAAGAGCGATACAGGTCTTGGGTAGCGCGGCTTTATGAGACATTTTCCCCTTTACGTTCGCCATAGCATAACACAGGGGTTCCGGCTTCCGCTGTTATCGAGTGGCTGTCGTCTTCAGGCCCGCAATCCCCGCCAGAATCAAGGCCAGGCAGAGCAGCCGGAAACCGTCGGCGGGTTCTCCAAACAGCGCGATCCCCACAAGCACGGCGCCCACGCCGCCAATGCCTGCCCATACCCGGTATGCCGTGCCAATCGGCAGGTCTCGCACGGCCAGTCCCAACAGGAACATACTTGCGGCCATGCAGAGAACCGTTACTGCCGTTGGCAGGGGCCGGGTGAACCCTTCTGTGTACTCAGCCCCACTGTCCAGCAGACTTCCAACAGTCCCGCCAGCAACAGCCACACCCAAGCCATGCGTTGTCTCCTAAAACAGAAAAGGGCGGGATTTGCGCCCCGCCCTTCTGCTTCTACACTAGTGCGCTAGGCCGTTTGGCCCAATCTTTCCCCTTGTCCTTGGTGATGGACTCCAGGTCCTTCATGTAGGCGCCGGCCTGCGTCAGAACGTGATGCAGGTCGTTGCCGATGCTGATGAACGTGAAGCCCTTGTCCAGGAACTCGCCCACACGCGCGGTGCCGAACAGGAACAGGCCCAGAATGACGTTGTTCTTCTGCGCTTCGGCGATCAGTGTGTTGGTGGCGGCGCCCAACTCCGGCGAAGTGTACATGTGCGGGAACTCGTACTTCTCATACAGGCCCATGGACATGCAGAGGTCGTTCTGGCCCAGGAATAGGATGTCGACGCCCGGCACGGCGGCGATCTCGGCCATGTTCTCGATGCAAGACGCGGTCTCCACCTGCAGCGCGACAATGATGTTCTTGTTCGCGTTGCCGACGTAGCCGAGCAGGCCGGCCTTATTGGTGCTGCGCTGCGGGAAGTAGACCGAACGGGTTCCGGCCATCGGGTAACGGGCGCAGCTGACGGCCTGCCGCGCTTCTTCGGCCGTGTTGATATAGGGAATCAGCACGCCGTCGGCGCCCAGGTCCAGAGCCTGCTGGATACCCGCGCGATCACTATAACCCGCCACGCGTACCATGCTCTTGGCGCCGCCGTTGGCGATGGCACACAGCATTGCCGACAGCTTCTCGTAGCCCATCGGTCCGTGCTGGGTATCCACCAGCAGCCAGTCATAGCCGCTGCTGGCCAGCTGTTCGGCAACCGTGGGGCTGTGCGAGTTCACGAACAAGCCGAGCTTGGGTTTGCCGTCGCGCAGTTGCTGCTTAAATTCCGCCCCAGTGAGGGTGGCTTCAGACATTGAGTGAGTCTCCTTGTTTGGTTGGTTGAGAAGTCTATAGCTAGAGGCGCGGCTGCGGTGGCTTAATTGTCGTCCACGCATTCACGCCTTTGCGATTGGTTTGCCGGCGGTACACACGGTCACCTGCCGTCACGTACAGCCAGTCCTGATTTGGCCCGCCGAAAACGACGTTCGACAGGGGCCCGCCATGCGGCTTATTGATGATGCCCACCACGCGGCCGGGCTGGTCGCAGATCTGCACGCCCAAGATGGTGGTGACGTAGAGATGGCCTTCGGTGTCCACCGTCATCCCGTCGGCGATCGAGAATAATTGCGACTCGTCCGGCGTCTCCAGTCGATAGTACGCCACGCCGTTGGCCAGTGAGCCGTCGGGCTGAATCTGGTAGGACCAGATGACTTTGCCCCGGGTGTCGGCCACGGTGAGCAGCGATTGATCGGGCGACAGCGCGATGCCGTTCGGGAACTCCAGCCCGCGCTCGATCACCACGCGCTTGTTGCCCTTCGCATCAATGAACCACACTTTCTTGGTGGGAGGTTCGGTGAAGTAAATCTCGCCCTTGGCGTTGATCACCAGATCATTCGAATTCACGCCCTCGGCGATGACGGTTTCGGTGCCATCCATTCCCCACGCCACTATGCGTTTGCGCCCGTTCTGACAGCCATAGAGCCGCCCGTCCGGCCCGAACTTCAGCCCGTTGGTGGCGCCGGAATCTTCCTTGAATACCGACACCTTGCCGTCCGGCGCGATCTTGTGGATGCGATTGTTGGGGATATCGGTAAAGAAGACGTTGCCCTGCTTGTCCACCGCCGGGCCTTCGGTGAACCTATGGCCTTCGCTCAGCAACTGCCAATCGGATTCCGGCTTCAGAAAATCCATCACGTACATGCGCTCGCCACCCTTGACGCTCTTGCGTACTGGGGCAGGGTAGCCTCGCCATACCCAGCGCATCGCATCGGGTAGAATGGCCGACCCGTGCTTGCCGTTGTGCGCCTCCGTGCCTTTCACGAACGTGACGTCATAGCCCGCGTACTCCAGCGAGTTCGCCATGGCTTGGTTTGCCTGCCACCAGTTGCCGGAATAGATGCTCTGATCGCCGCTGCCATCCTGCAGGAATACGCGCAGGGGCTTGGGCTCCGTCTTGCGAATGAGGTTGATCAGCGCATCGCCGCCGCGCAGATTCGTGTAGCTGCCGATGAAGCTAATGACCCGCCGGAACTGGTCCGGCCGCTGCCAGGCGGCCACGAATGCTGCGATGCCGCCGGAACTGGAGCCCGCAATCGCACGGTCGTTCGGGTCCTTCGAAAGGTTGTACTTCTTGCCGACTTCGGGCAGGATTTCTTCGATCAGGAACCGCGCGTAGCGGTCACTGACGGCATCATACTCGAAGCTGCGGTTATAGCGCCCCTGCTGTTCCGGTGTCTGCGCAGGCAGCACACCGGGGCTGATGAAAATGCCGATGGCCGCGGGCATCTCCTTCTTGTGAATCAGGTTGTCCATCACCACCGGGGCGCGAAATCCGGAGTCCTCGCGGACCACACCCTGCCCATCCTGGAAGATCACCACCGGCGCCGGCTTGGAAGCGTCGTACTGTGCGGGTACGTAAACCCAGTAATCGCGCACCGTGCCGGGAAAAATCTTGCTGGTCCACTGGTGCTGCGTGACGGTGCCCTTGGGGACTCCCGGTTGGCGCTGGGAGTCCGGTCCCAGCGTGTATTCCTCGGCCGGCAACAGGGGGGCGGCCAGCAGCAGTGCGACGAGAGCAATCATGGTTCTACATAATTTGACCACAATGGAGGGTAGACTCAATGCGCCGGAATCTTTTTCTTCTTCTGCTGCTGTCTACGTCTTGCATGCGCGAAAGCCGCATGCAGATCCGGGTCGCGGCGTCTTCTGCGAATCCGCAGCCCGTAGAGGATATCGTGGTGGCCATCGGCGGGCAGCAGAAGCATCCGGTAAGGCCGCTAAAGCCAGGCGAGTTCCACGAGTTCACCGTCTCTCTTCGAACGACGCAGAGCATGGTTCTCTATTGGCGGGCCGGCAACCGGCAGGTGAGTTGGGAGGGCCCGGATCTGGATGCCCGAAGGGTGCGTGCCCTGCACTTACTAGTGGAGTTGCATCCGGACCCGAAACACCCCGTCCGGCATCGCATGTTTCGCCGCTAGGCATCGTGGCGCTGCGGCCACACTGTTCTGCGTGGTGCCACAGCCGGCGGCCGCTAACTGCTTCATCTTACGAACTGGCATTCCAAGTGCAGTGCGTGGCCTTGTGCGACGCCCCAGCCATCTTCTTTCCCTGGTGATCCATGCCGGTGCGGTGTTCGCATTACTGCACCTCACCGCCATCCAACAACTACCGCGCAATCGCAAGCAGCCGCCCTCCACCTGGTCAAGTACAAAGCTCACCTGGCACCTGCCGGAAGGCAATTCGAAAGGTGGCGGCAGCGGGCGGATGACGATACCGCCAAGCCGTGGTGCATTGCCACGAACCGCACCGCGCCAGTTCCTGATGCCTACCGTGCGTCAATCTGATGACCAGCCATTGCTACCGGTAGAGCCAACGCTGGAAGGCGTGCCGCAGCCGCGCGTCACGGGTTTGGCCATTGGGGATCCGACAGCGCTCGCCGGACCTCCTTCCGACGGCATAGGCGGTCGCGGCGGTATCGGCACAGGCGGTGAGGGTGGGGTAGGGAACCGCTCCGGTCCGGGTTCTGGCGACGGCGAGGGTGGCGGGATCCAGGGCCAGTCGCAGACACTGCGCATCACGCAACCCGTGCTGGTGTACAAGGTGGAGCCCGAGTTCTCCGAGGAAGGGCGCAAAGCCCGCGTGCAGGGCGTGGTAGTGTTAGCTGTGGTGGTGGACGAGCAGGGGCGCGTGGCGCGGATTCACGTGCGCGCTTCGCTGGGCCTTGGTTTAGACGAGAAGGCGATTGAGGCTGTAAAGAAGTGGCGGTTTCGCCCAGCCACACGAAACGGGCGGCCCGTGAGCGCGCCGGCGATCATCGAGGTTAGCTTTCATCTATTGTGAGGTGGGGCAGGCCATCGCCTCCCTCACCGTCATCGCCGGCGGGCAAGTGCGATGCATCCAATAGGCCATCCCTATCGTGATCGCAAGGACGATGGCAAAGGGAACGGCTGTGCTCCTGAAAACGCCCTGCGCCCAGCCGCGTTCCTGCTGACGCCGCGCCGCCGTCGCAAGACTCGACGCCAGCAGGATGTCGAATGCCGCGTCGGCGAGGATGGCGGGGCCTGTATAGAGGACGTACCCGCCAGCCACGGCCAGCGCTCCCAGCAGCAGCATCAGAATCCCCAGACCATCATTCGGTAGATCGCATTCGGGCGCGTCTGGCAGGTCAGGCAACTCCGGTGGCTGCAGGATCAAATCGGTTGCCGTTTCGCCCGTGATCTCCCCACCGCTACGTTCGCGATGGATGTAAGTGATCCAGGTCCGCACGAACGCGACGAAAGCCAGGTAGCTAACTACGACGTTGAGCGGGTAGCGCAGCAGCGGCCGTACGTTCCAGTGGAGCAGTTGCCAGTTCTGGATCACGCCCACCAGGATGGTCGCCAGCAGAATCACGACAAGGTGCAGGCGCACGAAGTGCCGCTGCAGGAGCGCTGTCCGAAACCTCTGCCTCTCCTTATTCACGAACTACTCCTCCGCGGAACTAAGACAGTGTATTGCATGTTGACGCCTTCCGGAGTAGCCTTACATCACATGCTGCGAATCTGTTTCTCGCTACTGCTGGCCTGCGCTCTGTTACCGGCGCAGAAGAAATCCGCCGGTCCCAATCGCGAGGTCATCAACAATGACCTTGTTCGCGTACTGATCGCAAACAGCACACCGGGCACCAAGAGCCGGCCCCACAAGCATGACGTGAATCGCATCATGATCTACCTGGACGATGGCGCGCAGCAACTCAAGTTCGAAGACGGCACCGTGAAGGACCAGCAATGGAAAGCCGGTGACGTGATCCTGGATCCGAAGGGAGGCATGCACACTAGTGAAAACAAGCATTCCAAGCCGTTCCGGATCGTGGAGATTGAACTGAAGAACGCGGGCGATACCGTCAGCCTGTCCAAGCTGGATGCACCGCAGGTGGCGCCGCATCGTTACAAGGTGATTCTCGAAACCGAGCAGGTGCGCGTGATTCGGGCTCGCTTCGGCCCGGGCGACCGGGTGCCGCTGCATGAACATGTGCTGCCTCACGTGGTGGTTTTCCTAACCGATTACCACTTGGGCGTGCGGGGCGACGATGGGAAGTTGGTCGAGATTGAAGGGAAAGCCGGTGAGGCCATCCTGGGCGGCCCGGCCAAACACTCTGAAACCAATCGCACCAACGCGCTCCTCGACCTGGTCATCGTCGAGATTAAGTCGAAGAGCGGCGCCTAACCTTCCTTGATCTCGCCGGTCTTTGCATCCCAACTCATGCGACGACCGGCGCGATACGCCACATTGGCCAAGTGGGCGCTGCCCGCTGCGCAATGGCCTTCCCATGCAGTCTCGCGTAAAGGCTTGCCATCAACCAGCGACTGCACGAAGGCGGCCTGATGCGACGGTCCGCTGGTTACGACAATCTCCTTCGGCTTGGCGAGCACTGGCCTTGCCGCATTGCCCTTTGCCGCAAAGTAAGCCTGCCGCATCGCCGCCGGCCAGGCGTTTGTACCGTATCGCTGCACATCCCGATCGACAGCCTCCTCGGTGTGTACCAATGTGTTCCGCCCGCCCACCAGCAGCGTGCCCTTGCTGCCGTAGACCGTCATGGAGCGGCCCGCCTGCGCGTTGCCCAGGTTCACCGACAGGCTGGCCAGGAAGCCCGGATACTCGTACAGACTGCTCATGAAGTCCGGCACCGTGCGGCCGTCTTTCCATCGGTAAATGCCACCCTGTGCCACCACCGAACGAGCGGCCTCCACATTCATCACTTGGTGCAGTTGCGTCAGCATGTGGACGTAAAGGTCGGTTGCAACGCCGCCGGAATACTCCCACCAGCAGCGCCAGCGGAAGAAGACATTGGCATCGAAGTCGCGTTGCGGAGAGGGGCCTACAAAGCGCTGCCAGTCGATGGTCCGCGGGCTGGCATCGGGCGGGACGGCGTACACCCAGGCGCCTTCCAGATTGTTGCGATTGTTCTCCAAGCGCACATGGTTCACCTGGCCCAGGGCGCCGCTGGCGACAATCTCCCGAGCCTTCTCGCTCTCCGGGCTGTTGCCCGCGCCGCTGCCGATCTGCACCTTTTGCTTGGAGGACTCGACGGCCCGGGCGATCTCCAGGCACTGCTCAATGCTCCAGGCCATCGGCTTCTCCAGGTAGACATGCTTCCCTGCCGCCAGCGCGTCCAGCATCATCTGCTTATGCCAGTGATCGGGCGTCGCAATCACCACCGCGTCGATGTCTTTGCGGTCCAGCACGGCACGATAGTCGCGGGTGGTGGCGATGGCGTCCTTCGTCACTTCCTTGGCGCGCGTCAGATGGCCGTCGTAAACGTCCGCGGCAATCACCGGCTTCACACCGATCTTCTGGAACTCTTCCAGCAGAAACATGCCACGAATGCCTACGCCGATGAAGCCGAAGCGCATGTCAGCGGCCGCGGCGTGCAACGCCGGCGCGCCTTTCACGAACTTGTAAACCACCGCCGGTGCCGCTGCCCGGCCCAGAAACGAACGCCGTGTCGTCATCGCTGCTTACCCCTTGAAAACTTCCAGTGCACGCGCCGCGGCCACCTTCTCATCGCCCGGGTCATTCATGAAGCAGGTGAACTCCAGGCCCTGTCCGGCATGGCGCAGCACCGCGACGCGCGGCGTGCCCTCCCATAGTCGCTTCTCCACATCGGCCGCCGTCATGCCCAGTGCCTTCTCGTCCCACTCCACCACCAGGCGCCGCACTTTGCGAGTCCGGTCAAACGGGGCAAAACTCAGTTTCAGCCCCTTCACCTGGCTCAACTGCGACAGAATGTACTTGGCCTGTCGTTCGTTCTCCCGGTCCAGTGCCTCGAAGTCCAGTTTGGCGTACTTCTCCACCGCCGCCCAGATGCCGACAATCTCTTCCCGGCCCACCTTCATGGGACGGCCCAGGCTATCGGAATGTGGGCTGCTGTTGGCGCGCGCGGCTTCCACCAAGTCACGCCGTCCGGCCAAAATGCCCGAACACTGCGGGCCGCGCATATGCTTGCCGCCGCTGATGCAGATGAGGTCCACGCCCATTGCACCTAACTTCGGAATGTTATTCCAAGGCGGCAGCATGTTGGCTGCATCCACCATCATCGGCACTCCGGCGGCCTTGGTGATCTTCAGCGTGTCCTCAATCGGGAATACTTCCTTCCAAGCATGGTCTCCGCTGGTGCCGCCCAGGAAGTACATCATCGCGGTCTGCGGCCCGCACATGGCCTTCAACTCCTCCAGGTTGCGCGGCTCCACAATCTTCACGCCAACATTGCGCACGGCGTGGTCATAGCCGTTGCGATGCTGCTTGAGGATGATGACCTCGTTCTTCAGGCCGGCAACGTCGGGCAGGCGGCGGATGGCCTGCGGATCCTTGCCCGCGACGCAGGCGCAGGTGCCAATCGAGATGGCCCCTGCCGTCCCGGTGGTGACGAAAGCCGTCTCCGTACTTGTGAGCTTGGCGATGCGTGCGCCCACCGCATCCTGCAATTCATCCAGCGAAACATAGCTGCGCGAGGCCTCTTCCATTGCCGCGTGCAATTCCGGCCACACCTTCGATGCACCAATGGTGGTGTGCGTGCCGCGGAAGTTGATGACCGGGCGAATGCCCAGTTCTTCGTAGATGCCTTTGCCTTTGGCCTTGGCTGCCTTGGCCCCAAACGTGGACGAGAGCCAGGCCCAAGCGGCCCCGGAGAATAGACTGCGCCTGTCGAAAAGCATGCGGCTATCATACCGCCGCCGGATCGGTGTGGGGGCTAGTCGATTACGACGGCCGTGCCCGAAGCGCTCACCATCAGCATGGTTCCCTGGCCAGGGGAAATTTCTTCAAAATCCAGATCGACGCCGATCACCGCGTTTGCGCCGAGGCGCTGGGCCTCATCGGACATTTCCCGGATCGCAATGTCCTTGGCCTTCCGCAGTTCCTGCTCATAAGCCGCGCTGCGCCCGCCAACGATGTCGCGAATGCCTGCGAAAAAGTCCTTGAAAATGTTGGCCCCCAGGATCGCCTCTCCTGATACCAGACCGATATACTTCGAAATCCGGCGTCCTTCCAAACTGGATGTGGTTACGATGAGCACCTCTAGATTCTACCGCGCGCCGGGTATGTATAAGATCCTCTACGATTCCGTCCAAGGGGCTGTAACCGTTTGCCGTGGTCAGCTTATCTTGGTATCGTTGAAGGCGATTGACACAGAGTTGTAGTCGTCGTTGTCACGTAAGCCATTGGAGGACTTAACCATTTATGGATTCGTGCTTCCGCGTCGAAGTGCTGGGAGCTGTATCCCGGCTTCATTCGCACTTGCGGCGCTTCTCTGCGGGAGCCGCCCTGCTAGCGCTCCTGCTCTCCTTGTTCACCCCCTTCGCGTTCGCTCAGGAACGCCACGCCGGTGGTGAAGCTAACCTCATCCTGCCCGACCTCAGTACTGCCGTGTTTCTCGGCGGCATCGACGGCCGATCGCTGTTAATGATCGGTCTGCTCGTTAGCGCGCTCGGGCTTGTGTTCGGCCTTGTCATCTACAAGCAACTCCAGAGCATGCCCGTCCATGCTTCGATGCTGGAGATCTCGGAGTTGATTTACGAAACCTGTAAGACGTACCTCATTACGCAAGGTCGGTTCCTGCTGATTCTCGAGCTGTTCATTGGAGCCATTATTGTTTTTTACTTTGGCTTCCTGCAGCACTTCGAAGCTTTCAAGGTTGCCATTATTCTCTTCTTCAGTCTGGTCGGAATCGCCGGAAGCTTCTCGGTGGCATGGTTTGGGATTCGCATCAATACGTTTGCCAACTCGCGGACGGCGTTTGCCAGCCTGCGCGGCAAGCCTTTCCCCTGCTACGCCATCCCGCTCAAGGCCGGCATGAGCATCGGCATGCTGCTGATCTCCGTGGAACTGCTGCTGATGCTCATCATCCTGCTGTTTATTCCTGGTGATTACGCAGGGCCTTGCTTCATCGGGTTCGCCATCGGCGAGTCGCTGGGCGCGGCGGCTCTTCGCGTGGCCGGCGGTATCTTCACGAAGATTGCCGACATCGGCGCCGACCTCATGAAGATCGTCTTCAAGATCAAGGAAGACGACGCCCGCAACCCTGGCGTGATTGCCGACTGCACGGGCGACAACGCGGGCGACTCGGTCGGCCCCTCGGCCGACGGTTTCGAAACCTATGGCGTCACCGGCGTCGCGCTGATCAGCTTCATTCTGCTGGCTGTGCGCGAACCGCAGATCCAGGTACAGTTGCTGGTGTGGATCTTTACCATGCGCATCGTCATGGTAGTGGCTTCGGCCCTGAGTTACTTCATCAACGACTTCATGGCCAAGGGCAAGTACGCCACCGCCGACAAGATGAACTTCGAGGCACCGCTTACCATTCTGGTGTGGCTTACTTCGATCGTCTCGGTTATCCTCACCTATGCCGTTAGCGCTTTGCTGATTCCGGGCCTCGGCGGCGATGCGTCGCTGTGGTGGAAACTCTCCACCGTTATTACCTGCGGCACGCTCGCAGGCGCTATTATCCCGGAGTTCGTCAAGGTCTTCACTTCGACCGAATCCAGGCATGTTCGCGAAGTTGTCATCTCGGCCCGCGAAGGCGGTGCGTCGCTGAACATCCTATCCGGTTTCGTTGCCGGTAACTTCAGCGCGTTCTGGCTGGGGCTGGCGATTCTGTCGCTAATGACCATCGCCTACTTCGTCAGTATGCAGGGACTTGGCGCGCTCATGATGGCTCCGGCCGTCTTCGCGTTCGGTCTGGTGGCGTTCGGCTTCCTCGGCATGGGCCCAGTTACCATCGCCGTCGACAGCTACGGTCCGGTTACCGACAATGCCCAGTCCGTTTACGAACTCAGCGTGATCGAGAGCCTGCCCAACATCGAAAAGGACATCCGTTCCAATTTCGGTTTTGAGCCGCAGTTTGAAAAGGCCAAGGATTACCTGGAAGAGAATGACGGTGCAGGCAACACCTTTAAAGCCACGGCCAAGCCGGTGCTGATCGGCACTGCCGTGGTGGGCGCAACGACGATGATCTTCTCGATCATTGTCGGTCTCACGCAGGGTCTGAAGCCGGAGTTGCTCTCCTACCTGTCCATCCTGCATCCGCCTTTCCTGCTGGGCCTCATTACCGGCGGCGCCGTGATCTACTGGTTCACCGGCGCTTCCACGCAGGCTGTCTCCACCGGTGCCTATCGCGCCGTGGAGTTCATCAAGGCCAACATCAAGTTAGAGAACACCACCAAGGCATCGGTCGCCGATTCGAAGAAAGTCGTGGAGATCTGCACGCAGTATGCGCAGAAGGGGATGTTCAACATCTTCCTCACCGTCTTCTTCGCCACGCTCGCCTTCGCCTTCTTTGAGCCGTACTTCTTCATTGGCTACCTGGTTTCCATCGCACTGTTCGGCTTGTTTCAGGCCATCTTCATGGCCAACGCCGGCGGTGCCTGGGACAACGCGAAGAAGATCGTCGAGACCGAAATGAAGGCTAAGGGCACTGACCTGCATGCCGCCTGCGTTGTGGGCGACACCGTGGGCGACCCCTTCAAGGACACCAGTTCCGTTGCCATGAACCCGATCATCAAGTTCACCACCTTGTTCGGGTTGCTGGCGGTAGAACTCGCGGTTTCCATCACCGCCGAACAGGGTCCCGCGCTTACTACCGGTTTCGGCGTCGTATTCCTGGCTATCAGCCTGTTCTTCGTCTACCGCAGCTTCTACGGCATGCGGATCGAATCCAAATAGGCATGGCCCAACTGTTCGCCGGCACGTCCGGATTCGCCTACGATGCCTGGAAGCCGGCCTTTTACCCGGAGGAACTGAAGGCGAAACAGTTCCTCTCCTACTACGCCACGCGGCTGAATGCCGTCGAGATCAACTACACCTTCCGGCGTTTGCCCAACGCCACCACCCTGGAGAATTGGGTACAAACCACGCCGGAAGGTTTCACTTTCATCATCAAAGCCCACCAACGCCTGACCCACATCCAACGTCTGAAGCCGAGCGAGTTCACAGAGGTCTTCTTCAAAGCGATCGACCCGCTGCGTTGCGTAAGGCGTCTAGGTCCCGTGCTGTTCCAGTTGCCCCCCAACCTGAAGGCCGATCCCGAACTGCTTATTGGATTCCTGCAGCAGATTCCCGATGGATATCGCTGCGCCTTCGAATTCCGCCACCCCTCCTGGCTGGATCCCGCTATTTATGCGCTGCTCGAAAGCCGCCAGGCCGCTCTCTGCCAAGCCGAGACCGATGACTTCGTCGTGCCCCAGGTGATCACTGGAGGTTTTGTCTACAGCCGTCTCCGCAAGAGCAGCTACTCGCCGGAAGAACGCGCCTCCATCAAGGCACGAGCCGCCGAACTGGTCGCGTCCGGCAAGGACGTGTACGCGTTCTTCAAACACGAAGAAAGCCCCGAAGGCGCGCTCTACGCCGAAGATCTCCTGCGAAAGTAAAGGAAAACTGCCCTACCGGGCCGCGTCTTCCAGATCAATCACACCGTACAACGGCAGTGCCGTCAATGTGAATTCGGTGAAGGCGCCGTCCCGCTGCCATTCGCTCAGTTTCGCGTCATCGCTCCCGTAGATATAGGCCTTCGCCGCAGCCTCGGCAAAATTACCCCGCACCCGCAGCCGCATCGTGTCCACCGGGCGGCTTCCATAGTTGATCAGGTGGATGCGCACCTTGCGCCCTTCGCGCGCCACCTCGGCCACCGTCAACTCGCTCCCGAACAGCCGGAAGACCCGCTTATCGTCTCCGAACTTGTCGCGCAGGTTCAGCACGTACTCGTAAGGGTTCGCCGGCTTCTCTAGTTTGAAGTCCGCTTTCGCCGCGGGTACAATGCGGTACAGCAGATTGCGGCGGCTCAACAGGTTCATCACTTCCCCCGCCTCGAAGGTGCCGTCATCGCTGATGCTGAAGTTCGTCCACGGCTGCCTTGGCCCGCCCGGCAATGCCTTGAGAAACGCCGCCATCTTGTCGTACTCCGCCTTCTGGTCCGGTGTCGTATCCAGCGTCAGATTTATGCCTGTCACAAAGCCTTCGGCCATTGCCAGGGCCGCTGCCGGCTTGCCTTTTACGTCGCACAGATACTTCCCGTCCGGCTTCCGACGGTACCGCCACAGATTCGAGTCAATCCAGGGTGCCGAGGTGGCAGTCGCCATGTTCATCCGGTAGCGAACCCCGGGCGCGGGCACCTTCTCATAGCCGGTAGCATCGCCGCCCGGAAACAGTGTGGCAATCGAAACCGCAAATAACGGCAGCCAACTCACAGGCGGATATCCTCAAGCTTGATCTTCGTGATATCGGCGATTCCCAACCCTAATGACCCTGCGTATTCGATATGCAGCGGCTCGCGGATGTACACGTTCTTATTCGGATCCAGCGGCTTCACGTTCTTGGTGGTCTCCGGATCGCGGCTCATCACCGACACGGCGCGTTCCTCCCGCCGCTTGCCTTCAATCACGTCCCGCATGATCCTGTCCATCGCCACCGGGTCTGTGCCGAAGCTGATCTGCTTGGGGTAAAACGCGAACCGCGGATCGCGTTGGAAGGGCCCGCCATGCCAGATGCTCTTCAACCCGTCCATCACATGCAACACCGTCTTCGACCGCAGCGGTTCGGCATTGGCCAGCGTGCCGATGAACGTCTTGGTGTGCGTTTTGGTGAACGCGTGCGACCGCGCCACGTTGTGATAGTTGCCGTAGGCGATATTCTTGAGGCACCCTGTGACGCCGCTGGCGCCGTGGTCTTTCATATTCGGGACGTTGATGATCTTCGTGAACTTTTCCGACACCATCCGCACCAGGTTGCTGCGTGTTTCCTCTTCTCCGAAGAAGTTTACTTCGACGTAGGTGTTCGGGTCGTACTCGGCAATCCGCATCCGGTAAGGCTCCACCGCATGGATGTTCACCTTCCACTCCATCGCCTGGTCGTAATGGATCGACGCCAACTGGTCCGGGAACCGCTCGTAAATCGTGATGTTCGATGGCTTGACGCCCACCGCCACCAGGTTCCGCAAAATCTCGGTCACTACCACCGGATGCGACATGATCTTCGGTGCCCCGGAGGCATTCACCTTGATCCCCACCACGTCGTCGGGCCCGATGAAACGGCGCCAGGCTTCCAGCGGGTTCTTGTCGCCCGTCAGCGAGGTCATGCCGCGGGCGAACATTTCGCGAACCACCACGTCGTCGGCCTTAGCCGTGCCTTCGTCAATCGCGTTGGCTGCATGCACCCGCACGACACGTCCTGGCAGTTCGAACTTGGGGACCGATTTGTAGCGGGTCACGACACGGTATTGCGGTTCGCCCTCCCCGGCGCGTGGGAATCCGTACGCGGCGGAGGCGGCTGTGTTCAGGAGAAACGATCGGCGATCCATTGCTTGCCTTGAGTGTAGACGCTCCGGCCGGGTGTCTGGTTATGGCCTCAGCGAAAGTCCCTACACCCCACAGATCCGGGGTACGAGGGGTTACGTACCTCGCCGTAACCCATTCCCAAGATGGAACTACTGTCATTCCGGCAGCAGGTTGCCGCACAGTAGCGAAATGCGACTCTCTCTTCTGCTTGCGCTCATTGCAAGCTCCCAAGCGTTCGGAGCCCAGGTCCTGTTTTCCAATTTTGGCCCGCCC
>JAEUQF010000223.1 GCA_016789745.1 Bryobacterales bacterium
ATACCGCACCTGGTACACGCACGGCTCGGTCCACGGCCTGGGCATCGATGTGCACGACGTCGGCGACCGCAACGGCCAGATGGTGCCCGGCTGGGCCTTCGTCATCGAGCCCGGCATCTACATCCGCCCCGACGGACTGGATTCGCTGCCCAAGACCGCGGAGAACTTGGCGTTCATCGAAAAGGTGAAACCGGCGTTTGAGAAGTACAAGAACATCGCCGTGCGTATTGAGGACTCCTACATCCTTACCGAACAGGGCCTGGAAACACTGTCGAGTAAGGTGCCGCGGACGGTGGAGGAGATCGAGGCATTTCTGAGTAAGCGCTAGCTCACTGGAGAACCTATTCTTGTTTCAATACGGATTCGAACTCCGGGCGCTCCTCAAACGGATACCGGACGTAGAGTGCTCGCGCGGCAGTCACGATTCGGCGTAACGACGCCTCAAACTGGTGCGAGATCGCAAGCTCCTGCAAAGCAACACGGGCCAGCACTCGAAGTATAAGAAAGTGAACCGCAGCGAGCATCTTGAAGCCTTGCGCTTGCGCTTGCTCATCATCGGTTAGGTAGTCCGAGTAGAGCACTTGATCTTCTGAACTAACTTGAAAATCAACCTCCGAGAGAAACTCCGGAGTGAAGTGGACCTTGTAGTCCGAAAGCACGCCAGTGATCGTGGATATCTGCTGGGACATCCGATCGCCAGCGAGACCGTCGAACTTAAGATTCCACGCAGGCGGCTTTATTCCCTCTTGTCGAGCTTGCCATCTCCCCATGCGCTCCGCAAAGCTGACCCACTCCTCCAAATTCTTTGGATTCTTACGAACCGCAAGGGCTACGCGTGCAGCCTCAAGGGCACGCCGTGAAGATGCGGCAGCATCGTGTGGAACACCGCGGCAGATCGACGATGCCGAAGAGTATAGAGCCTGATGGCAAACGACAAAAATGCGTGCAAACCCTGGCAGAGTGTGCTCCGCGTTGCGAATCAACTCGTAGGTTGAATCAATGGCTGCGATCACATCCGTGAAGAACGAATTGCGCAAAGCATAACTGCTTCTGTTGAACCCGGCGGCCAGATACTCCGTGAAATGTCGCATAGCGGGATTCGGCGCGGGCAGGGTGACGCTTGGAGTATCCGAACGAGCTTTCTTCGTTCGTTTCAAGTCTCCTCTCAATCGTTGCCCCTACAGCCCCGCCGCAAACAACGGCTGCGTCGTCGGCCCCGTCGACCCCGCCTCCGGCTCCAACGTCACCGCAATCGTCGCATCCAGCGGTACCGGACCACCCTGGAAATGCACCGCATTCCCACTCGCATCCGTCTGGAACAACCCGCCCGACTGCGGCGGAGTCCGGTCCTTCTTGATGATCCACATCTGGTAAATCCGCCCCGCCGGTGCCGGCGGCAGATTTCCCGCAATCAACAACACCCCCCGATTCGCATTCAGCAGAATCCGACCCTTCGGAGGCTTCGGATCGCGCGGGCCGAACGTCACCATCCGCGTCTCGGGCGCATTCAAAAAACTCAACACCTGGCGGGCGCGCGTCAGCTCGGCATTCGTCTCCGCAGCCTGCCGGAGCGTTCGCTGCATGTCGGCCCGCGCCGCCGTCAGTTGCCCGTCGCGCTCCTGCAGTTGGGTTCCCAGATAGATGGTCACCACCCCCAGAGCCGCCGCCATCGCGCCCACCAGGCCCACCCAACCCCAATTGCGTTCCACCACGCCAACGCTGCCCAGCACGCGCGTGCGCAGGCTCTTCGGCGGGTCCACCAGCGGCGTGGCCCCAAGCAGCATCGCGTTGGTTTCCATGGCTCGCTTCAACTTCTCCTGCGCTCCCCGATCGCCCGACCGCAGCAACTCCTCTACCCGCGAACGCTCGGGCTCCTCCAGCACACCTAACGCATATAACTCGTAAAGGAGATCGTCGTCGTTGCTCATGTCGACACCTCCTCCAGTTCATTGCGCAGGATCTTCAACGCCGTACGCACCCACGTCTTCACCGTTCCCAGCGGCTGGTGCATACGGTCGGCCATCTCGGTCTGCGAAAGGCCTTCATAATAGGCCATCTCGATCACGACGCGCTGGTTCGGCGTCAGCTTGCGAATGGCGTCCCGCAGTACGCGCGCACGATCCGAGTTCAGAATGTCTCGTTCCAGATCCGCGTACGACGAGGGGTTCTCCAACTCCGGCTCGAACGTGGTGCTCTTCTGCGCGTTGCGCGCCTCCACCGAACGCACATAATCAATCGCGCGATTGCGGGCCACGGTCAGCACCCACGGTCCCAGCGCGCCGCGGTCCTGCTCGAAAAACTGGGCGCGGTTCCAGATGCGCAGAAAGGTCTCCTGCGCCAGGTCCTCGGCCGTGCCGGCCTCCTTCACCACGCGTAGGATGACGGAGTACACCAGCTTGCCGTAACGCTTGTAGAGGTCGGCCATGGCGCTGGGGTCCCTGCGCTTCAGCCTGCCGATGAGCTCGTCCTCCGAGCGTGCATCGAAGGCCGCGAACAGGAACGTCAGCAGCCACATCAGACGAACAGTTCCTTAATGAGCTTGCCACCGTTGATGGTGGGGCGCTCGGCCCGGCCGTTGTGCAGATGCGTCAACCGCGTATGGTTCAAGCCCAGCAAATGTAGAATCGTCGCGTGAATATCGTGGACGTGGTACGGCGCTTCCACCGCGCGCAGCCCGATCTCGTCGGTGGTCCCGACGGTCTGCCCCGTCTTGATACCCGCGCCTGCCATGAAGATCGTAAAGCCCCAGGGATTGTGATCGCGACCGTCGCCCTTTTCGTTGAACGGCGTCCGGCCGAACTCACCGCCCCACACCACCAGAGTATCCTTCAAAAGCCCGCGAGCCTTCAAGTCGGCCAGCAGCCCGGCAATGGGCTTATCGGATACCCGGCACCACTTGGAATGATTCCCTTCGATGTTGTTATGCGCGTCCCAGCCGCTGCCGGACCCGCAGTAAAGCTCCACGAACCGCACCCCGCGCTCCACCAGCCTTCGGGCCATCAGGCAGTTGCGCCCAAACGACTCCAGATCCGGATCATCCATGCCATACAGTTTGCGGGTCGCTTCCGACTCCTTTGTCAAATCGACAGCTTCCGGCCCCGTCGCCTGCATCTGATAGGCAAGCTCATAGGAACGCACGCGCGCGTCGAGGTCGGAATCATCCTGCTTATCGACGGCCCAGCGCTCGTTCAACTCCTTCAGAAAATCCAGCTTGCTGCGTTGCTGCTCGCGCGATACACCCTTCGGATTCTTCAAATGCAGAATCGGCGTATCGCCGGTGCGGAACTGCGTCCCCTGGAACGTGGCCGGCAGGAATCCCGAACTCCAATTCTTCGGCCCGCCGATGACTTCCTTATCATCCAGCAGCACCACGAACGTCGGCAGATTCCGATTCGCCGCGCCCAAACCATACGTCACCCACGCGCCCATCGACGGCCGGCCCGCCAGGATATCGCCCGTGTTCATCTGGCACACCGAGCCGACATGGTTCAACCCATCAGCCTGGCAGGAGCGAATCACCGCCAGATCATCCACGTGTTCCGCGATGTGCGGATACCAGTCTGACACCCACAGCCCGCTCTTTCCGTATTGCTTCCACTTCCGAGGCGCCGCCATGAGAGTGTTGTTCGCCGTCCCCATCGCCGTGATGGGCCGCCCGAACGACTCCGGCATCGGCTTGCCGTGCAGCTTGTCCAACGCTGGCTTTGGATCGAACAGGTCGATGTGGCTCGGCCCGCCTTCCATGAACAGCCAGATCACCGACTTCGCCCTCGGCTCATGATGCGGAGGCTTCGACGCCATTGGATCGGCTTTGCCCGCACCCTTGGCTTCTTCCGCGGCCAGTGCGCCCAACGCCAGCGCCGCCAGTCCGCTTCCCGCCTGCGTGAAGAACTCGCGTCTCGATCTTACGTTCCAGTGATGGCCGAGTTTGTGCAGCATGGCAGTGCGCTCCCTAATTCATGTACACAAATTCGTTCGAGTTCAGCAGCATGTGGCACAGGTCCACGAAGGCCGCCTGTTCACTGCCCGCCACCGGCTGATGCCGCTGCAGGAATGCGACTGCCGCCGCCGTCTCCTCCGCCTTCGGCGCGCGCGAGTACACCAGCCGGTAAGCCCGCTCCACGCGCGATTCCGCCGACATGCCGGCGTCGTTGCCGGCGCGTTTGGCCAACGCCCGCGACCAGTCCAGCACCAGCTCATTATTCAGCAGGTCTAGCGCCTGGCCAGCGGTCACGGTGTTGTTCCGGCGCGCGCAGCTTTCATGGGTATCCGGCATGTCGAATGCCTCAAACATCGGATACCTGGTGTTGCGCCTCACGAAAATATATACGGAACGGCGACTGGCTTCGGATGTATCTTCGTCCTTTTTCCAGCCGCCGCGCGTGATCACGCCCGGAGGCAACGGGGGGTACACGCCCGGACCGCCCATCTTGCCATTCAGGGTTCCGCTCACCGCCAGCATGGCATCGCGAATGGTTTCCCCTTCCAGACGCCGCCGCGTGAAGCGCCACACCAGCTTGTTCTCCGGATCCGTCTTCGCGGCCTCGGCATTGTAGTCAGACGACTGCTGATACGCGTTCGACAACAGAATGGCACGATGCAGCTTCTTCAGGCTCCAGCCGTTCTCAATGAACGTAGCGGTCAGGTAATCCAGCAGTTCCGGATGGCTGGGGCGCTCGCCCATCACCCCGAAATCGCTGGGCGTGCCCGACAGCCCGCGGCCAAAATGATAGTGCCAGACGCGATTCACCATCACGCGCGCGGTAAGCGGGTTCTTCGGATCGGCCAGCCAGTTGGCCAGCGCGCTGCGGCGGCCGCTGGTATGCGATCCCGCCGGCTTCACAATCTTCGCCGGCGCCGGATCGAGAATGCTCAGAAAACCTGGCTCAACTTCATACTGCGGCACCGCATAGTTGCCGACAGCCAGCACATGCGTCTTCGGCGACTCGCTCGCGTTATCCACCATGGACTGCGCCAGCGGCAAATCCGCCGGCTTGCTGTCGTTGAACTTCGCCAGCTCTGCCTGCAGCTCCTTATAGCGCTTCGCCGCATCGCCCTTCAGCTTCTTCGCCACGTCAACGTCGGAGTACTCGATCTGCGGCTTGGCCTTGTAGTACATGTGCCACTGGATGGGCGTGCGCTTGTCCGCGGCCGTCGTGATGGATTCCTGGATTTCCGGCGGGAACTTGTCGAAGCCGTCTTTCCACATGGTCTGACGCATCGGAGCCAGCACCTTGGCCATCTCGTCGCGGACGGGCTTGGTCTTCTCCTCCCAGATGGCGAGCTGCTTCTCATAAGCGGCACGCTCGGTGGCCGACACCAGCGCCGCGCCATCTTCAATGCGCGTGTTGGCGAAGAAGGCCTGCAGACGGTAGTAGTCCTTGTGCAGAATGGCGTCGAACTTGTGGTCGTGGCACTTGGCGCAGCCCATCGTCAGACCCATGAACGTGGACCCCACCACATCGGTGATGTCGAACATCAACTCCTGGCGCCGTTGCATCAGGTTGCGGGCGTTGTACTCGTCGGGAAAATGGCGGTTGAAGCCGGTGGCGACCAAGGCCTGCGGATCATTCGGATACAGCTCATCGCCGGCAATCTGCTCTTTGATAAAGCGATCGTAAGGCTTGTCCTCATTGAAGGACTGAATCACGTAGTCGCGGTACCGCCAGATATTCGGGCGTGTGTCGTCGGCCTTAAACCCATCCGAATCGGCATAACGGGCCAAATCCAGCCAATGGCGCGCCCAGCGTTCCCCATAGTGCTTCGATGCCAGCAGCCGATCGACCACCTTCGCCCACGCTTCGGGCGAGTTGTCGGAGACAAAGGCCTGCACGTCTTCCGGCGTAGGCGGGAGGCCCGTCAAATCCAGCGAAACACGCCGCAATAACGTGACTTTATCGGCACGCGGATTCGACGGCAAAGCCTTGGCTTCCAGCTTCGACTGCACGAACGCGTCGATTTCGTTCGCTACCAGGTGCTTGCGAGTCACCACCGGCACCGCAGGCTTGGTGACCGGCTGGAACGCCCACCAGCGCCGCTGCATCGCCGTGAACTCTTTCTGTTTCGGCTCCGTGCCGGTTGTAGAAGCCGCCACCAGCAGTCCAACCGGAACTGCTAAACCACACACTACGAAGAGCTTACTGCGCGTCCGCGACATGCCGCCAGCATATCACACCGAAACGTTACAGAGCCGCGCCCGGCAGGGATTACGCGGGCCGCCCAGTTATCTTCCGATGTCTTCTCTGCGTCCTCTGCGGCTCTGCGCGCGATTTTCCGGAAACGTTTGCCGCCCGTCTTCAACGCAGCGGTTGCCCGGACTACGTATACAAATCCGTCATCTCCCGGAAATTCACCACCCGCGTACCCGCCGCCGGATCGACGTACACAAAGTCCCGCCCCGAAGGCATCTTCGTAATCCGCTTCGTCCAATCAATACCCAGCGCGCTATAAATCGTGGCGCAGACATCCTCCGTATACAGAGGCCGATTCCCCGACCACCCGAACTTCGTAATCTTCGCCGCCTGCTCGTCCGTCTCCCCGTACAGCCGTCCGCCCTTCACTCCAGCCCCGGCGAACACCGCAAACATCGTGTCGGCATAATGTTCCCGCCCGGCCAAAGGCGTCAATTCCCCCGGCGTGCGCCCAAACTCGCCCATCAGCACCACCAGCGTCGAATCGAATAGATTTAGCCGTTTCAGATCATGGATCAGCGCCGCGAAAGCCGGGTCCAGGTCCCCGCAGGTCTTATACAACCCGCCTTTGCCGTCCTTGCCGTAGATGGTGCCGTGGTGATCCCAGCCCGGCTGCGTCACCAGCAGGAACCGCGCCCCGGCATCGGCGGCCACCATGTTCCGCGCGATGATGCACGCATCGCCAAAGGGCGTCCCCCCATAAGCCGCATGATCCGCCGGAGCCACCTTCATCACTTCGGAAATCCGCGGGTGCGTCAGCATCTTGTTCACCGCGCGTCCAAAGCTCTCAAACTGCCGCATGCCCTGCGCCGCATGGTCGTCCAACTCGTGCCGCGACGTATCCATGCGGTTCAGCATTTCCCATCGCCGCTTGTACCGCGCCTGCTCATTTGCATCCAAGACGAACGGCAGATTCCCATCCCGCAGGTCCATCGTCAGCGGGGAACAGTCCGACGGCAGCGCTCCTTCGGTCTGCAACGGCCCGTACATCGTGCTCGACTCGTAATTCATCGACACGAACGGCGGCAGGAAGTCCGCGGAGCGCTTCTTATCCAGATACTCATAGGCGATCACCGACCCCATGGCCGGCGATTCCTTCACCCGCGCCGCGCTCACCGCATGGCCCGTCTGCAGGTAATACTGCCCGCGCGAATGCACCGTCTCCCAGGCCTGCGCCGACCGCACCACCGCCAAGTCCCCCAGAATCCCCGCGGTCTTCGGCAACAGCCCATACGGGAACTGATACCCCTGCGGCGTCATCTTCACGTCGCGGTTCTCCGGCGCCCACTTGCCGAACTTCACGTCGAACATGTCCATCTGCGACGGACCGCCCTGCAGGTTCAGGAAGATCACCGCCTTCGCGTTGCCGCGCGGCGTCACTCGTCCCTGCGCTTTGGCGCGGCCCAGGATGGGGTCCACATCCAGACCAAGGATGGACAATCCACCCAGCTTCAATAACGACCGGCGGTTCAGTTGCATCGCTTTAATAAAAGAGAAAATCCAGACGGTTGATCAGCACCCACAACAAATCTTCGGCACCCTGTTCACGGTATTCACGCAGCACCTCCACGCCGAGGTCGCGCTCCTTGTCCGAAGCCGGCCGCGCCAGCGCCGCATAATAAAGCTCGTTCACAATCTCCGCGTTCGACTTCTGCGGGTCGGCGCGCAGCAGCGCTTCCAGCCGGCTGCCCTTGGCGATCTTCAGCCGCTCCCGCACGGTCTTATCGTTCATCAGCACCGCCGACTGCACCATGCTCGGCTTACGATTCGCCTCGATGGCGTAGCGGTCACATTGCCCGAACGACTGCAGCACCTTGATCAACCCGCGGTCCGCCTTCTCCACATCCTGGGGCGACCGCGTCTGCATTACCCGCGTCGCCTTCTTATCCGCGAACGTCACTTTGATCGACTGCGGCACCCCCACCAGATCGGCAATGGAATCCCAGGCCTGTTCGGCCGACATACGCCGAACCAACCGCCGTGCATACAGACTGTCATGATCGGGCTTCCACCCCTTCGGCGCCTTCGACGAACGCTGGTAGGCCTCCGAAGTGACGATCATCTTCATCAGCCGCCGCAGGTCATGGTTGTGTTCGCGGAAGTCGGCGGCCAGTGCGTCCAGCAGTTCCGGATGCGTGGGCTGAATCGTCCACGGCGCCGGCGGCGGGTTCTTCGGATCCTGGCGCGCCAGGTCGAACTCAAACGGCGGGTCGACAATGCCCTGCCCCATCAGCTCGGCCCAAAACAGATTCACGGTGGCGCGTGCGAACTGCGGATGGCTGGTGAGCATCCGCGCATAGGCTTGCCGCGGCGATTCGCCCGGCAGCGCCCGTTCCCCCGTCAGCATAAAGGTAGGCGTGATGTCGGCATTCTTGTTGCGCGGCGGCCGCAGTGAACTGCGCGTCGTCAAGTCATACCCCTTCCGCGTGTCCTTCACCTGGAAGTGAGGGAAGCGCCCGTAGGAAGGATCAATAAAGGTCTTGCCGAAGAAGCTCGCCTGGCGCCAGAGCTCCGCCCGCTTGCGCTGCGAGAGCCAGAGGTTCACCTTCTCCAGATGCTGCGCGCCGTCATGGCAGGAGACGCACTCCGCATTCACCCCCAGGAACAGTTTCGTGGTGTTGATGGCAATCTCATCGGCCGTGTCCTCATGATTCATCTGGTAGCCGTCGCCTTCAAAAACGTGGCTGCGGGCGATGAAGTTGGCCGCGCCATCGGCCCACGTCGACGTTGCCGACGCCGTGATCAGGTCGCGCACGAACTCGTCATAAGGAACGTTCAGCGTCAGCGAGCGGTAGATATGGTCATAGAAGGTGTTGATCCCCTCTTCCAGCAGCTGCCCGTTCCGGAACAGGTCGCTGAAGAAATAGGTCCAGCGGTCGAAGAAGGGAGCCTCTTTGACCGACCGCATCCCGCTCACCGGCATCGGCGGGAACAGCGAGTCCACCAGCTTCGCGCGCTTTTCGGGGTCGGTATCGGCCACGAACTTCTTCGCCGTGGCCGTGTCCGGCAGCTTGCCGATCAGGTCCAGATAGACACGGCGCAGGAACTCGGCATCACTCGAACGCTCCGCCATAGGCGCCTTGGCTTCGGCCAGTTTGGCGTCAATGTAGCGGTCGATCAGGTTCGGCTCGGCGGCAACACCCGGCAAGGCTAGCAAACAAAGGAGCGACAGCATCACTTCGCTCCAATTCTATAACTTCGGCGAAGCGGATTACAGTTTCCGCTCGCTTGCCGCGTCTCTGGTAATATCGCGTAGATCCCTCCCAGCAAAGATAGAGAGAGGCTGATGTGCTGAAATTGACTTTTCCCGTCACGGCCATCGTACTGGCCTTACTTTGCCTTGGCGTTGTTGCTCGCGGTGCGCACGCGCAGACCGCGCCGGTTGCGCGCATTGAGGCCGGCACACCGGTGGAGGGCACGATTTCTCGTGGCGAGTCCAGGCACTTCGAAGTACAAGCACCGGGACCCGGCGCCTATCTACACCTGGAAGTGCAGCAGCGCGACGCTGGCTTAGGTATGTCCCTGCGCCCGCCCGGCACCGCCGATACCGTGCTGGCGCGACGAGCCTATGAAATGCCGCCGGAGACGCTCGAATTGTCCTGGGAGGCCACGGTTGCCGGCGCATACCGCATCGAGATTCGGGCTTACGGTCCCGGCAGTCCCAAGGGCAGTTACCGCGTTACCTTGCACACCGCTCCTACCACCGGGGCGAAAGAACGCCTCCGTATCTCCGCGGAGGAGATGTTCGCCGAGGGGCTGCGCACCCGCTCCAAACCTGCGGGTGCCGGGGCGGCCGAGTCGGTGGGCATGTTCGAAAAGGCGCTAGCCGCCTGGCGCGAGGCCGGCGATCTCAAGTTCGAAGTCAAAAGCCTCTACGCCCTGGCCTTGGCCTACGAAAAGCTGGAGCAGTTCGACAAGTGCCTTGCCGTGATGCGGCGTGCCTTGGAACGATCGCGAGCCTTGGGAGATAAGCAGCAGCTGGCCAAGCTACTCTATGCCGTCGGCGTCGCGCACGAGGAGGTTTCGCAATTCGAGGAGGCGGTTCGCTATCTCAACCAGGCCCTGGTGCTGCACCGGGAACTGCGAGACCTGCCCAGTGAAGAGCGCGTTCTGGTGCATATGGCGGCTACCTATATGGTGATGAGCGAGCCGCAGAAAGCCCAACCGCATCTGGAACGGGCCCTCACCATCACCCGCGAAATGAAGAACCGGCGCGAAGAAGGGCTTGTACTCTCCGTGATGGCTGCGACCTCCAAGAACAATTACGGCCGCGCCATAGACTACCTGGAACAGGCGCTCGCCATCGCACGCGAAATCAAGTACCGGTTCTTCGAAGCGCAAACACTCACCAACATGGCGGGAGCCTACATCGACTTAGGCATGTACCCCAAGGCTATCGAGCATGCCCAGGCCGCGCTGGTGCTCGATCGGGAGATTCGCAACCGGCATTCGGAAGGACACTCCCTCAACGCTCTGGGCGCCGCCTATCTCTTTTCCGGGGAACACGAGAAAGCGCGCGACACCCTGGAGCAGGCCTACGCCATCACTCGCGAACTGAAGAATCGCTATAGCGAGGCGATGCTGCTGAACCACCTCGGCCAGGCCTATGCGCGACTCCAGCAACCGGAGAAGGCGCGCGAGAGCTATCAGCGGGCCCTCGTCGTCGCTCGTGACATCAAAACACCCTACTTTGAAGGCGAGGCCCTCCAAAACCTCGGCGCACTCGCCTTCCAGCAGAAGCAGGCCGCCCAGGCGCGGACCTATTTCGAGCAGGCACTCGCCGTGCGCCGCCGCATCGAAGACCGGTTCGGGGAAGGCGCCACGCTCAGTTCTCTGATGACCTACTGGAATGCCCAGTCGCGCCGGCAGCTTGCCGTGTTCTTCGGCAAACAGGCTGTGAACTCGTTTCAGGAGATCCGCCAGGGACTCCAGCGACGCCAAAAGGATGAGCAGCAAAGCTTCCTCCGCTCCAAGGAAGACACCTACCGCCGGCTGGCGGATCTGCTCATCGGTCAGGGCCGCCTGCCGGAAGCCGAGCAGGTCATCCGCATGCTCAAGGAGGAGGAGTTCTTCGACTACCTGCGTCGCGACAGCGAGAGTTCTCCGAAAGCCGAGCGCGCCACACTGACTCCGGAAGAGGCCGAACTCGAGAAGCGCTATCGCGAGATTGCGGATCAATTGACCGTGCTCGGAAGCGAGCGCGGCGCGCTGTTGGCCAAGGTGGGTCGGTCGGCTGACGAAGAGCAGCGGCTGGCAAAGCTCGAAGGCGATCTCACCGTTGCCGGCCAGATGTTTCAGCGCTTTCTCGACGGCCTCGAAAATGAGTTGAAAACCAGTGGCGAGTCTCAGGCGCGCGTCTTCCAACTGCGCGAGTCACAAGGAATGATGGAAGCGCTTGGCGACCTCGGTAAGGGCACCGTCGCCCTCTACACGCTGGTCGGAAGCGATCGCTACCGCGTTATTCTCACCACAGCCACCGTCCAGAAGGGCTTCGAGTTCCCCATCGCCGCCGAGGAACTGAATCGCAAGATCCTGGCCTTCCGGCACGCGCTTCAAAATCCCAAGCTCGATCCGGGTCCGCTGGCGCGGGAGTTGTTCCACATCCTCATCGGACCGCTGGCGCGGGACCTGCAGGCCGCGAAGGCCGAGACCCTCATGTGGTCGCTGGACGGCGTACTGCGCTACATCCCAGTGGGCGCCTCGCATGACGGTCGCCGGTATGTGGCCGAACGCTGGCGCAATGTAGTGTTCACCCCCGCCAGCCAGACGCGCCTCAAAGACTCCGTCAGCCGCAATTGGACCGCACTGGGACTGGGCGTGACCAAGTCGCACGGGGAGAAGGTTCCTGCGCTGCCGGGAGTCGCCGAAGAGATGCGCGGCATCATTCGAGACAGTGCCGGCGGCCCCGGCGTGCTGGAGGGCACTGTGCGGTTGGACGAGCAGTTCACGCGCGATACCATGCTGGCCGGACTGCGCGCCCGGCCGCCGGTGGTCCACGTGGCTTCGCACTTCCAGTTCCAGCCCGGCAACGAAACGGACTCGGCACTTTTGCTGGGCGATGGCAAGCTGCTGAGCCTCGCGCAGATCAAAGCGTTGCCGAACGTGTTCAGCGGGGTCGAACTGCTGACGCTGTCGGCCTGCAACACAGCCACGGCGGGCAGCGGCGCGACGGGGAAGGAAGTGGAAGGCTTCGCCGTGCTGGCGCAGCGCCAGGGCGCGAAAGCGGTGGTTGCCAGTCTGTGGCCGGTGGCCGATAGCAGCACCAAGGAGCTGATGCAGGAGTTCTACCGGCTGCGCCAGGCCAAGGGGCTGGCAAAAGTCGAAGCGTTGCGGCAGGCACAACTGGCACTGCTGCGCGGGGAGGTAGCTGCTGGTGGGACAGCGGCGGGACGGCAACTGATTCACGACGAGCCGACGGTTGCTTCGCCAACCCCGCAGCCTGCTTACCGGCACGACGCCCAAAAGCCCTATGCGCATCCCTACTACTGGGCCCCGTTCATTCTGATCGGGAACTGGAAGTAGGACAGAGTCTACGGCTTCGGTTTCGGATCCCTCTTCTGCGGCATCGCCTCGTGCACCCGCTCTTCAAAGCCGCCCCGCATGGCGCTCGCCAGCCCGACGCTCTTGGCGCCGAACTTACCCCGGATCTGGTCCACCGCGGACAGCGCCTTCCGCCACCGCTCCTGCTTCTCCTGTTCGAGCAGGCTCATCTGTCCTTCCACCTTCTGCAGATTCGAGGCCTGCACCCCCAGCAGCCGCACGGGCCCGCCGGTCCAGTTATCGCGGAACAGCTTGCGCGATTGCTCAATCAGGACAATGTCCAACTGCGTCGGCTCATCCAGCGTGTGCGCCCGCGTGAACGTGGAGAAGTCCGAATACCGCAGCTTCAACTGCACCGTGCGGGCGTGCAGGTGATGCTCCCGCAGCCGGCTCCCCACCATCTCGCTCAACCGGGCCAGCGTGGCTTCGATCAAACCCTGGTCTCGCGTGTCTTCCCCATAGGTGCGCTCATGGCTGATGGATTTCGGATCGTCCCCATCGCTGACATCGCGGTCAAACCAGCCGCCGGCGTCATGCCCCAACGCCTTGCCCGCCAGCGCCAGTCCCCACTTGCCGAACTTCGCTTCCAAGAAACTGCGTTCCAGCTTCGCCAGGTCGCCGATCTTGCGAATGTTGTACGTGTGCAGCGACTTCTCGGTCACTTTCCCGACGCCCGGTATCTTCCGTACCTCCAGCGGAGCTAGAAACCGCGCCTCCTGCCCCGGCAGGATCCACAGCACCCCGTTCGGCTTCGCCTGATCGGAACAGATCTTCGCCACCAGCCGGCTGGTGGCCACGCCGATGGAGCAGTTCAGATTCGTGGCCTTGCGGATGTCTTCATGCAGGTTATGGGCGGCCTTCAATGGCGGGCCGAGCAGCCGCTCCGAACCCGTCAAATCCAGGTACGCCTCATCAATCGACGCCATCTCCACCTGCGGCGAATACCGCCCCAGCACCTCGCGCACCCGGCCCGAGTACTCCCGATACCGCTCCGGGTGTCCTTCGACAAAGATAGCCTGCGGGCAGAGCTTGTACGCCGTCCGCAGCGGCATCGCCGAATGCACGCCAAACTTCCGCGCCGCGTAACTGGCGGCCGAGACCACGCCGCGCTGGTCCGGCTGCCCGCCCACCACCACCGGCTTGCCTTTCAACTCCGGCCGGAATAGTTCTTCGACGGAAACGAAGAAGGCATCCATGTCGACATGAAAGATGGTCCGCACCGCGCATCGGCCTCCCTACCAGCTTACGCCTCGTGCCAGGCCGGGGGTGTCGGATTTTGAGTAGTCCCGGATGCCGGTCGAGCGCCACTTTCTTCAATCCCCACAACCACATCCATGTCGTAGCCGAGGTTCCCGCTGCCATTCTCGAAGCGCCATGGAAAACACGACAACAAGCGATACTACCAACGCCAGCCCCGACCCCAAGCCCCACGACCGTCGCGCCGAAACTTCCCCCGAAAATGGCGCCAAATCCAAGGGCCCCAAAACCGAAGCCGGCAAGAAGAAGTCTGCCGCCAACTCCTTCAAGCACGGACTCTATGCCCGCGACATCGTCCTCGCCACCGAAAAGCAGTCCGAGTACGACGACCTCCAGCAAGCGTTCCTGGAGTCCTTCGCCCCTGCCAATCTCGAGGAGCACGAACTCGTCATCGACATGGTCAACGCCCGCTGGCGTATGCGCCGTGTCGAGCGGCACGAGCAGGGACTCTTGAATCTCGAAATGTCCCGCGCCCTCCGCGACGCTCCCAGCGAGTTCGAAGCCATGGATGCCGTCACTCTCGAGGCCCTCGCCATCCAGCGCCTCTCGGCCACGCCGGCTCTCGAGAACATCAATCGTATGGCACAGCGCTTCGAGCGAACCTACTTCCGCTGTCGCGAAGCCCTGCTCAAGCTGCAACGGGCACGCGGCGCCGCCGAACCCGAGCCAACCGCCGAACCCGCACCGGCAGCCGTGAGGGACGAACCTATTTCCGCTCCGCCGCCCCCCGCGCCCCCGCCCCGGGCCGCCGGTTGGCGCCGCTGGTTTCCGGTTCTCGCAATGTTTGTTCTGTTCGTGGTGCGGTTTGCCGTCGACTCCCGCCACTTTGCTGTGCTGTCTGCTCCCGCGGCGCCGTTCCACAACCGCCGCTAACCCGTTAATCCCGCCGCGTACGCTGTGCTTAGCCCACTATCCGCAGCGCCTCCGGCCCGATCTTTGACAATTCGCCTCCCCCCGCCGGGTCGCAAGGCGGAGCCCTGCCCGGCCGCCCAAAGCATTGCCATCAACGCGAGGTTTCCGGCATGAGTTCACACCACTGACCGCGGCGAAGCATGCAAGGGAAAAGCGAGCCGCGCTCCGGCACATTCGCCCCCAGGCGCCGTGCATGACTACCCCAGGCCGTGCGGCCCGCAAATAACGCGCGATCCGTTCCTTATCTTGTTTGGCCGTCTCCTTCTCTGCGCCCTCTGGGCCTCTGCGCGACATTATCCGGAAGGGAGCGCACCGCAGCCCGCAGACTATCGCCTCCTGGATCCGCGCCACAACCCGGCCGCTACCAGGCCCGTCCCCAACAGCGCGAACGTGCTCGGTTCGGGGACGTCGCCTGAAGGCGGTGTGCCTGGATCCGTCACGCTGCCCCCTGTTGCATTCCCGCCAATGATGAACGGGCGGTCTTCCGAATCGAGCGCCAGCGCCACTAATCCGCCGAAGTTGCCGCTGTAAGTCCCATGGCATGGGCCGGAGTTGATGTCATCGTTCGTGATACCCGGAAACAGCGCCTGGCCCGCCGCCGTGAGGGTCCCGCCCGGGCTTGCACTGCACGCAGCCGACAAGACAATGCCGGGAAGCAGGGTCGTCAGCCAGCCTTGCGCCACCGAGTCCGCAGCGCCGTGCGCCAGCACCCCGCCGCCCGAGCCCACAAACGCGTTGATCGCCGCCGCCTGCGCCGTCAAAACACCACCCTCGGTCGAATCCAGATCGTTGGTGGCTTCGTTGCCCGCCAGCCAAATGATACGAGGATTCGCCGTGCCGCCCGCCAGTGCATTGAAGAAACTCGTGATGGCGGTTGCCCCGTCATAGTAATTCACTGTAAGTCCGAGAACGTTCGCCACAGATCCGATGGCGGCGCCCGCGTTGGACGACGGGTAACTTGCTCCGGTGCTGGCCGAGCCCAGCGCCGCAATGTCCGTTGTAAATGGCCCAGTCCGCGTGACGCTTCCGTTCAAAGATGCGATTGCATTCTGGATATACAGCCAGCCCTCCAGGTTGACTCCTGCAGCCGAGCGCGAGCCGTGATCCGTTAGATCGTCACCACCAATGATAATAGGGCCTGCCGAAGCACTGCCCGCGCACACGATTGCCATTACGGCGCGTAACGCCGCTCCTCCGAACAAACGCATGGGGATTCTCCCTTCCGACGAAATCTGAATCCCACAGAGGTCGTAAGTGGGACTAAATGAGGGTACGGTTAGTACCCATGTCGGTCAAGAGATAAACCATACAGTTGCCCTTCAACTGTTAGTGCACCGTATGTGCCTTTACAACGAGTACGTTCGTCCTGACTAGGGAACCTTCTGCGCCACCAATACACGTGGGATCCCGCCCAGGTCGTCGATGGCCTGCACTGCCCGCCACTCGCTGTGCAGCAGGCGCCGCACCGGCTTCAAGCTGCGATAGCCGAGCTCCATGATGAGCCATCCGCCCGGCTTCAACACGCGCAGAGCCTCAGGGATCAGCCGTCCATACATCTCGTTGCCGGTGGGCCCGCCGTATAACGCGACCTCCGGCTCGAAGTCACGCACTTCCCGTTGTAAGGAAGGCTCATCGGTGCGGGGCACGTACGGTGGATTCGAAGCGACTAAGTCCATGGACCCGTCCCGGACAGGCGCGAGTAAGTCGCCGTCCAGAAATCGCACCTTCGCACCATGCGTCTCGGCATTCCGCCGCGCCACCTTCACCGCACCTGGCGAGATATCGCTCGCGAAGACGCGGGCGTGTTTCAGCTCCAGCGCGAGAGTCACCGCGATGGCGCCCGAACCGCAGCCAACGTCGATCGCCATTCGCGAGTTGCGGCCGTACTTGAGAGCGGCCTCCACCAGGTGTTCGGTCTCCGGCCGCGGAATCAGCACATCAGGCGAGACAAAGAACGCGCGCCCGTAGAACTCCTGCTGCTGGGTGATGTACTGCGTCGGCTTCCCGTCGATACGCTCTTTCAGGTAGCGGCCATAGTGGATCCAAGCCAACTCCGTGAGAGGCTCTTCCGAATGCGCGTAGAGATAGACTCGCTCGCAGTGCAGCGCGTGGCACAGCAGCACTTCGGCCGTCAGCCTGGGCGCAACAATTCGCTCGTCGTCGAGTAACCGGGTTCCCTGCGAGAGGGCTTCCTGGATGGTCAGCACTTAGGCCGCCGCGTCACCCTGCTGCTTCAGCTTCTCAGCCTGGAAGTAAGAAATCAGTGCATCGGTGACCGGCTGCAGCCGTCCTTCCATAATCAGGTCGAGCTGATGCAAGGTGAGTCCGATACGATGGTCCGTCATGCGGTTCTGCGGAAAGTTGTAGGTGCGGATCTTCTCGCTCCGATCGCCCGATCCCACCATGCTCCGCCGCTCCGCGCCGATCTTCTCCTGCTGCTTCTCCATCTCCAACTCATACAGACGCGAACGCAGCACACGCTCTGCCTTGGCACGATTCTTGATCTGCGACTTCTCGTCCTGGCAGGAAACCACCAATCCCGTGGGTAAGTGCGTCATGCGCACCGCCGAGTAAGTGGTGTTTACCGACTGTCCGCCCGGACCCGAAGAACAGAACGTGTCGATTCGGATGTCTTTCGCCTCCAGCTTCACTTCCACTTCGTCGGCTTCCGGCAGCACCGCCACCGTAACCGCGGAAGTATGGACACGCCCTTGTGTTTCCGTCGCCGGAACACGCTGCACACGATGCGTACCCGATTCGTACTTCAGCTTGCTGAACACCTTGTCGCCGCTCACCAGCGCGATGACTTCCTTCAATCCGCCCACCGATGACTCGCTCACCTGCGTCACTTCCACCTTCCAGCGCAGCGTTTCCGCATAGCGCGTATACATGCGGAAGATCTCGGCGGCGAACAGCGTGGCTTCATCCCCACCGGTGCCGGCGCGGATTTCCAGCATCACGTTCTTATCGTCGTTCGGATCCTTGGGAAGCAGCAGCAGCTTCAGCTCATCTTCCAGCTTCAACAGCTCCGGCTCCATGCGCGCGATGTCCTCTTCGGCCATCATGCGCAGCTCCGGATCCTCTTCCTCTACCATGCCGCGCGCGCCTTCCAGATCCGCGTTGACCTTCTTCCACTCGCGGTACTTGTTGACCACCTCTTCCAGGTCGCGATGCGCCTTGGCCGTCTTCCGGTAGGCCTCCGGGTCATTGATGATGGCTGGATCCGCCATCTGGTCCGATAACTGGTGGAAGCGAGCCTCAAGCTCGTCCAACTTATTCGTATATTTCATTTGTATTAGGCGATGACTAACTCGCCGCCCTGCTGGCGTTCGAGTTCCATCGCTCCTTCTAATGCCCGAATCGCCACTTCCGCTTGCGTATCGTCCGGCTTCTGCGTCGTGATGTTCTGCAGCCACAGGCCCGGCGCGGTCAATAGCGCCAGCATCCCGCCGCGCTTGCGGGCGGCATAGCGGATCATCTCATAGCTCAGCCCGGCGATCACCGGCAACAGCACGATGCGCGCCGCGAACTTCTGCAGGAAACCGTCCACCGGCAGCACCGTATAGACCACCATCGATACCACCATCACCACCAGCAGGAAGCTGGTGCCGCAGCGCGGGTGCAGCGTCGTGAACTTCTGCGCGTTCTCCACCGTCACTGGCTTGCCCGATTCGAAATTGAACACCACCTTGTGTTCCGCACCGTGATACTGGAACACGCGGTGGATGTCCTTGAAACGCGAGATCAGGAACAGGAATGTCAGGAAGATGGCGATGCGAATCACCCCGTCCACCGCGTTAAACGCGATGCGGTTGCCCACCGCCGGCACCACCTTCTCAATCGCGCTGGTCAGGTACAGCGGCACAAACTTGTAGAGGAAGATGAAGAAGCCGAACGAGAACAGCAGGTTCAGCGTCATCGCCCAGGAGGAGATCTCCTCCTTCTTGGCATTCGGGTCGCCTTCGTCCAGCGCGGCGTTGGCGGAGAACTTCAATGCCTTCACACCCAGCCACATCGCCTGCCCCAGCGTTCCCACACCGCGCAGCACCGGGTACTTGAAAATGGGGTACTTTTCCGAAACCCGCGGGAGGTTCTCTTCTTCGGTGACCAGCTCGCCGTTCGGCTTGCGCACGGCCACGCAATACGAGTGCGGAGCGCGCATCATCACGCCCTCCATCACCGCCTGCCCGCCGACCAGCGTTTCTTCGCCGCTCTCCAGCACAGGCATCAATTGAATGTGCGCAGCCAGACGCAAAAATTGCTTAGGACTCAAACGACACTGCTCCTCTGTACCTTCAGTATATCTGTTCATTGGATGCAGGCAGGCCGGGTGTGGGTTCCGCCCCTTACGCGGTCTCCACCTCGTGCACTCCCCGTAGCCGGATTTCCTCCTCCCGCATCCGGAACTTTTGTAGCTTCCCGGTCACCGTCATGGGGAACTCGCCCACAATGCGGATCTCGGCGGGAATCTTGAAATACGCGATGCGGTCATGGCACCAGGAGCGGATCTGCTCGCTAGTCGCCTCCGCCTCCGGCTTCAGCCGCACCCAGGCCAGTACGATCTCCCCGAACTTGGCATCCGGCAGGCCGAATACCGCTACCTCCGCCACCGCCGGATGAGTGAACAGAAACTCCTCGATCTCGCGTGGGTAGATGTTCTCCCCGCCCCGGATGATCATGTCCCGCGACCGGCCGCGGATGCCGAACGCCCCATTGGCATGCATGACGGCCAGATCGCCGGTGTGCAGCCAGCCCTCCGCGTCAATCGCGTCCGCCGTCGCCTCCGGATTGCCGTCGTAGCCCTTCATCACCAGGTAGCCGCGCGTGCACAGTTCGCCGAGTTCGCCCACCGGCAGCGTCTGGCCCGTTTTCGGCTCGACGATCTTCACCTCCGTCGCCGGCATCGCCCGCCCCACCGTAGTCACGCGCAGTTCCAGGTCGTCGCCAACATCCGACATCGTAATCACCGGCGACGACTCGGTTTGCCCATACGCGATCGTCATCTGGTGGCAGTGCATATCCGCCACCACCCGGCGCATCACTTCAATCGGACACGGCGCTCCGGCCATGATCCCCGTCCGCAGCGAGCTCAGGTCGAATTCGCCAAACCGCGGATGCTGCAACTCGGCGATGAACATCGACGGAACGCCGTAGAGCGCGGTGGCGCGCTCTTCCGACACCGCCTGCAAAGTGGCCAGCGGGTCGAAGGAAGGCGCGGGCATCACCAGCGCGGCGCCCGTCGCCACACACAGCAGCGAGCTCATGACGCAGCCGAAGCAATGATACAGCGGCACGGGCATGCACAGCACGTCCTCCGCGGTGATACGCATCTGCCGCGCGATGAGCCACGCGTTGTTCAAAATATTGCGATGCGTCAGCAGCACCCCTTTGGGTGATCCGGTGGTGCCCGATGTGTACTGGATGTTCGTCACGTCATTGCGATCCACCCGGCGGCTGCTGTAGCTCATGCCGCCCTTCAGGAACGCGTCCCAAGATTCGTGGTCGAAGTAGACGCCGCGGACCTTGGTGGGCACCGCGTCCAGCACAGCGCGGTAATCGGTGCGGTGGTCGCGCTCCCGCAGGAACAGCGCCCGCATCCGGCTCTTCTCCAACACATAGCCGAGTTCGTGGGAACGATAGGCGGGGTTCACGTTCACCAGTACCACGCCCGCCCGCGCGCAGCCCAACTGCAGCAGAAGCCACTCCAGGTTGTTGGTGGACCAGATGCCCACGCGATGGCCAGGCTCCAGGCCCAGGCCCGCCAGACCCCGCGCCACCTGCTCGACCCGCTCCTCCATCTCGCGCCACGTCAGCCGCAGATTCTGATGCCGCGACACCACCCCCGTCCGCTCCGGATGCTGTTCCACGGTGCGCCGCAGCGCCTCGTCTATCGTGATCTCCAGGAGTTCCACTTCCGGCCCGCTCGCCATGCTTAGCTGCACAGTCAAAAATTCTACCCCGTCCCCGATGCCAAACTTCGCCCCCCGTTCGCGCCTGACCTTGCGGGGAGAGAAATAACACAGAATATGATCAAAGACTCCGTCGGCAACGCCGCCCGCAATCTTCCACAGGATGTGGAGTATATCCGCAAGCTGATCCTGAGCATCGAGTATCCGCATCCGGCGGCGCCCCACATGAATCTGCGGCGCGGGCTGGAGTCGAAGGATGACCCGGTATTCTGGGTCACCGAGTACCTGGCGAACTTCCAGCGGAACTATGTGCCGACCGAGAAGGCCTCCCAGGGCCGCTGCGTGCCGTACTCCCAGACGCTGGCCCTGCTGCACAAGTGCTCTAAAGGCACGCAGGATCGCAAGGCGGAGGTGCTTCTCAAGAGCCCTGCGCTGGGTGTCGGCCTGCCGAACACGCCCGCCCCCACCCCGGAACACTGGCTGACGATTCGCGATGTTCGCCTGAAGGGGTACGCACCACAAGCCATGCACCTCATCGAAGTCAACTTCGACACGCCGCTCAGCTGGCCGATCCTCTGGGTCACCCAGAAGGCGCGCGAACTCAAGGGCAACATTCGCGTCCGGCTCATGGCGCACGGCATCGTCACCCCCTTGGCCAACGGCAAATACAGCCAGGGCGGCTACGGCATGGAGTTCTGCAAGGAAGGCATCAACCTGGATACCCTTCCGCAGTTCTCGGCCTGGGCAGGCCTGATCAAGCAGATCGACCTGTTTTCGTGCGGCGTCGCCTACATCACCCCGGGCTTCGAAGGCAAGAAAGGGGACGGCAACTTCCTCTGCTCCCGGCTGGCCCAAACCGCCAAGGCCAGCGTGCGCGCCTCCACCGCCACGCAGACCTACTTCCTGTGGCAGTACAACTCCAAGCATCTGGACTTCGGCCAGTGGGAAGGCACCGTGCTGACCTACAACCCCGACGGCAGTGTGAAGAAAGTGGAGCACGCCCCCGCCGCCTAAGCGTTCCGCCTCCTACACTGGACGCATATGCTCCCGTTCCCCCCGAACGCCATGCAGGGCGTCCGTGTGCTCGATCTGACCCGCCTGCTGCCCGGCCCGCTCGCGTCGCGCTGGTTTGTCGACATGGGCGCCGAAATCATCAAGGTAGAGCCGCCGGGCGGTGATCCGCTGCGCCGCATGGAGCCGCCATCGCTGTTCGCCAGCCTCAACGAAGGCAAGACATGCCTCGAACTGTCGCTGAAAGTGCCGGAGCAGCGCGAGCAGTTTCTAACGATGGCGGATCGCGCCGATGTCGTCCTCGAAGGCTTCCGGCCGGGCGTATTGGACGCGCTGGGCTGCGGCTGGCAGATACTGCATGCCCGCAACCCGCGCCTGATTCTCACCTCCATCAGCGGCTACGGGCCGGAGCATCCCTATCGCGACCGCGCCGGGCATGACATCAACTACCTGGCGGTGGCCGGCGTACTGCCCTTTCTGCACTACCAGGTGCCGGGCGTACAGATTGCAGATATTGCCGGTGGCTCCATGCCCGCCGTGCTGGGCACGCTGGCGGCACTATACGAACGCACGCGTACGGGCCTGGGCCAGCATGTCGAAGTGAGCATGATGCACAACTCGGCGCTACTACTGGCGCTGGCAGGGCACGGCGCCCAGGACCCCATCAGCGGCCGCTACGCCTGCTACCGTGTCTACCGCTGCGCCGGCGGCGGTCATATCGCGTTCGGGGCACTGGAGCCAAAGTTCTGGCAGGCCATCTGCCGCGACCTGCAGCGCCCCCAGTGGGTGGCCCGCCAGTGGGACGCATCGTTGGTCGGCGAAGTGGAAGCGCTGCTCGCTTCCCAACCGGCCGAGCGATGGGCGCAGGCGCTCTCCCATCCCGACTGCTGCGTCACACCGGCTTAATCCGGGTGCGGGCCAGCAGACGCCACAGCAGATACCCGATCGCCGGTAGCGCCGCCGCCACCTGGAACGACAGTCCATACTGCCGCGCATCCAGCAGCCGTCCGAACAAGGGCATCACCAGCGCCACAAACGCCGACCAGGATCCGGCGCCCAACCCCGCCAGGAAACCGGCATGCGCCGTCGAAAACGAGCTGGTAGCGAAGGCGACGGACAGAATGATGAACCCCGCCGACACGAACATCGCAAAGAACAGCATCGCCATCAGCAGCGGCACCGACCCCACCAGCGCGCCAACGGCCAGCGGCAGGCTCAGCAGCGCCAGCATCAGGAACGACCGGCGGAACTCATCAATCGACGCGGCCGAACGCAGCCCGCGCCGGTCCGCCACCCAGCCCCAGAAGAAGTAGCCCACCTCCCAGCCAAGCGGGGGAATCCACAGCAACGCGCCGATCTGCGTTTGGCTCATCGAAAAGACGCGGCTGAGGTAAAGCGACGTGTTGTAGAGGACGAACGCCAGCGGCATGCTGCCCAGCGCATAAACCGCCATGAAACTCCACAGATTGGGATCGGCGAAACTCGGCCTGCTCAACGCGGCGGCATGCTCGGCGTTCCGGCGGATAGCCTCCCGCCGGCTGACCACGCTCCACCACACCAGCCACAACACGCCTACCAGCCCGGTGAACCAGAAGGCCCCGCGCCAGCCGAACCAGGCGGCGATCGGCGTAACGATGATCGGCGTGATCACGGCCCCCAGGGATCCGCCGCTGTAGGCCACCGCAATGCCCCGCGATCGCCATTCGGCCGGCAGCGTCTGCACCACCGTCCGCAGGCCGCCGGGGAAGGTGGCGCCTTCGCCGAAGCCAAGTGCCGCCCGCGCGACCGCGAACGACCAGAAGCCCGCGGCAAATGCATGCGATACCGAGGCCAGCGTCCAGAAACCGACCGCGACCGCCATGCCCAGCGGCAGGCCGAAGCGATCGAGCAGGCGCCCCCAGATGGGGTTGCCGACCATGTACGCCACCGAAAACGCCGAGATCACCCAGCCGTACTGCTCGGCGGACAGCCCCGTCTCCTTGAGAATCGTGGGAGCCAGCAGGGCCAGCGTGTTGCGGTCGATGTAGCTGATCAGGGAGACCAGTGTCATCGAAAGGGCGGGGATCCAGAGCGAGAGTCGGTTCATGTAGTTCGTCCGGCCGTACGGGGCGTTCGTCCGGTTGTTCGGGGTTCTGGTCTAGTTTGCCATGCATTTCCCGGGCGGTGTCCTTACTCTGGGCCAAGAGGAGTTATGCACTTGACCCGCACAAAGAAGATTGCCGTAGCCGGGCTGGCCTTCGCCCTGGGATTTGGAACCGCGCTGGTGGAGGCTGCCGAGCGTTTCGACCACAAAGTCCGCAACGATTTCTTCGCCGGTTTTGCCGGCGACCGGGAGGCCCTGCTGCGCGGCATGAAAGCCGCCGGCGAGGCAATCGAGGCCGACCCGAACCATGCCGAGGCGCTGGTGTGGCATGGATCGGGCCTGTATTTCCAGGCCGGCATGGCATTCCAGCAGGGTGACTCCGCCAAGGGGATGCAGTTATATGGGCAGGCGATGGCGCAAATGGACAAAGCCGTCCAGTTAGCGCCAGACAGCATCGGCGTGCGGATTCCCCGTGGCGCCGGACTGCTGGCCGGCACCGCGTTCCAGCCCATGGACGACCGTGTGCGGAGCGAAGTGAAGCGGGCCGTAGACGACTACCAGCACACCTTCGATATGCAAAAGGACCGGCTGGACAAGCTGAGCGAGCACTCGTTGGGACAACTGCTGCTGGGTTTGGGCGATGCCTACTCGCGGCTCGGAGATAAAGAGAACGCCAAGGTGTACTTCGCCATGCTGGAAGCGAAACTGCCAGGGACGGAATACGACAAGCGGGCGAAAGCCTGGAAAGCGAATGGCAAGCTCACCACGGCCGAGCAGCGCTGTTTTGGATGTCACGTTGCCAAGTAGGGTGAATCGCTGATTCTACTCCCCGGGCGGGTTGTTCCAGCCGCCGGCGGCGGGAACTCGCCCGGTGGGTGTACTTGACCCTTTGCTTTCAGCATCCTACAATGAAAATCAGGTATGAGGTCCGGAGGGGCACGCCACCAAGCCGCTCTTTCTCCGCGCGCTGCGGAAATCCTCTGCGCGATTGTGCAGGAGTACGTCGACACGGGGGAGCCCGTGGCATCCCGCACCATCTCCAAGTACAGCAACACGAATCTGAGCGCCGCTTCCATCCGCAACATTATGGCGGACTTAAGTGACGCCGGATACCTCTCCCAACCGCACACCTCGGCCGGCCGTATCCCCACCGCACTGGCATTCCGCGAGTTTGTCCAGCTATTGCAGGTGGGCCGGGGCGGATCGATGGAAGCCTCCCGCCTGCGCCACGAAATCGGCAGTGTCGAAACCCTGGACGCGAAAGTAGAGCGCGTCTCCCACGTCCTGATGCAGGTGTCGCGGAGCATGGGCATTGCCGCGGCGATACCCACCGAGGCCCAAACGCTGCAGCAGGTGGAGCTGATTGGCCTGAGTGATCGGCGCGTGCTGATGGTGGTGGTGACCAGTGACCGGATGGTGCGTGACAAGATCGTCACCGTGGAGCGGGACCTGTCGCCCGACGAACTGTCTACCCTCCGCAATTTCATCAACCTCCATTTTTCCGGCTGGACGTTCGCGGCCATCCGCAAGGATCTGGAGACGCGGTTGGAAGAGGACCGCGCGATGTATGACCGCATGCTGCAGCGGGTGAGCATGCTGGTGGAGCAGGGATTGCTCCAGATTTCGCAGACCCCAACGCTCCACACCGATGGCGCGTCGAACCTGGTGGGCGTGGATCTGCATCTGACTCGCGAGAAAATGCGCGAGTTGTTCCAGACGCTGGAAGAAAAGCGGCGGGTCCTGCAGCTGCTGAACCGGTTTCTGGAGCCGAACGGCGAAGTGGGCGTTCAGGTGGGGCTGGGGGAAGTGCATCCCAGCATGGATGAGCTTTCGCTCATCGGGTTGACGGTGGAACTGCCGAGCGGCGTCTCGGCCAAGATTGCCGTGCTGGGGCCCATGCGCATGAATTATGAGCGCGTGATGACGGCTGTGTATCACGTGGGGCGGGCCCTGCAGGGCACCGTGGTGTAACGCTGCGCGCTGCGCGCTAAAGGCCGTCCGGTTCCGGGCGGGTTTTTTCAAGATCGTCTGTTAGGCTGAAAGGGATATGGAAGAAGTTCAGAATCCTCCTGTCGACGCACCAAATGGGGATGCGTCGGGCGACCAGGCTCAGGTGAGTGACCCGGCCGACTCGTTAGCGGCTGTAACGGCCGAACGGGACCAACTGGCGGCTCAAAAGGCCGAATTGCAGGAATTGATCCTGCGGCGGCAGGCTGAGTTCGACAACTATCGCAAGCGCTCGGACCGGGAGCGAATGGAGTTTGCCGATTACGCGGCGGTGGGCGCAGTGGAAGCCATGCTGCCCATCGTGGACGATTTCGAGCGGGCGCTCAAAATGAAATCGGCCGATGATGAATATACGCGCGGCATGGAGATGATTTACCAGCGGCTGCTGGAGGCCCTAAAGAAACTGGGCCTGGCTCCGATTGAGAGTCAAGGCCAAAAGTTCGACCCGAATCTCCATCATGCGGTGCAGAAGGCCCCCTCCGAAGAGGTGGACGAAGACACTATCCTGGAAGAGTACCAAAAGGGCTACAACTTCAAAGGAAAGCTGCTGCGGCCGGCGATGGTAAAGGTTTCGGTGCGCCCCTGAGCCAGCGGAGCGGAAAGAAACAATGAGGATGGCGGAGAAACGCGATTACTACGAGGTTCTCGGAGTTGCGAAAGAGGCCGACGAACAGGCGTTGAAATCCGCCTATCGCAAGCTGGCCCTGAAGTATCACCCGGACCGCAATCCCGGCAACAAAGAAGCCGAGGAGAAGTTCAAGGAAGCGGCGGAGGCCTATGGCGTCCTGACGGATGCGCAGAAGCGCGCCGCTTATGACCGCTTCGGCCACCAGGGTTTGCAGGGCGGCGCCGCTGGCGGTCCGGCCGGTTTCGACCCGACGATTTTCGCCGATTTCAGCGATGTGCTGGGCGATCTGTTTGGGTTTGGAGACCTGTTCGGCGGCGGGCGGCGCGGCGGCAATCCGAATCGCGCCCAGCGTGGCGAGGATGTCCGCTTCGACCTGGAGATCCACCTGGAAGAGGCCGTTCGCGGCAAGACCGCGGATCTGCTGGTGCCACGGCTGGAACCCTGCGGGCGCTGCAACACCACCGGCGCGGAGCCGGGCGGCATGTCGGCCTGCCAGGCGTGCCATGGCCGCGGCGAAATGATCTACCAGCAGGGGTTCCTGTCCATCCGGCGCACCTGTACGCAGTGCGGCGGACGCGGCCAGGTGATCAAGCGCCCGTGCACCGAATGCAAAGGCGAAGGCTACAAGCGCAGCGAGCGGAAGCTGAAGGTGAATATCCCTCCCGGGGTGGATACCAACACGCGTCTGCGCCTGACCCAGGAAGGCCAGCCGGGTGTTAACGGCGGCCCGTCGGGCGACCTGTACGTGGTCCTCCGCGTCAAGGATCATCCGGTTTTCGAACGCCATGAGGACGAACTGCATTGCGTGGTGCCGGTGAACTTTGCCCAGGCGGCGTTGGGCACCGAAGTCGACCTGCTGACCTTCGACGGGCTGCAGAACGTGAAGGTGCCCGAAGGCACGCAGCACGGGGACCGCATCCGCCTTCGCGCCATGGGCATGCCGCGGCTGAACGGCGGCGGACGGGGCGACCTGTGGGTCCACGTGGAAGTGAAGACCCCCACCAAACTCACCCGCGAACAGCGCAAGCTGATGGAGCAATTGAAGGAAGTGCTGCCGACCGAGAATGAGCCGAAAGAAAAAGGCTTGTTCGAGAAGGTCAAGGACATGTTCCTCTAGGCGTAACGGTAAGCCCCTTCTACGGCTCTCACAGGAGCCATGAACACGCGCCTTTACTGGAGCCTGATCGCCGGCGGGTTCGCCGCCTTTCAACTGTTTCGGCCGCAGTACAACTGGAACGGACGCCGCGTGCTGATCACCGGCGGCTCGCGCGGGTTGGGTCTGCGTCTGGCGCGCGATCTGGTCAAGCGCGGGGCGTCGGTGGCCATTTGCGCCCGGAAACGCGAAGAACTGGACGACGCCCTGGAGCAGCTGCGTCCGCATGGGCGGGCGGTGGCCTACCGCGCCGATGTCAGGGAGCGCGAGCAGGTGGAAGAAGTGGTGGACCGGGTGCAGGCGGCATTCGGCGGCATCGACGTCCTGGTCAACAACGCCGGAGTGATTGAGGTCGGGCCCATCGACAGCATGGAAGTCGAAGACTTCGAGCAAGCCATGCGGGTGATGTTTTGGGGGCCGCTGTATGCCACGCTCGCCGTGCTGCCCAGGATGCGGGCGCGGCGGGAAGGCTCGATTGTCAACATCACATCGGTGGGTGGAAAGATCGCGGTTCCGCGCCTGATTCCCTATTGCTGCGCGAAATTCGCGGCTGTGGCCCTTTCCGAAGGCTTGGCGGCGGAACTGCGCCCAAGCGGCGTGCACTGCCTGACGGTGGTACCGGGACTGATGCGAACCGGGTCGCACCTCGGAGCGGAGTTCAAGGGCAACGCCGCCGCCGAGTATGCCTGGTTCTCACTGGGCGCGACCGTGCCGGGTGCCGCGATGAGTGCTGGACGCGCGTCGCGGCAGATTATCGAAGCCATCGAACGCCGGGCGGACGAGGTGATTCTGAGTGTTCCAGCGCAGGTGGGAGCAAGGGTGCATGGCGCTTTTCCGGAGTTGGTGGTGCCGGTTTTGGGGTATGTGCACGAGCACGTGCTGCCGGCGGCGAACGCGAATAGGCGAACGATCACCGGTCGGCAGGCCGAGCGGGAGTTGGACTCGACTCTGCAGCAGGTGGCCACCGGGCTGGGCCGCCGGGCCGCCCGTAAGTTGAACCAACAGCTTGTATAAAAAAGTTGATTCGGATCTGAAAATCGGGTTTATTCTGTAGCCCAAGGGAGTAACGCTATGAAGCCAGCGAATCTGTCTGATGATTCCGGATGTCACCATTTGCTTACCGCCAATCCCCTGTTGGCCGACTACGACGAGCATCGGCCCACCGATGAACAGGTGAATATGCAGGCCACGCTGCCTCATCACCTCGATTCTCATGGCAGCCAGGTGGAGGATATCGCCGGAACCGGCGAGGTGGACAGCCTGGGCGGCTGAAGCAGGGCGGACGCCGATTGCGGGTGAGAAAAAAACCGCGCTGGCGGCACTACCCTAGCGATGTTTGTCAGCAAGATTGTTCGGGCCCCCTTGCAATTCATGCCGGAGTCGTTCGCTCTGCCGATCCTTAGCGGACCGGTGCGCGGGATGCGCTGGGTAGTAGATTCCAGCGTGTTGCGCTGCTGGCTCGGCCTGTACGAGCGCGACCGCCTGGACCAGATGAAAGCCATGATGGGGCCCGGCAGCGTCTTCTACGACGTTGGCGCCCAAGCTGGCTATCACAGCCTGCACGCATCGCGTTGGGTGGGGGACGGCGGACAGGTCTATGCCTTCGAACCGCTGCCGCTCAATTTCCGGAATCTGGCCCAGCATGTCGAACTAAACAACCTGCACAATGTGAAGCCGGTGCAGTGTGCCGTGTCGGATAGCGAAGGGCAGATGCACTTCGACCCCGGTCCTGGCATGATGGCCGGGCACCTTTCCGACAGCGGCCCGCTAACGGTGAAGGTGGTCAGTGTCGACCGATTCGTGGAAGAAGGGCACCGGCCGCCTTCGTTCATGAAGATCGACGTGGAAGGCGCCGAGATGCGGGTGCTGAAAGGCGCCGAAAAAACGCTCCACCGCTACCGGCCCGGCCTGATGCTGGATACGCACGACTTCCTGGGTGGGGAATGCGCCGGATTGCATGAGGCTTGCACGAACTATCTGACGGGCATCGGCTACAGCCGCCTGGAGCACATTGCTCCCGATGGCTTCGCCGGGGCACTGATCGCGTATCCGAAATAGAGCTACATCCGGTCGAAGGCGAGTATCGTCAGCAGTACCGTCTGCGGCCCGTTCCAGGCGCCGGCAGGCTCAAACCACTCATCGAGGGAGTGGGCATTGTCGGACCGGCCGCCGCCGCCCAGCGTCACCGCGGGAATCCCGAGGCTGATGGGGAGATTGGAGTCGGTGCTGGAATAGCCCAACGACGGGCTGTGGCCCGTGAACTTCGAGGCCCAGACGGCGGCTTTGACCAACGGTTGGTCATGGGCGGTTTGGCCGGCGGGGCGCAGGCCCACCAGCTTGGGATCCGCAGTAATCCTGTTCGGTCCCGTAGCCTGGCGGAAGCCGTTCTCTTCCTCGACGCCCAGCCGCACGGCTTCCAGCATCTTCACTTCCAGTTTGTCGAGTTCGCCGGGGTTTTCCGAACGCAGGTCGATCTCCATGGTGCACGTTTCGGCGATGGCGTTGATGGCGGTGCCGCCTTCAATCTTGCCGACGTTGTACGTGGTTTTGGGCGCGCGCGGCACCTCCAGCGAGGCTAGCCTGGTGACAATGCGGCCGGCGGCGTGGATGGTGCTGGCTCGGCCGAAGTTGCCGTAGCTGTGGCCGCCGGGGCCTTTGAGGGTGACGCGGTAGCGCTTGACCCCGGTGCCTCCGGTGGTGATGCGCGCGGGACTGGTGCCGTCAATTGAGATGAAGGAGTCCAGCCGGGCGCGGTGCGGGCTTTCTTTGAAGAGATACTTCACGCCGCTCAGGTCGCCTAGGCCCTCTTCGCCCACGTTCGCTACAAACAGTAAGGTGCGGTTGGTCTGGATTTTGGCGTGATCCAGCGCCTCGGCGATGGCCAGCAGGGCGATGAGGCCGCGGCTGTCATCGGCCAGGCCCGGACCGTGCCAACGCCCGCCCTCTTTGCGGACCTTCGTGTCTACACCGACGGCAAAGGAGATATCCAGGTGGGCGGCGATCACGATGGCCTTCTCCGTCTTGCCCGGACGCCAGCCGAGCACGTTGCCCTGCTTGTCGATTTCGATGTTCTTCAATCCCAGGCGGCGGAACTCCTTTTCGAGGAACTTGGCGCGTTCGGCCTCGTGGAAGGTGGGGGCGGGGATCTCGGCGATCTGCACCTGTTTGTCGAGGTGGGTTTCGTGGTTGGCGCGAATGTAATCGAGCGCCTGGCGCACTTGCGGTTGTTCGGGCAAGTCCGCAGGTTGGGCCAGAGCGGCAGGTATTGCAACAAGAAGCGGCAGCAGGACCAGGACCAGCGTCATCCCTTTGAGCATAATCAAAGAGATGCCCGTCATTGGAGTTTTAACGCTGGAAATCGTCGTGGAGGACTCGCATTCGCTGAAAGATAAGCGAAGCGTGGTGAAAGGCCTGAAGGACCGGCTGCGGCACCGGTTCAACGTGGCGGTGGCCGAGATTGCCGGCCAGGACAGCTGGCAGCATGCGGTGGTGGCGGCCGTGACGGTGTCGAGTGCGCGGGAGCATGCCGAGAAGGTGCTGCAGTCGGTGGAGAACGACGCGGCGAACTTCCTGGGCGGGGCGCTGACAGGTTCCGGTATCGAGTGGTTGGAGTAAAGGGCGCTACGTCCGATTTCCGTCCGATTTTCCGAACATTCCTGTACCTTCCGCGTACCCCCTGGTACGGCCTTTTAAGGAAGGCTACTATGCTTACCACTGTGTTATTGGTGGGACTCGGCGCGATCATTCTTGCGGCCGTCATTGTCCTGCCGTCGCTTGTTCGAATAGCGCCTACGGAAGTAGGCCTCGTTACGAAACGCTTCTCCCAGAAAAAGCTGGCCGATGACAATCCGATCGCCTTTGATGGCGAGGCGGGTTATCAGGCGGACCTGCTGATGCCCGGCATGCGGTTCCGGCTGTGGCTGTTGTACGCCGTGGAGAAACATCCCTGGGTGCAGATCCCGGCCGGTCAAATCGGCGTTGTCATCGCTCAGGCCGGCCAGCCGCTCCCAACCGGCGCGAAATCCGCCGTTTACCGCGACAAGTTCGGCCAGTTCGCCGACCTGCGCACGTTCATCAAGGAAGGCGGGCAGAAGGGCGTGCAGCGTCCGGTGCTGTCGCCTGGTACCACGCTGCCTATCCACCCAATCGGTTTTGTGGTGATCACGCGCGACCGTGTTTACGGCGTGCCCGTTTCGGTGCAGTTGCGCCAGCATTCCGGCAAGCTCACTCCAGCCGACTTCGGCCTAAATCCATCGGACCTGGAAGTGGTCCGGATCGGTCGTGGCGAGGCGGAGCAGCGCGATATGGTCGGGATTGTGACGGCGCTCGAAGGCGATCCACTGCCAAGCGGGGATATCGCCAGCAGGTTGAACGCCTATCGCGACATCGAGCAGATGGAGCACTCCAATGCTTCCGATGCCGACGTCATCGAACGGCTGCTGGGCAGTCGCAACGAACTCCACAACAACTACCAGAATTTCCAGGCGTTTGTGGATCATGGTGGGCGCATCGGCCTGCAGCATGATCCGCTGCTGTATGGCGCCTATACGCTGAATCCGTACCTCATCAAAGTGGAAAAGGTGCCCATGCTGGTGGTGGAACAAGGCCAGGTGGCGGTGGTGAAGTCGTACGTCGGCCTGACGCCCAAGGATACCTCCGGGCCCGAGTTCAAGTTCGGCAGCCTGGTGCGGCCGGGCCATCGTGGCATCTGGCAGGAACCGCTGCGGACGGGCAAGTATCCCATCAACCCGTACTGCTATCGGGCGGAGATTGTGCCGACGGCAATTCTCACGCTGAACTGGGCCGACCGCGTGTCGACGGCCCACAACCTGGACGCCAAACTGGAGCAGATTGTCGCCAAGAGTACGGAAGGCTTCGTGTTCAAGATCGACCTGCAGGTGCAGATCCACGTGCCGGACACCAACGCGCCCCGTGTGATTTCGACGGTGGGCACGATTCGCAACCTGGTGGATGAGGTGTTGCAGGCGGCGGTGGGCAATCACTTCCGCGACACGCTGCAGAGCATGCCGGCGGTGCGGTTTATCGAGACTCGCCAGGAGGTGCAGCGTCAGGCGCTGCAGCACATCCGCGAGCAGCTCAACACCTATCACGTGGAAACGCCCGGGGTTTACATCCAGGACGTGGTTTTCCCGCAGGACATGGTGGAAGTGTTGACGCGGCGTGAGATCGCCAAGCAGGAAGTGGCGACGTTCGAGCAGCAGCGTATGGCGCAGGAGCAGCGGATCAAGACCGAGCAGGCGCGCGGTACGGCCGATATGCAGGCGGACCTGGCGAAGGCCCGGGTGGGTGTGGAGATCCGGACGAACAACGCCAATGCCAGGAAGGCGGAGGCCGATGGCGAATCCTTTTATATCGAACGGACGGGTACGGCGAAAGGCGCCGAGGTGCGGGCGGTGGGTCTGGCGCGGGCCGAAGGGTACGACGCGCAGGTGAAGGCTTTCGGCGGCACGACGGCGACGATGGTGGTGAACGCGATTGAGGCGTTGGCCAAGAGCCAGGTGCCGATCATGCCGGGGATCCTGGTTACCGGCGGCTCGACATTGGAGGCGCTGGCGGCGGCGGCTCTGCAACAGCTGGGCAGTACACGGGCTGCGAAGTAACCGCCAGATAGTGTCTGGGGCGGGAGAATGCTAGGTTTTCCCGCCCCGAATTGCTAGACTCGCAATCAGATATGGACCCAAGGCGCAACCAGCGTGTCGCCGAGGCCTTGCGCGAAGAACTATCGGAGATGATCGCCTTTGAACTGGCCGATCCCAGGCTGCAAGGCGTT
>JAEUQF010000246.1 GCA_016789745.1 Bryobacterales bacterium
ATGCGCCCGGACCGCATCATCATCGGTGAGTGCCGCGGCGGCGAAGCCTTCGACATGATGCAGGCCATGAATACCGGCCACGACGGGTCGATGACCACCTGCCACGCCAACACGCCTCGCGACGCCTTCTCGCGCCTGGAAACCATGGTCATGATGGCCAGCGCCAATATCCCCGACCGCGTCATCCGCCAGATGCTGGCCAGCGCGGTGAATATCGTGGTGCAGTGCGCGCGACTCAATGACGGCACCCGCCGCATCATGTCCATCGCCGAGGTGCGCGATGCCGACGATGACCAGGTGTTTCTGGACGACATCTTCGTGCTGGAGCGCACCGGCGTGAACCAGCGCGGGCGCATTACGGGCCAATTCAAGGCCACCGGCGTGAAGCCGCGCTGCCTGACGCGTTTGAAAGCTTACGGCGTGCATCTGGCGCCCACCATCTTCAACGAGCAAGTCACTCTCAAGGAATAGCCATCCGTGGAACTCTTCCTCACGTTCCTGATCTTCAGCGGCTTCCTGTTCGCGGCGGCCTACTATGTGTGGGTCATTCCCGCCAATCACGCCGAAGAGGCGCTGCAGCAGCGTCTGCGCGACTTGCGGGCACGCTCGGCCACGCGCCGTAGCGCCGGCCCTGGGGATCTGGTGCGCCGGGAACAGCGCGGCACTTTCGCCGCCCTGGGCGACTTTTTCGCCTGGCTCGGCATCCTGCGGCGGTTGCAGGAGTTGATCGAACAGGCCAATCTCAAGTACCGGGCCGCCGACGTGTTCGCGTTGTGCCTGATCACCGGCGTCGTCGTGTACCTGTTCCTGGGACTCGTAGGCTTGAACCTCTTCCTGCTGCGCCTGGTAGCCTCCTTCCTGGCCGGCAGTGCACCGGTGGCCTACATTCTGCGGGTGCGCAAGAAGCGGCTGACGAAGTTCGAAGAGCAGTTGCCCGATGCCATTGACCTGTTCAACCGCTCCATGAAAGCCGGCCACAATATCCAGAACGGCCTGGAAACGGTGGCGCAGGAGACCTTCGATCCTGTTCGCATGGAGTTCAAGAAGGTGATTGAAGAAATGGCGCTCGGCTCGCCGATTGAAGATGCCCTGCGCGGCCTGGGTAAGCGCATTCCCATCGTCGACCTGAAGTTCTTCATCACCGGCCTGATTCTGCAACGTCAGACCGGCGCCAACATGGTGGGCGTGCTAGACAACCTTTCGTTGCTGGTCCGCGAGCGGCTGAACCTGGCCGCCAAGATGACCGCGCACACCGCCCAGCAGCGCTTCTCCGCCGGCCTGCTCTGCGCCATGCCCATCGTCGTCGGCCTGGGCTTCTGGGTGCTGAAGCCCGAGTACATCCAACTGCTGTACACCGATGAAACCGGCAGCAAGTTTCTTACTTACGCGATTGTTTCGGAGATCATCGGCATTCTGATCATCCGCAAACTGGCCAGCCCAAAACTCTAGAAGGAGAACGCGATGATTACTTCCCTGTTCGTATTCGTGGCCTTCTTCGTGATTGTGGCAGCACTGATCTGGAGCGCGCTGCAGTTATTCGCGGATCAGGAAAACCCGCTGGAGGACCGGTTGGATGAGTTGCAGGCGGCTGCGGCGGCGAATCCCAATGCGGCCCGCACGCCGCGCCGGCGCATCGGCGGCGGCTTTTCCAATAGCATCCTCTACATCATCAGCCTCATCCCGGGCGGTGAGGAATGGATCCGCGATACGGAACGGGAACTGGCCCAGGCCGGCATCCGCAACAAGAGCGCTGTAGTCTACTACGCCATCTTCCAGGCGACGTTCTTCGGTGCACTGCTGGCCGGGATGCTGTATCTGCAGCGCGACAATCCGCTGACCAACAAGTTGGGCGGGTTGGTAGCGGCGGGCCTGCTGGGCTACCTGCTGCCGCAACAGGTGCTGCACCGTCTGGTGGCGGCACATCGCCAGAAGTTGCAGGAGGCGCTGCCGGATACGGTTGACCTGCTGGGCATCGTGCTGGGTACGGGCTTGGCGTTGGATCAGGCGATGCTGCGCGTCAGTGAGGAGTTGCAGTTCATCTATCCGGCACTTGCGCAGGAGTTCTACACCGTCGTCATGCAGGTGAAGGCCGGCCAGGAACGCTCGAAGGCCTTCCAACAACTGGTGCGGCGCACGGGGATTGAAGATATCAAGAGCCTGGCGGCGATGATCATCCAATCGGAGCGGTTTGGTACGAGTTTATCGCAGGCGCTGAAGGTCTACGCCGACGCACTGCGTACGCGGCGGCGGCTGCGAGCAGAAGCGATGGTGGCGAAGGCCGGCATCAAGATGCTGTTCCCGATCGTGCTGTTTATTCTGCCGGCGCTGTTTGTGATCACGCTGGTGCCGGGCATGATTTCGGTGTTGCGGGATTTGAAGGGCGGCATCGGCGCGCGGTAGGGTCAGGCAGACTCCAATTTTCGATACAGCGATCGTGCGCCCACTGCGATACCCAGGAGCGTCGCAGCCAGCGCCAGCCAACTTGAGCCTTCCGACAAAAGCCGAAGCACCCGCATTGTGCCCTCAGATGCACGCGAACCCACGACAAGGCCGATCGCTTCGGCGAGGATGGAGAACATCAGGACGCCGACCAAGCCGATACGAAAGAGCCTGGAGAACCAGGAGGTCCGCGGCGCCTCTCCACCGCGAGCAGTTCGCCATATCCACGCGTGCTGCACAAACAGCGCGCAAAGGGACATCAGCCAAGCGGCTTGGGTGATGACACTCGGCTGGCTGTAACATCCGGCATTCACCCTCCAGGCATCGGCCAAGGCAGCCTGGACAACAGCGAGGAAGCCGACAATCGCAAACCACTCCGCGCCGGGACGGTTGTGCAAGCCATGCCAAGTGAAGTAGAGGAGCGCTATCAAAAACACCGCGCCGCCCACCTTCCGCCCCACACTCATTTGTTCCCACATGAAGCAGAGGTCGAACGACACCTGGCCTTCGACGAGTTGCGTTGCCATCCGGGGCGGCGGGGGAAGGATGATCCCGACAACGATCGCCGACGCAAGGGCGACGAGGGACACCACCGTTGTTGTCCTTAACGAGATCACGGGTTGCCCCACATCCTAATCTAGCGTGCCCGATCTGCGATCAAGAATGCGCGAGAGATTTTCCAGCCTCTCGTGTTCCTAACTGCAGGGACACGAATCATGCGCCTGATCCGCCGACTTACCCTCTCGCTCTTATTCTCCATTTACACATTCGCCCAAACCGCCCCACTAACCCAAACCACCTACGGACCCATTCAGGGACAGACCTTTAGACCAGGTCAACAGCTTCCTCGGTATCCCCTTCGCCGCCCCACCCATCGGCGACTTGCGATGGCAGCCGCCGCGCCCGCCGCAGCCCTGGAGCACAACCAGACTTACCACCCAACTGCCGGCACCCTGCCCGCAACAAACAGAAGGCGACGACTTCCTCGGCACCGAAGACTGCCTCTATCTGAACGTCTGGACACCTGCGAACGCACGCAATCGGCCTGTCCTCTTCTTCCTCCACGGCGGAGCGAACGTCCAGGGCTCCACCTCCGTGCAGGCTGCGGGCAAGTATCTCTATGACGGCAGCGGACTCGCGGGTGAACACAATGTTGTCGTCGTCACCGTGCAGTACCGCCTCGGCGCTCTCGGCTTTCTCGCCCATCCCGCTCTCGCACCAGGCCGGTAACTACGGCTTACGCGACCAGTTATTTGCACTCGAATGGGTCAAAGGCAACATACAGGCCTTCGGAGGAGACCCCGGCCGCGCCCTGCTATTCGGCGAATCCGCCGGAGCCGTCAACACCTGCATGCTGCTGGCTTCGCCCTTAGCAAAGGGCTTGTTCCATGCGGCCCTCATGCAGAGCGGTGCCTGCCGCGCCAGCACACTGGCCGATGCCCAAGCCCTCGGCGTCGAATACGCCAACAAGGTCCACTGCGATTCGGCACAGTGCCTGAAAGGCCTCAGCGCGAACGACCTGGTAGAAGCCCAGAAGCGTGACATCCTGCAACCCGATGGCTCCATAGCCGCCGGCTTCGGCCCCAGCATCGACGGCCAAGTCCTGCCTGCCGCGCCACTCGACATCATCCGTCAGGGCCAACACAACCACGTGCCCTTCGTCATTGGTGCCAACGCCGACGAGTCCGCCCCCTGGACACTCCCGTTAACCGCAGCCGCCTACCGAGCCACCGTTCTGCGCCTTTTCGGCCCGCTGATCGGCGCCCTCGTCATAACCCAGTACCCGGCCTCCGCTTACGACTCTCCTCGGGAAGCCTTAGTGGCAGTAACTACCGATGCCCAGTTCGTCTGCCCCGCCCGTAACATCGCCCGTACCGTTGCCGAAGCCCAAACGCAGCCGGTCTACCATTATTTCTTCACCTACACCAACGGCCCTGCCGGGCCCACCGCCGGAGTCTTCCACGGCCTGGAACTCTGGTACATCTTCCAGCACGCCATCGGCAGCACCCCCAGCGACGCAGCCCTGCGGCGCTCCACCGGCCAATATTGGACCAACTTCGCCTCCACTGGCGACCCCAATGGCATCAGCGAACCCACTTGGCCGCGTTACATCCCCGGGCTCGATCCCTACCTGGAACTTACTGTCCCGGCTAAGTCCGGTGATGGCGTGCGTACCGAAAAATGCGACTTCTGGGAACGCCTGGGACAACTCGCCAGCCGTTAGTCCTCCAACGTCTGAAAGTAACGTTCAAGAAACAGACGATCCCCCACCGGCCCGGCCAAGTTCACCCAGTAGTCCGCGATCGCCGAGGGCACCATGGCATCGATCGCTAGAATCGCGGTACGCAGGGCATCCAACCGGGCCTGGTCCTGCGTACGGCACTCAAACCAGATCTGCTTCACCAGTTGCCCGGCCGGTCTCCAGTTTCAGGAAACACTCCTCGCCGAAGCCGAAACACCACGCCTCTTGCTCATACGTGCCCCAAGGGTCCTGGGCATCTTCGGCGAACCCGGCACCCGCGGCAGCAGAGGTTCCAGAGCCGCCGCGGCACTCGCCAATGTCAACCCCAGCGCGGCGTAATCGGTGGATAGCTGCTGGATGAGATGAACGTCTGTCCAGCCCACACCATCTGCGGCACGGTTCCGCTCACCGGCCTCCGCCGCGGCTCTGACATCGCATCCGTCAGGCCCTGCAGCGGATACAAGTTCCGCATGCCCCAATCGTCTTCGTGGATATGGATCGCGTCCGCCATCGTTAACTTCCGAGCTTAGCATCCCGAAAATTACACTTCTTAATGGAACGCGTGCCCACTTCGCCGGCTTTCAATAGTATGGCAGTACTCCTCCGTAAGGCACTCTACACGCTCGCGTTTCTTGCCCTGGCCGCCAACGGCAGCGCCCAACCGGCGCCGCACCCGCCCATACAGACGGAAGAAGGCGGCGTGCGGCACCTTGCGTGGCCGCGGCAGGAACGGACACTGTGGGCCATGGCCGGCGTCACCGTGCTCGCCCGGCTGGCACTTCTACACCGCCGCCGAACCGATGGGAAGTAGCCGAGACAGGCCCGTTTGCGGGATAATCACCGATTAACCCACTCTGGAGATCTTTTCACTTATGGCGAAAATAGAGGTGAAGAACCCTGTCGTTGAGATGGACGGCGATGAGATGACGCGCATCATCTGGCAATGGATTCGCGAGCGGCTGATCCTGCCCTACCTGAACGTCGACCTCAAGTACTACGATCTGGGCGTCGAGAAGCGCGACGAAACCAACGACCAGATCACCATCGACGCTGCCAATGCGACCAAACAGTTCGGCGTAGCGGTCAAGTGCGCCACCATCACCCCCGACGAAGCGCGCGTGAAGGAGTTCGGCCTCAAGCAGATGTGGCGCAGCCCCAACGGTACCATCCGCAACATCCTGGACGGCACCATCTTCCGCGAACCCATCATCTGCAAGAACGTTCCGCGCGTGGTCAGCCACTGGGATAAGCCGGTCGTGGTGGCCCGCCACGGCTTTGGCGACCAGTACCGCGCCCAGGACTTCGCCTTCCCCGGCGCGGGCACATTGAAGCTCACCTTCACGCCGGCAGACGGCGGCGCGCCCATCGAACGCGAGATCATCAAGGCCCCCAGCGCCGGCATCGCCCTCGGCATGTTCAACCTGGACAGTTCCATCACCGGCTTCGCCCGCGCCTGCTTCAACTACGCCCTGGGCCGCTCTTATCCGGTCTACCTGTCCACCAAGAACACCATCCTCAAGGCCTACGACGGCAAGTTCAAGAACCTCTTCCAGGCCATCTACGACGCCGAATTCAAGGCGGCCTTCGAAGCCAAGGGGCTCACCTACGAACACCGCCTCATTGACGACATGGTGGCCTCGAACCTCAAGTGGAACGGCGGCTACCTCTGGGCCTGCAAGAACTACGATGGCGACGTGCAGTCGGACACGGTGGCGCAGGGCTACGGCTCGCTGGGCCTCATGACCTCTGTGCTGATGTCGCCCGATGGTAGCACGGTGGAAGCCGAAGCCGCGCACGGCACCGTCACGCGCCACTATCGCATGCACCAGCAGGGCAAGCCCACGTCCACTAACCCCATCGCCTCCATCTATGCCTGGACGCGCGGCTTGCAGTATCGCGGCCGCATGGACAACACGCCGGACGTCATTGAGTTCGCCAACACGCTGGAACAGGTCTGCGTGGATGTGGTGGAGTCCGGCCGCATGACGAAAGACCTGGCCATCCTCATCGATGCGAAGCATCCGTTCCTCACCACGGAGGACTTCATGTCCGCTATCGACGAGGAATTGAAGAAGCGCCTGTCCTAACAGGGCCAACATCACGGTGGTATGCTGGGCAAGGCTGCTCAGGATGCCACCGTGTCCGCGGAAAAGGACTGCGTCCTACCTGAAGTTGAGCCGTTCGAAGCCCTCCCGATAGGGGAACTCTTTTCTGCCCGAGCCAGCGGACACCGGGCCCATGGAAAGGAGCTCCTGTGATTCCCAGACTTCCCACCCGCCGCATGCGTGAGCACCCGGATCTGCACCAACTCAAACGGCAGGCGAAGGAACTGCTCACCCGCTATCGCGCCGGCGCGCCAAAGGCCCTCGCCGAGGTGAACGCCCACTACCGCTCCGCCGATGCGGCCACCTTCGCCCTGCACGATGCACAACTCGTCATCGCCCGCGCCTATGGCTTCGACAGCTGGCCGAAACTGAAGGCATACGTCGACGGCATCACCATCCGCCGCCTGGTGGATGCCGTGAAGGACGGCGATCTTGCGCGCGTACAGGCCATGCTGCGGTCCCGCCCGGAGTTGGCGGACATGCAGCTTTCCTATGGCGACGAGCATCGCGCTATTCATTACGCCGTGATGCACCGGCAGCCGGAGATCGCCCGCCTGCTGCTGCGGAAGGGTGCCAACGCGAGGGCCGGCATTCATCCGCACCGGAGCGCGACATCGGCTTGGACCCTGGCGAACGAGCGCGGGTTTGCTGATCTCGTGGCCGTCATCGACGAAGAAGAGCGTCGCCGCAAGCCGGTGCCTAAAGCCAACGATGAGCCCGAGCCCGTGAACACCGACGAGGCGCTACGGGCAGCCGTGGCAGATGGGAACATCTCCTTGCTGCAATCCCTGCATGCCGAAGGCAGGCTGCGGAACCCCATCCGGGGCGACGGAGGCGGGCTGCTGACCGTGGCAGTGGAAAGCAACCGCATCGATATGCTGCGCTTCCTGCTGGATTGCGGCTTTGATCCGAACGAGCGGGTGTCCAGCGGTCAAGGCGATTGGGTCTCGTGGTCGCAAGGGTATCCATTGTGGCAGGCAGCAGCGCAGGGAAGTCGTGCAATCGCGGAGTTGCTGCTGGACCGGGGCGCCGATCCGAACGTGCATGTGGATTCTTCAGGCTCGGCCGTGTATAGCGCCTACAGCCACCGGCAATGGGATATGGCGGCGCTGCTGGAGTCGCGCGGCGGCCTGCTCACGCACGACATCGCAGCCCTCTATCGCCGCACGGACGTGATTCGGCAATTGTTGCAGACGGCAAGTCCGCAGGTCATGGAAGAGGCCCTGCGTTTTGCAGCCGATTCTGGCGCCGCGGACATCGTCGGCCTGCTGCTGCCGCGGGTCGGCTGGCCCCGCGACGATGATCGCTGGTTCAACATCCTCTGTTCTCCGCTCAGCTTCTGGCATCACATCCCGTGGCTTTACGCCGGCAACAAGGAGTTCGACCGCGCGGGCTACCTGGAATGCTTCCGCCTCATCCTGAACGCCTGTGATGCCACCGTTACCGGCGGCTTCGGCCGCACCGTCCTCCATGAGATCGCCGCCATGGGCGATTGGATCAGCGACGACGAAGTGCTCGCCTTCGGCCGAACCGCACTCAACGCCGGCGCCGCACACAGTCAGCGCGACACCATCCTCAACAGCACACCGCTCGGTTGGGCCAGCCGCTGGGGCCGCCCTACGCTGGTGAAGCTATTGCTGGACCGCGGCGCGGACCCTCACGAGCCTGAAGCCGAGCCGTGGGCGACCCCGCTCGCCTGGGCACGCAAGCGGGGTCACCTCGAAATCGTCGCCTTCCTGGAAGCAGCTATAGCTTCGTGAACTTCGTCCCGTCATCGGCCTGATCCGGAGCATCCGGCGCGTCGGGGCTGCAACCGCTGCCCGAGCCCGGGCTGCCGCCGCTATTGATCTTAACCATCGTGCCGACAATCGTTACGCCCGCCGGCCCGATATCCACGAAACCTCCGGCGCCCTTGAGCGTCGCTTGCATCCCCGCTTCGAGAATCAGCTTCATGCCGGCCTTGATGTGCACCTCCATGCCGGCCTCCACCTGGAACTTCTGGCCGGCCTTGGTGTGCATCTCGGTGCCGACGTTCAGCGAATACTTCGTGCCGATCTTCTCCTTACGGTTGGAGCTGACCTCCACGCTCTGGTCAACCTCGATTTTGACCTTCTGATTCTCCTTCACGATCATGTGCGAGCTCTTGCCGACAAACTCGCGCTTCTCTTCCTTCGTCCGCACGTCGCACTGCTTCTCGGCGTGGATGAACAACTGCTCGGAGCCCTTCAAATCCTCCATGCGGACTTCGTTGAAGTTCTTCTCGCCGCCGCCTTTGGAACTGCGTGACTTCCAGGTGCTCACCGTCTTGTGATCCGGCAGCTTGTAGGGCACCGGCTGCATCTCGTCGTAAACGCGCCCAGTGATCAGCGGCCGGTCCGGGTCGCCTTCCATGAAGCTGACCACCACTTCCTGATTCACGCGAGGAATGGTGATCCAGCCCCAATTCAATCCCGCCCAACTTTGCGACACGCGAATCCAGGCTGAGTTTTTCTTCTCGCGATCCCATGGGAAGCGCACCTTCACGCGTCCGTACTTGTCTGGCCAGATCTCCTCACCAGCGGAGTCACTCACCACGATCGCCGTCTGCGTGCCTTTGATCGTCGGCTTCACCGCCAGGCGCGGGGGCCGGAACGGCGTCTTCGACGGCATCGCCTCATAGGTGTTGGTATAGCGGAATGGCTCTTCCAACTCCGACCGGAAGTTGCTGCCCTCGGCGCGATGATACACGGTCAGCAGCAAATAGTCCGTATTGATCTTCGCGTTGAAGTGCTCCGCCAGCGTGAATTTATAACCCGGTGTAAAGGGGCGCGCCGTGCTGTGGCCGCGAACCATCTCCATCGGCCACTCTTCCATCTCCAGCCAGTTACGCGCCAACTTCTCCATCCCGGCACCGTTCCAGCGATAGCCCGGGTAGTCGTACTTCTCCGACTCGGCGTATTCACCCGACTCGTTGTGCTGGAACGGATCGTACTGCTTGGTAAAGTCGAACTCCTGCAGCGCCACCTTGCCCGTGCGATAGTTGCGCTCGTAGTCCACCGTATGGACAAAGTCTTCCGGATGGTCGGGGTGGATCTGGAAGGCGAACTTGAACTTGTCCTGGTACTTCATCTTTTTCACCCCGCCCGGGGCGTCCGCCAGCACCATGGTGTGATTGCCGTCGGTGTGCTCGAAGTAATACCAGATCCCTTCTTCTTCCATCAGCCGCGAACAGAAGTTATAGTCCGTCTCGCGATACTGCACCAGAAACTTGCGCTTCTCATAGCTTTTCTGCAGCTCCAGCCGGAAGCTGCCGCCGGCTTCGCCAAATACCTGCTCCAGAATCTCCGGCACCTTCTTGTCCAGGAAGAAACGGCAGTTGCTGCGCTGCGTGAGAAACCAGAACCACGAGGTCATTTCCAACTGGTAGGTGGTCAACCCCATGTCGAGTTCCAACTGCCGCGCGCTGCGCACCATGCCATTGATCGGTCGATACGTCTTGTGATCGGCCAGCCGGAGATGCAGCGTTACCTTCTGCCGCATCAGGCTCTTGATGTCGAGACTCTTCGATGTCGACACCATGTGGCAGTGAAATTCAAACGGCTGGGAGATCTGTTCCTTCCCGTCGAATCTCTCCAGAAGCAACACGTCCTCTCCCAGAGGCGTGGTGATCTTCATCGGCCGATCTTTTTGTGTGTACTCCGGCATGGATTCCTCTTCTCAACCAACAGCAAGGCGGGCCGAAGCCCGCCCTTCTGCATACTCCTACCTCCAATCGCGGAAACGGGGCCCAAACCCCATCACGCGGTCTGCGTTTCGGCCTTCTCGGTGAAGTGCTCGTAGGCGAACTTGCCGCCTTCGCCCAGGCTCACATGCACCCGGCTCAGCTTCGCGCCTTCCGCCATCGACATCAGCAGTTCGCGCGACATGTCCGGCAGCAGCGTGTTGGTCAGGATGTTATCGACGTTGCGCGCGCCCGATTCCACTTCCGTACAGCGATTCGCCACTTCGTCCACCAGTTCCGGAGCGTACGTCAGCTCCAGCTTGTGGTTTTCCATCAGCCGCTTCTGGATCTTGCCCAGCTTCAAACGAATGATGTTCTTCAGCGCCTCGTCACGCACCGGATAGTACGGAATGATCACCAGGCGGCCAAGGAACGCCGGCTTGAACACCTTGTCCAACTCCGGCTTCATCACCTTTACGATGCCTTCCGGCGACGGCATCGTCTCCGGATCGGCCACCAGCTTCATCAGCGTATCGGTGGCCGCATTCGACGTCAGAATGATGATGGTGTTCTTGAAGTCGATCTCGCGCCCTTCGCCGTCTTCCATCATGCCCTTATCGAACACCTGGAAGAACAGCTCCAAAACGTCCGGATGCGCCTTCTCCACTTCGTCCAGCAGCACCACCGAATAGGGCCGGCGCCGCACCGCTTCGGTCAGCACGCCGCCCTCGCCGTAACCCACGTATCCGGGAGGAGACCCCTTCAACGTCGACACCGTATGGGCTTCCTGGAACTCCGACATGTTGATCGTGATCACGTTGTGCTCGCCGCCGTACATCATGTCAGCCAGCGTCAACGCCGTTTCGGTCTTACCCACGCCGCTCGGTCCCACCAGCATGAAGGTGCCAATCGGCTTCTTCGGATCTTCCAGGCGCGCCTTCGCCGTGCGGATGCGCTGCGCAATCGCCGCCAACGCATGGTCCTGCCCAATCACGCGCCGGCCCAGGTGCTTCTCCAGGTTGAGAATGGTCTGGATCTCGTCGCGCATCATGTTGCCGACCGGAATACCCGTCCAGCCGGAGATCACTTCGCCGATCACCTGCGCGTCCACGGTCACGCGCATCAGCGGATTCTCGCCCTGCAGCGCGCTCAACTCATCGTTCAGCTTGCCCAACTGCTCTTTTATCTCGGCCGGGCTGCCGGCGGGCTCTTCCATGCCTTCCGGCATCTTCGCGTTCGGATCTTCCAGGCGGAAGCGGATGGCGCGGATCTTCTCCACCAGCCCCTTCTCCTGCTCGAACCGCGCTTCCAACGCCTTCAACTCTTCGGCCGTCTTCTCCCGCTGGACGGCGATCTCCGCCAGCCGCTCGCTGTGGTCCGCGCCCACCGCCACTTCGCGATCCAGCACGCGCTTCTGCACATCCAGGTCATCCAGCGTCCGCCGCGCTGCTTCAATGGCCGGCGGTACCGCGTTCTGGCCCAGAGCCACGCGCGCGCATGCCGTGTCCAGCACACTCACCGACTTGTCCGGCAACTGCCGCCCCGCAATGTAGCGGTGCGACAACTTCACGGCCGCCGCCACGCCATCATCAATGATGCGTACGTTGTGGTGCTTTTCGAGCGGCGCCACAATGCCCCGCATCATGGTCATTGCCACCTTCTCGTCCGGCTCTTCCACCTTCACCACCTGGAAGCGCCGCGCAAGGGCCGGATCCTTCTCGAAGTACTTCTTGTACTCGGCCCACGTGGTGGCAGCGATCGTGCGCAGTTCGCCGCGCGCCAGCGCCGGCTTCAGGATATTGGCCGCGTCGTTCTGGCCCGCCTGTCCACCCGCGCCGATCATGGTATGGGCTTCGTCAATGAAGAGGATGATCGGTGTCGGCGAAGCCTTCACTTCGTTCACCAGCGCCTTCAGACGATTTTCGAACTCGCCCTTCACGCCCGCGCCCGCCTGCAGCAGCGCCATATCCAGCGTGTGCAGCGCGACGTTCTTCAAAGGCGGCGGCACATCGCCGGCCACAATCCGCGACGCGAAACCTTCCACCACCGCCGTCTTACCCACGCCCGCTTCGCCCGTCAGAATCGGGTTGTTCTGGCGGCGCCGCATCAGAATGTCGATGATCTGGCGAACCTCGAAATCGCGTCCCAGCACCGGGTCAATCTTGCCCTTGCGTGCATTCTCGGTCAGGTTCACGGTGTACTGATCCAGGTTCGGCGTCTTGCCGCCCGGCCGCGGCTTGCCTTCCTGCGCACCGGCGGCCGGCGCCTCATCCACCGCCTCCATCAGCGCACCTTCGCTCGATCCGGCGATGATGTTCATGATGTCGGCGCGCAGCACGTCGGTGTTGATCTTCTGGAACTCGCGCGAGAATTCCTTCACGATCCGCGCCAGGTCCTCATGGGTGAACAGCGCCAGCATCGCGAAGCCCGTCCGGATTTTGCCCTGGTTGTGCTCCAGCGACCCCAGTACCCAGGCTTCCGACATCATCTTCGCGATCAGCGGGCTCAACGCAGGCGACCGGCCGTTGCCCCGCTTCATCTTATCCAGCAGTTTGTTCAAATCCGCCGTCAGCCGCATCGGGTCGACGCTGAAATGATGGAAAATTTTCTCCGCATCGGTATCCGTGGTTTCGAGCAGCCGCAGCAGGAAATGCTCGATCTCCACGTCATAGTGCGTTCTCGACAGTGCCAGACTCGCCGCGCTTTCCAACGCGCTCCGGGTGGCGTCGTTGATCTTAGCGACGAGTGACTTCAGGTTGGCCGCCATAGGGTATCCTTTCCAAAATAAGTTAATACCGAAAACTCTCAGCCGGCTATGGTAGCCGGGACAGCAAGCGATTGCTCGACGCTGCCGGAAACGATCGTGAGCCAGTCACGGCGCAGGCCCTCTCCTGGGAACTTGCGAAATTCACTGGAAAAATCTCGCACGCGCGCGCCTAATTCGTCATGCGTAAACAGTGCCAGCAACAGGAGGCCTCCGCGGATCCGTGTGCAATTATAATCCACGGACCCCAGCACCCACGCCTCACACAGCATTTGCACCAGTGCCGGATTAAAGCCCGGCGTGCCCGGATGGCCGCGATGCATCCGGTTCATCAGCTTCTGCAAATCCATTACCACCCGCGACGGGTCCACCCCGTAGCGCTTGCACAAAATCGGAATATCGGTGTCCGGCCCCGCATCCAGGAGTTTCACCAGGTAGTGCTCCACCGAAACATCGCTATGGGTGAATGATTTACACAGAACCGCCGCGCCTTCAAGCGCAAGGCGGGTGGTGTTGTTGAGTTTGCCGATGAGACCCTTGAGACTGGCTGGCATGGTTCCCTCTGCTCCAGATGCTCGGCTTAGACCCGTAACGTGGTTTCGTCCGGATCGCGATTCATGTCATCGTTCTTCATCCACGTAACCCACCCAAGGCGCGGTCCGGCCTCTCCCAGGGCGCCCATCTCCAGACGCGGCACCTCCTGGCGCTTCAGCACTAACTGCACTTCGTAGGTAAGCTCATCGTTGGTAAAGAAACGAATCAGCGACTTCAACGGCTTGAAGGCTGTACCTTCGGGTAGAAAATCCAGATACTGCGTCAGCGTCAAGGGGCCCACGCGGATGCGGATGCCCGACTGCGGATCAAACACCTCATCGCCGACAATCACGCCCACCGCCAACTGCTCGGCATAGCTGTCGCCACGGTCGAATTTGCACTGCGAGTTGATCTCCAGCGGATACCACAACCCCATGAACTGCTCCACTTCGATCGGCACATCAAAGTAGTCGCTCAGGATCTGTTCCAGCGCCAGCGCCGAGCGCGGCAGCAGCGAGAGCAACCCCGTGTAGAACATCGCCGATACGTCGCGCACCGGCGTCAGCCGGCTCTGCAGCCCCGGCGTCCCCAACCCCATCAGGTCCAACAGGTAACGGGAGAAGCGGTCCGGCTCCTGCGTGTTCCGCTCATAGGCCACATAGAAGCGGTACTTCTCCCACGCCTGATAGAACAGGCTCACCATGCGGTGGTTGAACATGTCCAGGAAGGCCGGCAGCGCCGAATCCGGCGGCCTCATCCGCAGCCGTCCCCGAATGTACTCGCTGTAGTAAAGCGGCAGCGCCCCCATGGGTCCGAACAGGCCCATGAAGTTCACCGTCACCGAAAGCGGCTCGTCTTCCCGCCACTCCAAGCCCTGCACTTCGCTGGCTGGAAACGCAGTCACCGGGTTGGCATGAAAGCGCGCCAATTCCCGGAACGGCGGATAGAACTTGCCCACATGATCGCGGTGCGGCATCACCCGCGTCAGCCAGCGCACCACCTGGAAGAAGCTGAAGTTCCAGGGCTCGGTACGAATCTGGTTGATGACGATCCGCTGCGTTACAGGAGGATTCGCTGGCCGGCTCTCGGAAGCCATTCCCGCATCACCTCCTTGCGCTGTCTGGTGCGAATCGCCAACTGGCTGAAGCTGTTCATGGTCGCGTAAAGCCCCAGGAAGTACTCCAAAACGCTGGCGAACAGGAATACGCCTCCGCCGACAAACTGCTCCTCGTCGAACTCGATTTCCGTCCGCAGCCCGCGCGCGAAGCTGATGCCGTTCTCCGAAATCACCCGCGCGAAATGGCGGCTGCTGCTCACCCGCGTGATCCCGTCAATCTGCTTCTGCACATACACCGAATCGGTGAAATTGTAGAGCTTCAGAATCTCCCGCAGCGCCTCCCGCCCTTCTTCCACCAGCGACAGGTAGTTCAACGAGAAGTGGGAGATCAGCCGCCAGAACACGGGCTTGCCCAACGGAGGACGCAACGGCGCCGTCGGCCGCCGCAGACACACGATCTTCTTAATCGCCGACATGCCTTCAATGTTGAAGTCACCGGCTTCGTTGCCGAACGGCAGTCGCGACGGCACGTCGCGATTCGTGCACAGCGTCTTCACCGTAAGCGCATCGGCCTCCGGCATCACCATCCGCATCGACAAGTCCACCAACGATAACGACAACTCCGTCCCGTCATCGTTGCGGATGTTCGATTGCCGCCGGTGGCTGAGCCAGAAGGTCTGCTTGTTGTCCCGCATCGTCGCATGACGGTAGGAATAGAATGGCTCGTAAGTCTGTTTTTCCCGCGTCTTCGGGTCGATGCTCACCACTTCTTCAATGGAAAAGATCTCCGTCGACGTCAGGCGCCGGATGTCCGGCACGATCGGGTATTCGTACTTGCGCTGATCCAGCAGGATCGGCTCACAGGTCTGCTGGAAGAGGTTGATGATGGGTGTGCAACCCAGCCGGAACGTGTCCGGCCGGACGTTTAATTCCAACTCCTCCCGCCGGTCGTCCCGCTCGAAAGGCCGGATCAGAAACACGATCTCGGCCAGATCCTTGAATCCCTGCTTCCAGAAGCGCTTGAGCCCGCTCAGTTCGATAAAGAAGAACTTCTCGGGGAAGGCGAAGTACTCCTGCAGCAGCCGGTAGGCGAGGAAACTCCGCCGCGGATACGGCAGCATCGCCTCATCCTGCGTGAAGCCCATGCCGCGCACCGCCGTCGCGGGCAGCGGTTCGGACCGCCGGCGCGGGTTGTGCGGATCCCGCACCTCCACCCGCACGCAGTTGTTCAGCAGAATCTCATACAGCGTATGAACAACCTTGCTCTCACCAGCCAGGTAAAAGCGCAGGTTGTCCATCTCGAGCTTGTTCAGTTCGATGTCCTGGCCGGCCTGCACCACCAGCCGCAACGCACCGGTCGCTTCATTGGTCTTAATGGGAGGCCACAGCCGGTCCGGCGGCAGATACTGCGCATCGGTGATGGTCACCGGCCAGAGAGTGGTGTCGTAACACGTGCGGAACTTGCACGGATCTTCGCTGAAGGTTTCCTGTTCTCCGCCGCGATCCCGCACTCGCGCGATCGGCTTGGACAGCATCATCGTCCCGCGCGGAATCTGCAACCCCGTGGTCAGCTTCGCGCGCTCCGGATCCACCACCATCTCGACGATCGACATCGAAGGCACCGGCCGCGTGTAATGCGGATAAACCACCGACAGGAACGCTTCGGTGATCTCCGGAAACTCATCGTCGATCTTCAGGTGAACCCGCGCCGCCAGAAACGCGACGGCTTCGATGATCCGCTCGGTATGCGGATCGTCGCACTTATCCGGCTCCAGCAGCAGCCGCGCCGCGATCTTTGGATACTTCTGGGCGTACTCGGCGCCCATCTGCCGCAGAAACGTCAGTTCGCGCTCATAGTAGAGCAGAAGATCATCCCGCACTTATTCAGCTCCTTTGATCTGATACTCGCCGGAGGGAATGTCCAGGACAGTGTCGAACGAAATCCGTTCGGGGGCAGGGTCCATTTTCAGAAAGCCATCGATCTGGAAGCGGATCGCCCGGCCCGGCTCAAACGAGTTGTCCGTTAACCGTACCGTAATCCCCTGCAGCCGCGGCTCAAAAAGATTGATGGCGATCTCCAGTTGCTTCTGCAGCCGCTGGCGATCGCCAAAACTGTTCAAACTAAGATGCGAATAGTCCGGCAGCCCGTAGTTATACACGGACTTCTTTACTTCCGCCAAGTCCGGCGGCAACTCATGATTGGCCCGGGAGTTGAAGAGCCACTCCAGGTCGCGGCGCAGCGAACGTTTCAGTTCGCGAACCGATTTAGCACGATCCGGCCGACTGTACGAGATACCCTGCTCGTCATCGGTCAGCCGATCCAATAGGGGAAGCGAAACGGGAAGCTGTTCAGAGTCGCGTGCCATAAGCCGCTCGGAAGCCTCCGCAAAGGCGGTCCGGGTTCCTCATTATACGAGATCAACCGGCTACCGCAGCACCTTCTCCACTGGTTGTTTCTTCCGCCGCAGGCTCGAACTCCACCGAACGGATCTCCAGCGCGCCGATCTCTTCTTCACCATCGATCAGGAATGTCTTCTGCCCGAACGGCACCACCTCGCCGTCGCGCTCTTCCCATACGGTGGTGCGGCCCAGCGCCACGTTCCCGTCGGCATGCTTCGCCGAGAACGGATAAATCACGGGAAGCAGACATTCGCCCAGTTCCTGCTGCTGGAACGTCTCGGCCGTCTGAATCAGAATAGGCGCCCACAGCGTATCGCGAAGCTTCTTCGGCGCTTCCAACTGAAATGAATCGATGTGTTCGAACGGAATCCACAGATAGGCGCCGGCGGTCAGCACTTCCAACCGCGCTCCAACCCGCGGATCGGCGTCTTCCAACGTCGTGAAGGCCCTGCCGTTGATCTTGCCCGGGCGCGAAGGCTTCGCCGCCGCTGCCGGAAAATCCTTCTTCTCAAAGGTCTCCAGGCGCGTGCGCTCGGCATGCATGCAGGCCTCGTACAGCAGCGCCCCCATGCCTGTCTTCTGGTTCTCCTTCGCCAGCAGTTCCAGATGCTTGCGAGCCCGGTCGTAGTCACCGGCAAAGCACAGAAGCTCGAACAGGAAAGTGCGGCGCTTGGTGTCGCCGGGATTATCGCGCAACTCCACGCTCAGCGCCTGGATGGCTTCGGTCAGCTTTCCCGCGTTATATAGATCCCTGGCGTTCATGCCGGTTTTCTCCTTGTCTCGCCCAACAGTAACGGCTCACAACGAACACACGAAAAGGCCGCGGCGGCCTTGCTGCGCCAGAAGCGCAGACAGCGACCACCGCGGCCGTCTCGAATTCGACAAGGTTAGACCTTGGCGTTCTTCTTCTGGTCCCAGCCCTTCGGCACCAGCGCGCCGATCTTGCCCTTGGCGTCCTGCTTGCCGTAGGCCATGATCATCTTCGCGAAGTTGAAGCTGATCGACTCGGTCGGGATCGGGTCGCCGCTGCCCTGGCCGCTGACGGTCTGGCTGGAGAGCAGCACGTCCTCGAAGGTCACCTGGTAGAACAACTGCTGGCCGCCGTCACCGGTCGACTTGCGGAGCTTCAGTTCGCATTTCGGGATGTGCTTGCCCGAGCAGCAGGCGTCGAACAGGTGGGGCGTCGCGTCGTCGCAGCGCTTGGAGAAGTGGAAGTCCTGGAACTGGACCTTACCGGTCGAACCGCCGCCGCCGTACTGGAAGCTACCGGTCTGGGTGGCACCAAACGAATAGCTCAACAGCTCGATGTGCTTGGCAAACATCTTGTCGTCGGTTTCACCATTGATACCGTCGATGAACAGGAACGCGTCAAATGCAGACATTGTGGTTTTCTCCTCTAGGTTATTTTTTTCTTGTTTTTAGTTACGGAGAGCCTGGTGCGGAGGCTCTCCGTCGGAATCGTTGCAAAGACCGGCTCGGCTTACCGCTTGGCCGGGGCCGGCAGCTCCGCCACCAGGCGAAGCGAAACCGTCAATTCGTCGAGCTGGAAGTGAGGCCGCAGGAAGGCCACCGCCCGGTAGGCGCCCGGCTTGCCCGGGATTTCCATCACATCGATGCGCGCTTCACGAAGCGGCCGCGATGCCTTGATGCCGGGGGACGCCGTGTCGTCCGGCACCACATAGTTGTTCACCCACTGGTTCAGCCAGTTCTCGCAATCGGTGCGGCTCATGAAGCTACCGATCTTGTCGCGCATCATCGCCTTCAGATAGTGCGCAAACCGGCTGCACGCCAGGATGTAGGGCAGCTGCGTCGACAGGCGGGCGTTGGCGTTGGCCGCGGCCTTGTCATAAACCTTTGCCTTCTGGCAGCTCTGCACGCTGAAGAACGCCGCGTAATCCGTGTTCTTGCAGTGCACCAGCGGTACGAAGCCCTGGTCGGCCAGTTCCTTCTCACGGCGATCCGTGATCGGAACCTCGGTCGGGCACTTCATCGCCGCATCGCCCTCATCGGTGTAGAAGTTGTGAACCGGCAGGCCTTCCACCAACCCGCCGCCTTCCACCCCGCGAATCGCCGCGCACCAGCCGTGGCGGGCAAACGCGTTCGTCAGGCGGGCGCCGAGTGCGTAGGCAGCGTTCCCCCACAGGTACTTGCTGTGATCGGTTCCGTCCACGCCCTCTTCGTAGTTGAAGGCTTCAATCTGCTTATGTGCCCGGCCGTAGGGCAGGCGCGACAGCACCCGAGGCACCGTCAAACCCACGTAGCGCGAATCTTCGCTCGCCCGGAAGCCCTTCCACTTGGCGTACTCGGTGGTGTCGAACACCTTCGCCAGGTCGCGCGGCGCGTCCAGATTCGTGTAGCTCTCCAGGTTGAACATCTCCGGAGAAGCCGCCGACAGGAACGGCGCGTGCGCCGACGATGCCACCTGCGCCACCCGCTCCAGCAATTCCACGTCTTCCGGGTGCCGGCTGAATTCGTAGTCGCCGATCAGCGCCGCGAACGGCGAACCGCCGAACACACCGAATTCCTCTTCGTACACCTTCTTGAACAGGGCGCTCTGGTCGAACTCAGGCGCACGCTGCAGGTCGCGCAGCAACTCGCGCTTGGTGGCGTTGAAGATCTTGATCTTCAACATGTCGCTGGTCTCGCTCTGGTCGATCAGGTACTTGACTCCGCGCCACGTGGCTTCCAGCTTCTGGAATGCCTGATGATGCATGATCTCGTTCAACTGAATCGACAGCAGGTGGTCAATCTGCGCGATACGCGCGTTGATCATGGCTTCGGCGTCCTTCGACACCGCCATCGATCCTTCCAACACCTGCTCGGCGAAGATCTTTACCAGCTCCCGGCCGCGTTCCTTAGCAGAGGGGTCTTTCCCCATCCGCCCTTCTTCGACAATCTGGTCGAGAAGGCCACGCTCTTCCAACTGCTCGGAAGCCTGCTGTCCAGCGCGTTGTGCATCACTCATTGGAGCCCCCCTCCTTCGCCAATTCACTCTTCAACTTCGAAAGCTTATCGGCGTCCCCGACGCTTCCCAGCAGCAATTCTTCCAACTTGTCGTTGCCCATCAGGCTGCCACGCAAGTCCGCCAGCTTCGTCCGCAGATCCAGCAGCTCTTTCAGCGGCTTCACCTGCTTGGCAACGTTCTCCGGCTCGAAATCTTCCAGGCTCTTGAAGCCCAGGTTAACCCGGAGCTGACCGGCGTCCGGATCTTCACTCAGCTTGTTCTCCACCGAGAACGCCAGGTGCGGGTTCATCGCCGCCAACACCTTGTCGAAGTTATCCGGCCCGATCTCCACGAACTTGCGTTCGCGAAGCCGCGGCAGTGGCTGTTCCGGCATGCCCGTGAAGTCACCCAGGACTCCAAGCACAAAGGGCAGTTCCTTGATCTCGATTGCATCCCCAACTTCAACGTCGTAGGTGATGTGTACTCGCGGGGGCCTTACCCGGTCGAGTTTATGCTGTGCGCTTTCTCTTGCCATTTCGAAACCTCTTTCTTGTCCAGTGCGACCGGACTTCAGCCTGCGGGCTGATCGTCAACCGTGTTCAACAACCCGGTGCTGTGTCCTGGAGGTACCGCTTGTCTCATTCGCTTCTGCTGGGAAGGGCTCGCTATTCCCCGCCCGCCGAACCCGCTGAGTATTTCTACCACAGCGCTTTGGAAGTTTCAACAGCCCCCGAAGGACCCTCCGTCGACTAGGGCGGCAGCTTCTCGTTTTTGTCTCCTCTTTGCTTTCAGGCTGCTCTTTCCGGCTGCCTTATTTTTTGTTCGCTTGCCGCTCACAATCAAGAAAGCGTAAACTCCGGACGGAAAGCATCATGTTCGGAAATATTTTTCTTCGGCTTCTTGCGGCCGCCCTCCTCGCCCCTCCCCTCACCGCCCAACCCCAGCCCTGGGCCGGACGCCTCGACGACATCGGCCAGACCGAACAGCAGCGCCAGAAACTCCCCGGCCTCGTCCTGGTCGTCGTCAAAGGCCAGTCCGTCGCCTACGCCAAGGGCTTCGGCCTCGCCAACGTCGAAACCAAAGAGCCCGTCACGCCAGACCACTTGTTCCGCGTCGGCTCCACCACGAAGATGATCGTCGGCGCATCGCTCGCCTCGCTCGCCCACCAGGACAAACTCCCGATGAACGCCCCCATCGAAACCTGGCTCGCCGAACACCGCGCCACGCCCCTCGGCAAGCTTACCGCGCATCAATTACTGACCCACACCGCCGGTCTGATGGACCGTACCCTCATGTACGGCCGCCATGACGACTCCGCCCTCGCCGACAACGTCCGCTCGCTCCAGCCCGACGTCCTGTTCACCAGCCCCGGTGAAATCTATTCCTACTCCAACCTCGGCTTCGCCATCGCCGGCCGCCTGCTCGAATCCGTCACCGCGCGCCCCTTCGCCGACGCCGTCGCCGACCTCGTCTTCCAACCCCTCGGCATGAAGCGCACCACCTTCCGCCCTACCCTCGCCATGACCTATCCACTCGCCCAAGGGCACATCCGAGAGAACGGCGCACTCACCATCGCCCGCCCCGCCGCCGACCACTCCGGCTACTGGCCCGCCGGATCCATGTTCACCAGCGGCAACGACTTTGCCCGCTTCGCCATGGCCTTGCTCAACCACGGCCGCGCCGGGGACAACGCCGCCCTTCCTGCCCCGGTCATCGCGATGGTGACCTCCCCACATGTTCCAGTCCCGGGCGGCGGCCGCTACGGCTATGGCATCGGCGTCACCCAGCGCGACGGCAAAACCGTGCTCTCCCACAGCGGCGGCCGCCAGGGCTACTCCACCTTCCTGCTCGCCGTGCCCCAGGACGCCACCGCCGTCCTCGCGCTCATCAACCAGAGCGGCGCCGATGCCGCCACACCGGCCTACCGTGCCTTCCAGGCCGTCGCCGGATGGGATGCCCGCACGCTCCCCACCTCCACGCCCACCAAGCTCACCCCGGCCGAAATCTCCGGCTTCTACACCCACTACACCAGCACCGCCGGCATCTCCAACGAAGGCGGCAAACTGCTCCTCCGCTTCGACAACGCCTCCGCGCGTGAGCTTGTCGCCGACACCGGCAACTGCTATCGTGCCGCCGCCGACCGCGTCTGCTTTGAAACCGGCCCGGACGGCCGCGCCCGCTACCTGCTGCGCGGCTCTCGAGCCTTCGCCCGCCGCAACTAGCCTCTCCGCCACCGCCGCACCACCACGAACGCCAGTCCCAATCCGGCCAGCGCTACACTCGCCGGCTCCGGGATCTCGGCAATCGTCACCGGCCCGACCGTGCCGCGGGTCAGCGCTGGCGTGCAGGAAAAGCAGGAGTCAATCAGCTCCATGCGCCGCAGCAGCGTCAACTGCGGAAAGACGCTGCTGTCCAGCGGTAGCGCCGTCGAACTCCAGACATCCGGCCCGCCCTGCAGCACAATCTCCAGCCAGTACGGCCCTCCCGCGCCCGGAAAGAACGGATACAGGTTGAGGTACCACTCATCGACACCGCTGGTGGTCGCATCGCTGACGTAGAAGTTGCCGCCCACACTGGCCGTTCCGGTCAACGCACCGATCGTGAACACCGCCTCCAATTCGCCCGGAGCATCGGCCTCATAGCTCGCTCCCGCGAAGATGCTAAGGTTGGCAGGGTCGAACACCACCGATAGCGACCATGTGCTGCCGGCAGTTTGCCCCAAAAAGTCGGAGTTAGTCGTGCCACCGGTATGGAGAACATAGGTGGCGGCATGCGCGGACGCCGCGAGAGTCAACAGCAAACAAAAAAGGCGAACCATGCCTCCGAATGTATCCGGAGCGGCTCGCCTTTCCTACAGACTTGGGGTTATTAACGGGTTAAGCTACTTCGTCGCGGCTAACCGCGCCTGCGCCTTCTGCAGCGCATTCAACGCCCGCGCATAGTCCACGTTATCCTTCACGCTCGACAGCCGCTGCATGGCTCGCTTTTCGGCCTCACGTGCCCGCGCCGCGTCGATCTCGTTCGGACGCTCAGCCACCAGGGCCAGCACCCGCACATGATCGGGCAGCACCTGCACGATACCGCCGGCCACCGTTACGGCATGCTTCTGGCCGTTCACCACGTACCGCAGCAGGCCGATGCCCAGTTCACTCAGCAACGCCGCGTGGCCCGGCAGGATGCCCAACTCCCCGTTTGCCCCGGGGATCTGCGCCTCGCTCACCTGCTCTTTCACAAGCAGGCGCTCCGGCGTCGCTAATTCCAATTCGAAAGTGGATGCCATCAGCGGGCCTCCTAGGCTTTCTTCATCTGCTCGTGGCGGGCGAGCACGTCTTCAATCGTCCCCTGCAGATAGAAAGCCTGCTCCGGCACTTCGTCATGCTTGCCATCGCAGATTTCCTTAAAGCCCTTGATCGTATCGGCCAGCTTCACATACTTGCCCTTGGCGCCGGTGAACTGCTCGGCCACGTGGAAGGGCTGGGACAGGAAGCGCTGCAGCTTACGGGCACGCGCCACGATCAGTTTATCGTCTTCCGACAATTCGTCGATACCCAGAATCGCGATGATGTCCTGCAGATCCTTGTACCGCTGCAGAATCTGCTTCACCCGCTGCGCCGTATCGTAGTGATCCTGGCCGACAATCATCGGGTCCAGAATGCGCGAGGTGGAGGCCAGCGGATCCACGGCCGGATAGATACCCAGCGCCGCGATTTCACGGGAAAGGTTTGTCGTCGCGTCCAAGTGGGCGAACGCCGTCGCCGGTGCCGGATCCGTATAGTCGTCGGCAGGCACGTAAATCGCCTGCACCGACGTGATCGACCCCTTCTTGGTCGACGTGATCCGCTCCTGCAATTCGCCCATCTCCGTCGCCAGGTTCGGCTGATAACCCACGGCCGAAGGCATGCGCCCCAGCAGTGCCGATACTTCCGAACCGGCCTGCGTGAAGCGGAAAATGTTGTCGATGAACAGCAGCACGTCCTGGCCTTCTTCGTCGCGGAAGTATTCCGCAACCGTCAGGCCCGTCAGACCCACGCGCAGACGCGCCCCGGGGGGCTCCGTCATCTGCCCGTAGATCAGCGCGCACTTCGACTTCGTATAGTCCTTCGGATCAACGACGCCGGACTCCTGCATTTCCAGCCAAAGGTCGTTGCCTTCTCTCGTGCGCTCGCCCACGCCGGCAAACACCGACACACCGCCGTGCTTCATGGCGATGTTGTTGATCAGTTCCTGAATGATAACCGTCTTGCCCACGCCCGCGCCGCCGAAGAGTCCGATCTTGCCGCCGCGCAGATAAGGCTCGATCAGGTCGATAACCTTGATGCCCGTCTCGAACATCTGCAGCTGCGTCGACTGTTCATCGAACGCCGGCGCATGGCGGTGAATCGGGTAACGCTTGCCGGCGTTCACCGGACCCATTTCGTCCACCGGCTCGCCGATGACGTTCAGCACGCGGCCCAGCACTTCCTTGCCCACCGGCACGCTGATGGGCGCGCCCAGGCTGATCGCCTTCATGCCGCGGACCAGGCCCTCGGTGGGCTGCATGGCGATGGCTCGTACCCGGCCTTCGCCGATGTGCTGCGCCACTTCGCAAATGATGCTGATAGGCTCGGGAACGTTGAAGCCTTCGCTGGTGATGCGTACCGCCGTGCGGATGACCGGCATCGCGCTCTCTTCAAACTGCAGGTCGATCGCGGGTCCCGCGACCTGAATTACTACGCCAACGACTTCGGTGGTGGTCATTGATCCTTACTCCAATGCGGCGGCGCCGCTGACGACTTCGATGATTTCGCGCGTGATGCTGGCCTGGCGTACCCGGTTCAGATACAGGGTAAGCTGCTCGATGACCTTGCTCGCGTTCGTGGACGCCGCGTCCATCGCCACCATACGGGCGGCGTGTTCAGCGGCGGCGGACTCTAAGACCGCCTGGAAAACCATGTTGCTGACGTAATTCGGCAGCAGGTTGCCGAGCAGCACGTCCGGCGGCTGCTCGAAAATATAGTCGAGCGTCACGCGACCTTCCGGCACTTCCACCGGCAGGATGCGCTTGATGGTCAGCTTCTGCGACATCACGCTCTTGAACTCGTTGTACAGCAGGTACACCGCGTCCACTTCGGAATTGGCGTAACGCTCCATTGCCGTCTTGGCAATCCGGTCCGCGTCGGCGTACAGCGCTTTATCGAAAATGCCGAAATGTTCGCCGGATATCGTGACGTTGCGGCGCTTGAAGAAGCCGTTGCCCTTGCGGCCCACCGTCTCCAACTGCACCTTCGCCGACGTTTCCTTGTCCTTCAGGAAGTTCACCGCGCCCTTGATGAGGTTCGAGTTGAACGCCCCCGCAAGACCCCGGTCCGACGTCATAACAATTAGTTGGACATGCCGCTCCGGCCGCACCGCCAGAAGCGGATGGTTCGCCACCCGCTCATCGGTGGCCGCCGCCCCGACAATGTCCCCCAGCAGCTTCTCATACGTCTGCGAGAAGGGGCGCGCCGCCAGCACCCGCTCCTGTGCGCGACGCAGCTTCGCCGCGGCCACCATCTTCATGGCCTTGGTGATCTGCTGCGTGTTTTTGACCGAGCGGATGCGCCGGCGTAAGTCTATGAGGCTCGGCATGGGATCAGCCCTTGTTCGAAGCGAAGCGCTGTTTGAATTCCTTCAGCACGCTTTCGAGCTGACCCTTGGTGGCGTCGTCGATGTCTTTCTTTTCCCGAATCGCAGCCAGCAGGCCCGGATTCGAGTTCTCCACGAAGCGGTACAGTTCCGCCTCAAACCGCCGCACATCGGGCACCGGCAGATCATCCAAAAAGCCATTAGTACCGGCGAAGATGATCAGCACCTGCTTTTCTACCGGCAGCGGCGCGAACTGCCCCTGCTTCAGCACTTCCACCAGCCGCGCACCGCGGTTCAACTGCTGCTGCGAAGCCTTGTCCAGTTCCGAACCGAACTGCGCGAACGCCGCCAGCGCGCGATACTGCGCCAGTTCCAGGCGTAGCGTACCGGCCACCTTGCGCATTGCCTTGATCTGCGCGCTGCCGCCGACGCGGCTCACCGACAGACCCACGTTGATGGCAGGGCGTACGTTCGAGTTGAACAGATCCGACTCCAGGTAGATCTGGCCGTCGGTGATCGAAATCACGTTCGTCGGAATGTACGCCGAAACGTCACCCGCCTGCGTTTCGATAAACGGCAGCGCCGTCAACGACCCGCCCGACTTCAGCTTCGCCGCGCGTTCCAGCAAACGGCTGTGAAGATAGAACACGTCGCCAGGGAACGCCTCGCGTCCCGGCGGACGGCGCAGCAGCAGCGAAATCTCGCGATACGCCGCGGCCTGCTTCGAAAGATCGTCGTAAATGCAGAGCGCGTGCTGCCCGTTATCGCGGAAGTATTCGCCCATCGCGCAGCCGGAATACGGAGCCAGGTACTGCATCGGCGCCGGATCCGACGCCGTCGCCGCCACCACGATGGTGTAATCCATCGCGCCGTGCTCTTCCAGCGTCCGCACCACCTGCGCCACCGTCGAGCGCTTCTGCCCGATCGCCACGTACACGCAGATGACGTTGCCGCCCTTCTGGTTGATGATCGTGTCCAGCGCCACCGTGGTCTTACCCGTCTGGCGGTCGCCGATGATCAGCTCGCGCTGTCCGCGTCCGATCGGCACCATCGAGTCGATAGCTTTGATACCCGTCTGCAGCGGCTCTTTCACCGGGCTGCGATCCACAACGCCCGGCGCAATCCGTTCCACCGGCAGCGTCTCGGTCGCATCGATCGGCCCCTTGCCGTCAATCGGACGACCCAGCGCATCCACCACACGCCCCACCAGCTTCGGGCCCACCGGCACCGACATGATGCGGTTGGTACGCTTGACTTCGTCGCCTTCTTTGATCTTTTCGTAGTCGCCGAACAGCACGACGCCGACCTGATCTTCTTCCAGATTCATGGCCAGCCCGGTGACGCCGTGAGGCAGCTCCACCAACTCGCCGTACATCACATTTTCAAGCCCGTGAACACGCGCGATACCGTCGCCAACCGAGATCACCGATCCCGTCTCGGAGACGCTGACCGCTTTTTCAAAATTCTCGATTTCCTCGCGTAACAGCCGCGTGATTTCATCCGCTCGAACTTGCGCCATTTAAACTTTGTCCTTCTTCTTGGTCTTCCGTAGCTAACGTCGCTTCGCGTGCGCCCTGGTCAGGCGCCGGCCGTCAGCTTACGGCGCAGAGATTCCAGTTGGCCACGCACCGAACCGTCATATACGGTCGATCCAATGCGGGCAGTGACTCCCCCTAACAGTTCCGGGTCGACGCTGTAAATGGCGCGCACCTTCTTCCCCGTCAGCCGCGACAACTGGCCTTCCAATGCCTGCTGCGACGCGTCACTCAGGGGAGCTGCGCTGGCCACTTTTGCCTCCAGCACGCCCGTCCGCTCATCCAAAACCTTCTCAAAGGCCGTCCGGATCTGCCCAAACAGATTCGCACGGCGCTTCCGAACCACGATCGTCACGAAGTTCCGGACCATGCGGTCCATCCCGACCGTCGCCGCTAACTTCGCCATTACGGCTGTCTTCTTCTCGGTCGGAATCGCCGGCGAATACAGCACGTTCCGCAGATCCGCCGAGTCCCGAATCATGTCCGCCAGCGCGCCCAACTGCCCGGCAACCGCCCGGGGCTCTACCGCGCCATTGGTTCCCAAAACCGCATCCACCAGGGCGTTCGCATACCGCGTAGCTATGGCAACCGACATACGTTTAGTTCTGCGATCCCTTCCGCTCGGAAGCCAGCTGCTTCACAAAATCCACCGCCAGCGCTTCCTGCGTTTCCGGCGTCAACCGCTGCCGTACCTGCTGCTGCGCCAAATCCAACGCCAACTCGGCGGAGTACGTCTTCAATTCCATCCGCGCCTGCTTGGACGCCGACTCGATCTCCCCGGTCGCGTGCGCCTGCATCTTCTCGATCATCCGCGCCGTCTCCTGCCTCATCCGCTCGCCTTCGGCGGCCATTTCCGCCTTCGACGTCGACCGCAGCCCGGCCATCTCCGATTCGAGATTCGCTACCCGCCGCTCGATATCCGCCACGCGCGCTTCAGAATCGGCCCGCAGCTTACGCGCCTCTTCCAAACCACCGGTGATGTCCTTGTTCCGCTGCGCGAAGTAAGGGCCGGCATTCTTGCTCACCAGCCACCCCAGGATGCCCGCCAGCAGCGCGAAATTTGCCCACTTCCACAGAATGCTGGGCTCTTCGTGCCCGCCTTCCTTGTGTTCGGCAGCCCCTTCGTGGCTTTCCGCCTTATGCTCGGCAGCCTTCGACTCATGCTCCTGCGCCGCCACCGGCACCAGGCACAACACCAGCGCGAGAACCAGCTTCTTCATTACAGGGCCCTCCGCTCCAGCAGCGAGTCCGCAATGCGCCCGGCCAAAACCTGCGCATCGGCCTGCAGCGTGGACTTTGCCGCCGCCGTGTCGCGAGCCAGCTTTTCGCGTTCGGCCGCCACCAGCGCGCGCGTACGCTCCTGCGCTTCGGCCACCGCCTTGTCCTGCTCGGCTTTCCAGGCCAGCCGCTGCTGTTCCTGCTCTTTGTAGATTTCGTTACGAGCCGCGCGCAGTGTCTCTTCGTACTGGCGCGACTTCTCTTCTGCTTTCGCGAGGCTCTCCTCGGCTCGACGCCGGGCACCCGCGGTGGCCTCATCGCGTTCGTGCAGCACCTTCTCCAGGGGCTTAAAGAACATCGCCTTCAAATAGAAATGCAGAAGGATGATGAGGAGGAAGGTAGGAATCGCGTTCAGCAGAATACCGCCAAGCGCGTTTAACGTAGATTCCATTGGAAGCTTGTGGGGAACTCGAATCGGGCCTGCCTCTCGGAAACGAGAGAACGCAACCTTGGTAGGTACTCGGCCAACCCCGGAAAAGTCCATTCTAGCATGCGCCGGAGTGGGGTTCAACGGGGTCGGCCGCCCGCAAAAGTATTGGTCAGTGTGCTGGACGATTCGTCGCCTTCGGCGCCCCTAACGGGCTCCCTAAACTCGCCAGCAGCGTCGAGATCGCCCGCCCCGTCTCCCCTGCCGGCACCAACGTCAACCGCGCCGAATGCTGCAGCAGTTTCTGCGTCTCAATCAGCTCAAACAGCGCCGACGCCACCAGCGGATTCCGCGCAATCTCCCGGAACACTTCCCCCAACGTCGCCGGACGCACTGCGCCCGCCTTGGCAAACTCCACCGCCGCCTCGCGCTCGGCCGAACTCGTGATCACACTCACCTGGTTCGCCCCCGCCTGCTTGATCGCCGACGTCACCTGCCGCAGCCGGTTCACTACCTTCTCCTCAATCTGGCGGATCATCCCAAAATCGCGGAAGTGCACCTTGCGGATATACACGGACCCTAACGCATACCCCCACGCCTTCGATTGCGTCGACACCTCCGCCCTTACCGTCTGGCTCATCGTATGCCGCGTCTCCAGCATCTCCCCAAGCGGCATATTGCTCAGGCATCGCACCGTCGCGTTACTCACGTTCGCCCGCAACGACCCGCGCGGATCCGTGTTCTTGAACAGATACGCCACCGGATCGCTGATCCACATCTCGTACCAGATGCCGATCCCCATCGGCGCGCCTTCTTCGGAATTCACCGGCTGGCTCCGCAGATACTCCTGATCCATCCTCAGGTCCAACACCCGCACCGTCCCCAGCCAGTGCACGATAAATGCCTTCGGCCCCAGCTTCAGCGGCAGTATGTACAGCCCCGGCTCCTCCAACACCCCGATCACCTGCCCGAACAGCACATACACGCGGCACTGCCGCTCCTGCACAATCGCATACAACCCAAATACCCGCGCGAGCAGCGGCAGCAACACCTCCGCCAGAAACATCAGAAAGAAAATAACGACCGCGGTGATCAGCATCGCTTACCTCGCCTCCCGGTAAACCTTCTCGGCCTTCTCAAACAGCCCTACCTTCACGCTCCGCAGGTACATCTCCAGCACCTCAGGCCCCGCCGCGTGCATCTGCTCCAACTGGTCCGCCATCGCCCGAATCGGCTCTATCTCCGCCTGCGCCCGCAGCGTCTCAATCTCTACCGCCCGCCGCGACTGCACAATCTTCTGATCCGCCGCTGCCTGCGCCAGGCTGATGTCGCTCGACACCTGGTTGTGCGCTGTGTTGATCGCCGCCAGTGCCGACTCCACTTCCTCCGGAGGATCAATTCCAGTAATCAACGACGCATCCAGCACCACCCCATACCGCGCCGCCGCCGACCGGCATTCCTGATCCATGTACTCGTTCAAGTCCCGCAGATTCTTTCGCAGATCGTTGATCGACACGCCCGTCACATCCGCTCCCGGCGCCGCCGGCAAGCCCGCCGGATCCGTGGTGCCCGCCATCCGCTTCGCTTCAAAGTTCGCGATCTTCTGCCGCAGCACCGACACGAAATACCCCATCACGTGCACGATCGGCGACTTGATCCCGAACAGATACGCATACAGGTTCTGCTCGCTCACCCGGTAACGGATCTGCCCCGTCAGCCCCGTATTCAGTTGGTCCTTGGTCACCGCCTCCAGCTTCGTGCCGCCTTCGTTCGCGCTCGGATCCTGCAGATCCAGCGCCATGTTGATGGTGCTGGTGGCAATGCTCACCTTATACACCTTCTCCCAAGGCATCTTGAAGTAGAGCCCCGCCGGAATCACGCGCACCTGCGGGTAGCAATAGCGCTCCCGTTCATGCGGCGCCAGCGATTCTGATATCGGGTCGTCCAAAGTCGTAGCCGTTTCGCTGATCCGTTCGGCACGCCCGAACCGCGTCTTCACCGCCCGCTCGTTTTGATCCACCGTATACACGCCCATCACCAGCACGCGTACCGCGAACCACGCTGTCAGTCCAAGCAACACGCCAACCAGGAATTCCATAGCGCCGCCCAGTATAGCCGTTTGTTTCCTCGCGCATGAGTCGCGCCACCCTTGGATACACTATGTGAATATGGAAACGCTTGTGGAGAGTCCTGCCGAGTTAAGCACTGGCCAGCGTGTGATGGACCTGGAGGCCAAATACATCCTCCAAACCTACGGCCGCTACCCCCTGGTGCTCACCCGCGGCAAGGGCTGTTATCTCTGGGATGTTGACGGCAAACGCTATCTCGACCTGTTGAGCGGCATCGGCGTCAACGCGCTCGGCCATGCCCACCCGCGCATCGTGCGCGTCATTCGCGAGCAGGCGGGCAAACTGGTGCACGCCTCCAACCTCTACTACCACGAATACCAGGGCAAGCTTGCCGAACGCCTCTCCGCCATGAGCGGCCTCCAGCGCACCTTCTTCTGCAACTCCGGTACCGAGGCCATGGAGGGCGCCCTCAAGATCATCAAGTCCTGGGGCACCAAAATCTCCCCGGAGAAGTACGAGATTGTTGCCCTCGAAAACTCCTTCCACGGCCGCTCCATCGGCGCCGTCTCGGTCACCGGACAGCCCAAGTACCGCGCACCTTTCGAACCGCTCCTGCCCGGCGTGAGGTTCGTCCCTCGCCATGACCTCAGCGCGCTCGAAGCCGCCGTTAACGAACGCACCGCCGGCATTGTCCTCGAACTCATCCAGGGTGAAGGCGGCATCTATCCGCTCGGCGAGAAGATGACGCGCCTGGCTCGCGAGCTCGCCGACAAGCACAACGCGCTGCTCTGTCTCGATGAAATCCAGTGCGGCGTCGGTCGCCCCGGCACGTACTTCGCCTACCAGATCCCTGATCCTGTCGTGCTGCCCGATGTCATGACCGCCGCCAAACCGCTCGGCGCCGGCATCCCCATCGGCATCATTATGACCAACGAACGCGCCGCCCCCGCGCTCACCGCCGGCATGCATGGGTCCACCTTCGGCGGCGGTGCGCTGGCCTGCCGCGTCGCGCTCGAATGCGTCGACATCCTCGAAGAGCTGATGCCGCATATCCGCAAAGTCGGCGCCTACTTCAAATCCGAACTCGAAGACATGGGCCGCCGCTTCTCCTTCGTCAAGGAAGTGCGCGGACACGGGCTCATGCTCGGCATCGAGATCGACTTCCCCTGCAAACAGTTCGTCACCGACGCCATGAGTGAAGGCCTGCTCATCAACGTCACGCATGACACCGTCGTCCGCATGCTGCCGCCCTACATCATCACCGAACGCGAAGTGGATCGCGCCGTCCGCGGTCTGCGTAACGTCTTCCGCAAAGCGGCCAAGAGCTACAAGCCCAACGCCGCCTCCGCCTAGTATCCGCCATGGCATTCACACTCGAAGGAAAAGTCGCGCTCGTCACCGGTGGCGGGCGCGGCATCGGCAAAGCCATCGCCCAGCGTTTCGCCGCCGCCGGAGCGAAGGTCGTCATCGCCAGCCGCAAGCGCGAGAACCTCGATAAGACCGCCGCCGAATGCGAAGGCCTCCCCGGCAGCATCATCCCCATCGTCTGTCACGTCGGCCGCCCCGCCGACCTTGCCAACCTCGTTGAGCAGACCGAACAGCAAGCCGGCCCCATCGACATCCTGGTCAACAACAGCGCCACCAACATCGGCCAGGGCCCGGCGCTGGAAGTCACCGACGAAGCGTTACTCAAGACGATGGAGATCAACGTCCTCGCCGCACACCGCCTCATCCGGCTGATCGTTCCGAAGATGATCGAACGCGGCCAGGGCGGCTCGATCATCAACATCGCCTCCATCGCCGGCCTCCGCCCGCAGCCTCATGGCCTGGTCTACAGTTCAACCAAGGCCGCGCTCATCATGATGACCAAAGTCTGGGGCATAGAGTTCGGCCCTCATCGCATCCGCGTCAACGCCATCTGCCCCGGCTTGATCCAAACCGACTTCAGCGAATACTTCTGGAGCGACGAAGAACACATGGCGAAGTTGAAAGCGACACAGCCCCTCGGCTACCTGGGCCAGCCCAATGAAATCGCCGGTGCCGCGCTGTATCTGGCTTCCGACGAAGCCTCCTACGTCACTGGCACTACCATGGTCATCGACGGCGGCGCCACCGCGAAGTAACTTACCCGTCGTCTCCACCAGTCCCGACTCGCCCGCGGCCATCTTCAGCCGCAGGCGAACCGGTGGCTGCCAACGGCCTGGAGCTCGGTCGCACCATGCCCGTGCCACAGGCCGCTTGCAAATCGAAGGTTAGGGCACTACCTCGTGCACGTAGTCGCAGTCATCGCCGTGCGTATGCCGCGGGCGCGGTGGGCCGTCTTTCTCAGCCGGATGCGTGCAGCAACTCCGCAGATAGCCTTCCACCAAATCCCAGTCATTCTCCGTCTGCACCATCTTCTGCGCCCACGACACCATCCCGAACATGCCGTGATACACCGCCACTGCAAAGCGCAGCGTCTGCACATCATTCCGCCCCACGTGAGCGCCAGACGTCTTGATCTTCAACCCCAGGTACGCCGTCACCACAAAATCCTCAACCATGTGGTTCGAATAGATGTCCCGATACTGTTCCGGTATCACCATCTTGTACAGAACCCAGTCCACCCAACTCGGCCGCGCCGGAATGGGACACTCAAACAACCCCCGCAGACGAGCGTACGCCAGTATCTCCTGCAGTTCGCTTTTGCATGTCCGCACCACGTCCTTATAGGCGTCCTGGCCTAACTGCCCGCGTCCAAACGTAATCGCGCGCGGGTGGTAGTCTTCGCCGAAATCGTACCGCTTCCGTTCAGCCTTGTAGATCCGCTTCACCAGATCCACCTTCAGCAGACTATCGACCCTCGGATCCGCCGGCAGCGCGCCCTTGGCGCGATAGTAAGTCGTTTCCAGCGGCTTGGGCTGAAACTTCATGTGTTCCGCCAGCCGCCCCAGCGCCGCCATATCCGTCGGCGACGGCACTCCCGCGGTGAGCGCGACGTACAACCGCAGAACGCCCTCCAGATCCAGGCCGGTCAGTTCCGCGTTTGCCGCGCTGAAGATCATGTCGCACGCCACCGTATCGCGCTGGTTCGGCAACGCGGCAGCAAGCCGGGCTTTGATGATTGACGTTGTCAGCAGCGCCGATGGCATCGGCGGCTTGGGAATTGCCGGCCCAGGCTGGCACGGCATTGGTAGTGTTCCTCCGGGCATCTTGTCCTCCTCTGTGGGCCCCTACCCGACAACGTGCGAAACGGGATCCTCGGAAGAATAAAATCTCGACCTGACTGTGCGACACTGCACGTGAATCGCTTGCGGTTCGCCGTGAGCTTTCGCCCACGGCACGGTATCCTAACGAAGACCCCGATGAATCGACGTACCTTCCTGTCCCTGCCCGCCACAGCCGCTTGCGCCGGCGCCGCGCCAAAGGCACCGAAGAAGAAATCCGCCCCCGCTGCCCGCGCCACCGGCCGCCGCACCAAAGTCGAAATCAAGGGCGACCAGTTCTTCCTGAACGGCAAACCCACCTACCCCGGCCGCATCTGGGAAGGCCACAAGATCGAAGGCCTGCTCATGAATGCCCGCACCGTGCAGGCCATCTTCGACGACGAGAACCCCGAATCCGTCTCCCTCTGGAAGTACCCCGACACCGGCCGCTGGGACCCCGACCGCAACACCGCCGAGTTCGTCGCCGCCCTCCCCGAATGGCGCCGCCACGGCCTGCTCAGCTTCAATGTCTGCCTGCAGGGCGGCAACCCCCAGGGCTACCGAAAAGACCAGCCCTGGAAGAACAATGCCTTCCGCCCTGACGGTACTCTCAAGCCCGCCTACCTCGCCCGCCTGGAAAAAGTCCTCAACGCCGCCGACCGCCTCGGCATGGTCCCCCAACTCTGCCTCTTCTACTTCGGCCAGGACCAATACTTCGAAGGCGACGAAGCCATCCGCCGCGGCGTGCGCCGCATCATCCGCTGGCTCCACGCCCGCAACTACCGCCACCTGCTGCTCGAAATCGCCAACGAGTGCAACAACGGCAAATACGAGCAGCCCATCCTCAAGCCCAATCGCATCGTGGAGCTATTCGATCTCGCCCGCGACGAGTTCCGCGGCGGCTACCCCTACCCCGTCGGCACCAGCTTCACCGGAGGCGTCATCCCGCCCGCCAACATCGTCGAAGCTTCCGACTACCTGCTGCTCCACGGCAACGGCGTCAAGGACCCCAAACGCATCGGGCAAATGGTAGAGGAGACCCGTAAGGTCCCCGGCTACTTCCCGATGCCCATTCTCTTCAACGAAGACGATCACTTCGACTTCGACAAGCCCGTGAACAACTACACCGAGGCCGTCAAACAGTACGCCTCCTGGGGCATCCTCGATATCGGTGAGAATAACTACCGCGACGGCCACCAGAGCCCGCCCGTCAATTGGGGCTTCAGCACCGATCGCAAACGCCAGTTCTTCGAATTAACGAAAAAGATCACCCTCGGCTAAGGGTTAGCGAGGCTGGCTGGCCAGCACCGTCAGCGCCTCCAGCACCCGCGCCCGCTGCTCCGGCGTCACCGTCAAATAGCGGTGCTTCCCCGCCGCTGATGCCTCCAGCTTCGTCTGCCCGTCCTCGGCCACCGCCACCGTACCCGTATCCGATAACCCGAAGTACCCGCGATCCGGCCGCACCGCATACAGCACCGATGTCAAATCCCAAGTAGGCCGGTCGTACGGCATCTTCTGATACGCCCGGTACGCATCGGACACCGGATGATTCGCCACCCATCCATAATCCCGTTCGATGCTTACCGCCTCATACTTGATCGCCAGCCCAATCTCAAAGCCCGAAAAGACAATCTCCCCCGGCCATTCTCCAAACACCTTGCGCGCCGACGGCACATCGATGCGCACGTTGTACTCCGGCTTGCCAGTCGGAAATTGCCCCGCCATCACGCTCAGCAGTTTCACTTTGCGGGCCGCCAACTCCTTCCCGCCAGGCTCCGCCAACAGCCGCGCCAGATTCGTGCTGAACCCCACCTGCACGATCACCACGCTCTTGTCCGGCTGCGACTCCAACACCTTCCGAATCACCGTCGCGCCTTCCGGCAGCTTATCTTCGGGCTTCACCTTGCGCTTGTAAACAGCGTTCTGCGCGGGCAGCCGCGTATAGTCGGAGTCCTTCGGCGTCGGCCCGTTGTTCGAGATCCCAATCGGAATCCCCGGCCGTCCATAGAAATGGTTCACCAAATCCACAAACGGCCCGGACCACTTGTTGTCTTTTGTCAGGGTGACGGCCAGTAGCTTCGCTTCCCCACGCGATTCCAACGCGTGGATCACCGCCAGCGCCAGGGCATCGTCGATGTCGTTGCCCATGTCGGTGTCGAAGATCAACGGCACGGGAGCGGCGGGCGCCAGGATGGCGCCCAATAGGAGTGCGAACAGCGGCTTCATCAAGACGAGTATAGTCGCTCGCCGGCCCGTGCGCGTTTGTTTAAGCTTGTGGCGGATTGGCCGAAGGAAGCGTCACCACCGCAGGTTTCTTTTCCTTCGGTGCTGGCTTTTCCTTGGCCGGCTCCTTGTCCTTCAAGGGACTGATGATCACGTGGCAGTTGCGGCCTTCCAACTTAGGCTGGCCTTCCACCGCACCCGCTTCTTTCAGATCCTCGGAAAAGCGCAGCAGCAGGTTGCGGCCCAGGTCCACGTGCGCAATCTCACGTCCGCGGAACTGCACCACCGCCTTCACGCGATTGCCTTCTTTCAGGAACCGCAGCGCATGGTTCTTCTTGAACTCGTAGTCGTGATCATCCGTGTTCGGCCGGAACTTCAGTTCCTTCACCTGGATGATGTGTTGCTTCTTCTTGGCCTCGTGCGACTTCTTCTTCTGCTCGTACTGCCATTGGCCATAGTCCATGGCCTTGGCTACCGGCGGCTCCGCCGTCGGCGACACCAGGATCAGGTCTAACCCCAACTCCTGGGCCCGGCGGATGGCGGCCTGTGTCGGCATCACCTCCACCACTCCTCCGGGGAAGACCGCACGGACTTCACGGACACGGATTGCCTCATTCACGTTCTCACGAATCCGAGGCATGGGACGGCGCGGGGGATAATTTCTGGGCGGGTACATTCGAAGGGGGCAGAGCGTAGTTCTGCTAGACTGATTCCTTTCGGTGGATTAGGCCTTTTTAATCTCCAGCTTCCAAGCGCAAAGGGGATGCCCGCTTGTGACAGACATCCCCTTCTGAAAGATCAAGTTAAACAATTCCAGCCCCTAGTTTAATCGGATTCCTACTCGCTAGCAATGGGGGTGCCAAAGAAAAGTGCAACCAAAACCTGCTTTTAAGCCGTTACACTGAAAGCTGGACTGCGCATTTGTTGCCCATGAGACGCGCTCCGATTGCCGCCCTCGCCGCGGCCGCCTTCTTCCTCACCCACGCCCCGTCCCCCGCGCAGGAGACGGGCCAACTCGATTCCAGCCCCGCCCTCTTCAGCGTCCTCGCGGCCCTCAACGCCGCCGGTCTTGACGCCGACATCAACTCCCAAAGCAACAGCCCCATCCGTGCCGCCGTCCGCCAGCATCTGGCGTCCAAAAACATACCATCGCTCGCCGAAATCCGCCGCTACATCCGCGACCATCGCCAGGACGGCGACAACGCCCTGCTCGCCCGCTACATCTCCTTCGCCCTCTGCATCGACAAGCCGCCCGATTTCAAGTTCCGATACCGCACCAATGACCTGCCGCCGGAAGTCGCCGCCATGGAGGGCTTCCTCCCTCTCCTGCGCCAGTTCCACCAGGAGGCCGGGATCGACGCCCTCTACAAAGCCGCCCAACCGCACTTTGAAAAGGTTATCGACGCCTATCACGGCCCCGTCTCCCAGGCTGTCCTCGAATCGAACGGCTACCTGCGCAACCCCACCAGCGGCACCGGCCGCCGCTTCCAGATCTACCTGGACCTGCTCGGGCCCCCCAACCAAGTCCACACACGCAGCTACGGCGATGACTTCTTTGTCGTCGTCACTCCCTCCCTGGAGCCGATGATCGACGACATCCGCCACGCCTACCTCCAACATGCCGTGTCCCCCCTCGTCATGCGTCAGACCGAGGAACTCAACAAGCGCAAAGGCCTCCTCGACTTCGCCCAGCCTGCCCCCCTCCTCCCGGATCCCTACAAACAGGACTTCGTCCTGCTGGCCGAAAAGTCCTTTGTCAAAGCCATCGAAGCGCGCCTGCTCACCGGCCCTGGCACCGCCGCCCGCCGCCAGCAACTGGTCGACCAAGCGCTCGCCGATGGATATATCCTCACCCCCTACTTCGCCGAAGCCCTCCCAGGCTACGAGAAGCAGGAACAGTCGATGCGCTTCTACTTCCCCGAAATGATCACCGCGCTCGACCCTAAGAAAGAAGATAAAC
>JAEUQF010000316.1 GCA_016789745.1 Bryobacterales bacterium
CCGCCGGCGGCGTTGGTGAGCACCAGCGTGCGGACGCCCATCAGGCCCAGCACGCGGGTGGCAAACGTGACCTGCTGCGCGGTGTAGCCTTCATAAAGGTGGGCGCGGCCGCTGAGGCACAGCACTTCGATCTCGCCGAGGCGACCGATGATCAGCTTGCCAGCATGCCCGATGGCGGTGGATTGGGGCCAATTCGGGATGTCGGCATAGGACATCTCTACTGGGTCTTCCAGGCTGTCAGTAAACACGCCCAATCCGCTGCCCAGGACGATAGCGGTTTTCGGGCGCTGGGGCAGGCGCAATTGCAGCCACGCGGCAGTTTCTTCGGCTTTCGTCATAGCAGAATCCCAGCAATACAGGCGGACATGAAGTTGGCCATGGTGCCGGCGGCGACGGCCTTCAAGCCCATGCGAGCCAGATCGGACTTGCGGGAGGGCGCGAGCGCGCCGATGCCGCCGATCTGAATGGCGATAGACGAGAGATTAGCAAAGCCGCAGAGGGCATAGGTGGCGATCACGAAACTTTTCGTATCGAGCTGTTCCTTCAAAGGGCCCAGTTGGAGGAAGGCGACGAACTCGTTCAGGACCAGGCGGGTGCCCAGGAGGTTGCCGACGGCCTGCGCGTCCTTCCAGGAGACACCCATCAACCAGGCCACCGGAGCGAAGACGATGCCAAACAGGGCCTGCATGGAACTAGGCAGCCAGCCAAGGCCGGGGAGCGTATGGAGCCAGCCCATAACCCCGTTTACCAGGGCGATGAGGGCCAGGAAGGCGATGAGCATGCCGCCGATGTTCAGAGCCAGGTGCAAGCCTTCGCCCGCGCCACGCGCCGCCGCGTCGATGACGTTGACGCCGGGCTTCTCGATCTGGATTTTCACAGAGCCCTTCGTTTCAGGCTCTTCGGTTTCGGGCATGAACATTTTGGCCAGCATGATGGTGGCTGGGGCGGTCATGATGACGGCGGTGAGCAGATGCTTGATGTCGACGCCGGCGATCTTGACGTAGGCGGCCATGACGGCGCCTGAAACATGCGCCATGCCGCTGACCATCACAGTGAACAGCTCCGACTGGGTCATCTTGGGAAGGAAGGGGCGGATGGTGAGGGGCGCCTCGGTCTGGCCCATGAAGATGGAGGCGGCGACGTTGGTGGATTCGGCACCGCTGGCGCCCATGATGCGGAGCATCAGCCAAGCCATGCCCTTGATGACCACCTGCATGACGCCGAAGTAGTAAAGGATGGAGAACAGCGCGGCGATGAAGATGACGATGGGCAGCACCTGGAAGGCGAAGATGACGCCCCATTGTGTGCCGTCTTTCGCGCCCAGGGGGCCGAAGACGAACTTGCTGCCCTCTTCGGCGAATTGCAGCAGCGCATTGACGCCGGTGCTGGCTTGTTGGAAGAGCCCACCGAAGAAGGAGGTTTTCAAGACCAGCGCGGCGAACAGGAACTGAAGGCCGAGGCCCCAGGCCAGCAACCGCGGTTGGATGGCGCGGCGGTTTGAGGAAAACAGAAACGCCGTGCCAAGAATGGCCAACAGGCCCAGCAGTCCGGTGAAGCGTTCCACCGCACTCCTCCTTCTATTGGGGCGACCACTCCCTCGCGGTCGTGGCTCCGTTTGATTAGCCGACTACTTCGAGAATGAGTTCGCGGTCTTCGGGGGCCTGCTGCGAAATGCGGAATGCGTCTTCCACCAGCTCGGCGGCTTCCTCCACACGCTCTTCGCGGGTGTGGTAGATGCGGCAGAGCACGCCGCCCGCATCGATCTTGTGGCCAACCTTCACCTCGAGAATGACGCCGACGGCCGGATCGATCGCGGCGTCCTTGGTGTCGCGACCGGCGCCGATCATGGTGCTGGCCTGGCCGATCAATTGGGCGTCGATGGCGCTGACGTAGCCAGCGCGGGGCGAGTAGATCTCGCGCATGCCGGTGGCGTTGGGCAGCAGTTCGAAGCGATCGAGCACCTTGGGCTCGCCGCCCTGGGCGCCGATGACTTCCTTGAACTTGCGGTAGCCGGAGCCGTCGAGCAGCTTGGCTTCGGCGATCTGGCGGGCCTCTTCGAGCGAGTTGGCGACCTTGCCCAGGTGGATCATGCGCGCGGCCAGTTCGATGGAGAGGCGGGTGAGATCGACCGGACCGCTGTTCTGCAGCGTCTGCGAGACCTCCATGATTTCGAGTGCGTTGCCGATGGCGAAGCCGAGCGGCTGGCTCATGTCGGTGATGAGGGCCTGGACGCGCTTGTTCATGCGGCGGCCGATACCGACCATCATCTGGGCCAGGCGGCGCGCCTCGATCTGCTTCTTCATGAAGGCGCCGGCGCCGACCTTGACGTCGAGAATCAGGGCATCCACGCCTTCCGCCAGCTTCTTTGACATGATGCTGCTGGCCATCAGCGGGATGGATTCGACGGTGGCGGTGGCATCGCGAAGCGCGTAGAGCTTCCCGTCCGCCGGCACCAATTCGTTGGACTGGCCGACGATGACAAGGCCGGTGCGCTTCAGTTGGGAAAGGAATTCGCTCGAGGAGAGGTTGGTACGAAAACCGGGGATGGATTCGAGTTTGTCCAGCGTGCCGCCGGTGTGCCCGAGCCCGCGCCCGGAGATCATGGGTACCACCACGCCTGCCGCGGCAGCCAACGGAGCTGCGATGAGGCTGGTCTTGTCGCCCACTCCGCCGGTGGAATGCTTGTCGACTTTGATACCGGGGATTTCCGACAGGTTCATCGTCTCGCCAGAGGCCAGCATGCTTTCCGTGAGCGCCGACACCTCGCGATCCGTCATGCCTGTGTAGCAGACCGCCATTAAGAACGCGGAGGCCTGGTAATCCGGGATTTCACCGCGCGTATAGCCGTCAATCAGGAACTTGATTTCTTCAGGCGCAAGTTCCTCGCCCTCGCGCTTGCGGTGGATCAGGTCGACAGTACGCATTATTCGACCTACAGCGTAGCACCTTATGTAGTTGGAAGTAAAGAAAAAGAGCCGTCTGGGCCGGTTGGCCTCGACGCGCTATACTCCGAGTTTCCCCTAATGCGTACCTACAAAATTGCCGTTCTGCCGGGCGACGGGATCGGGCCGGAAGTCACCCGGGAAGCGCTCCGTGTGTTGCGCGCGGTGGAATCCGCGGCGGCCCTCCGCTTCGAGTTTAAGGAATATGCCTGCGGGGCGGGCGAGTATCTGCGCAACGGCGATCCGTTGCCCGCCGCGACGCTGGAGGCCTGCCGCGCTGCCGATGCAACGTTGCTGGGGGCGATGGGGCTGCCGGATGTGCGCTGGCCCAGCGGCACGGAGATGGCGCCACAACTCGATATTCGCGAGCAGTTGGACCTGTACGCCGGGGTTCGGCCGATCTACCTTTATCATGAGGCGCACTCGCCGCTAAAGGGGTATCGCACCGGGGAGATCGATTTTGTGATCTTCCGCGAAAACACGGAGGGCATGTTCGCTTCCCGCAAGAACGCCACACAGTTCGATGCCGAGGAACAGTGCGACACGCTGCGCATCACGAGAAAAGGGGCGGCGCGGATTGCCCGTGCGGCGTTTCGGGAGGCGGAGAAACGGCGCGGGCTCTGCACGCTGGTGGACAAGGCGAACGTCTTGCCGTCGATGGCGTATTTCCGCCATGTGTTCGATGCGGTGGCGCGGGAGTTTCCCACCGTGAGGGCGGAGCATGTGTATGTGGACGCGGCGTCGCTGTACCTGGTGAAGAACCCGCGGCGGTTCGATGTGTTGGTGATGGAGAACCTGTTCGGCGATATTCTGAGCGATCTGGGCGCCGGTCTGGTGGGCGGAATGGGGATGGCGCCTTCGGCGGACGTGGGCGACGAGCATGGCTTGTTCCAGCCCTCGCACGGGTCGGCGCCGGACATTGCCGGGCAAGGGATCGCCAACCCGGTGGCGACGATCCTGTCGGCCGCGATGATGCTAGAGTGGCTGGGCGGCGAGGAGGCGCAGCACGGTGCGGCGCTCATCCGGGCCGCGGTGGCGAAGGTGTGCGGCGATCCCGCTAATCTTACGCCGGACCTGGGCGGTACGGTGGGTACCGTGGCAATGGGAGAGAAGATCGTGGCGGCGCTGGAGTCCGCGGCATGAAGGACGGCTTTCGTCTTTACGACACCCATGCGCACATCGGCACGGCGCGGCACAGCGGCCGGCGGCAGGATCCGGAGATGGTGCTGCGTGCCATGGACAAGGCGGGCGTAGATCGCGCCGTGTTGATTCCGTTTCCGGTGGTGGAAGATTTTCGCCGGGAGCATGACCTGATCGGCGCGGCCGTGCGCGCCTATCCGGAGCGGTTCACGGGGGCGGCGTGCATCGATCCTTTTATTCCCGAAGGCGAGTTTCGCGATGAGGTGAAACGCTGCGCAGAGGTGTTGGGATTGCGCGCGCTCAAGCTGCAGCCGCAGTACCAAGCGCTGAATCCGGTGTCGCGCCGCAGCGACTTCCTGTTTGAAACCACCGCTCAATATAGGATGCCGGTGATTGTGCACACCGGATCGGGCGTGCCGTTTTCCCTGCCGTCGCTGTACATTCTGCCGGCGCAGCGGTTTCCCGAGGCAACCTTGATCCTGGGCCACGCCGGCGGCAGCGTGTATATGTTGGAAACGATTGTGGCGGCGACGGTGTGTCCCAACATATATATCGAGGTCTCCAGCCTGATGCCGCATCACGTGCTGGAGATTCTGCACCACGTGCCGGCATCGCGGCTGATGGCCGGGGCTGACCTGCCGGAGAGCCTGGAGACGGAGATGCACAAGCTGCTGCCGCTGGAGATTCCGGAGGCGGATAAGCGGGCGATACTGTGGGAGACGCCACGCCGTGTGTTTGACGGTATTGCCGTGTGATTCTACACTGAAGGGTATAGATGCGTTACAACGAGATGCTAGTTATCCCCATGCGCCGGGACTTGACGCAGTATGGTGTCGAGGAAACGCGCACGCCTGAAGAAGTGGATGCCGCGCTGGGACCGAACAGCGGAACGGTGCTGGTGGTGGTGAATTCGGTATGTGGCTGTGCGGCGGGCAAGGCTCGTCCGGCAGTTGGCATGGCGCTACGCAATGCCGTGCGTCCGGACCGCACGATTACGGTGTTCGCTGGAGCCGATGTGGAAGCGGTGGCCCACCTGCGCTCCGGCAAGCTGGCGGAGGTACCGCCCTCGTCGCCTTCCATGGCGCTGTTCCGCAATGGTGAGCCGGTGTTCGTGCTGCACCGCCGGGACATCGAAACGCAGGAAGCGCCGGATATCGCGGCGGACCTGGTGGAAGCGTTTGAGCAGCACTGCGGCGCGAGAGCTTAGGCCGCTTTAGTGGGCGAGCATCCACATACCCCACGTTTCACCTGTCTCCGTATAGCCCATTTGCGCATATAGAGGCGCACCGGCATCCGTTGCGTCCAGGGACGTCCGGGTTACGTTGGTGGCCTTGGCAGCCTGCTGGAGAGCGTGCCGCATGACGGCTTCCGCATAGCCGTTTTTCTGGTGTCCTGGCATAGTGGCGACGAGTGCCACATAGAGCCACCCGTCGATCAGAACAGCGGAAGCCGTGCTCACGGGCGTGCCGTTCGCGTAACCTACGAAGCCGAACTCACGTGATGGATCGCCGAAAAACGCTCCGGTCGCGAGAACGCTCTCGGTCATCTCCGACGGCATGCCGTATGCCTGCATGTTAAGGTCGAGAGCGTGCCTTGCCCCTGTGTCGTCGGTGACTCGGCGAAAATCCAGGGCAGGCAGCGGACGCCGCGGCGCAGCCAACCGGGCTATGTCGGCGGTCATTACCCGGACTCCCATGACCCGCGCAAATCCCGACTCGGCGGGAATGGCGAGATTCTCAAAGTGGGGATCGTAGGTGAACAGCGCCCATGGCAATGCGTGCGGAGCGGCATCCGCCTTGGCCGCTTCCAACTGTCGGACCAGATCCGCCGCATCCGCCGGTGCGGCTGTGAGGAACGTGCCATTGCAAAACGGCAGTGTCGAGTTCACCCAAGCTGCCTCGAGTCCGACCGATGCACGCATCGAGCCAACTTTGGATTGACGGGCTGCGTAGCGGACGAAATCTGCCCAGAGTTGATTCATATGGGTAAGAGTGTGTCACGGCGGCGATCGCTTGCCAACCGTGGGGATGAATCGCACGGCCTTGTCATGCGGCGTGATATTCCGCTATTCGCAGGCGTAGAGTCGGTTTGCGGCCGGCAAGCTCAGCAGCTTGGAATAGTGATGGACGCGCGTGCCTTCGGAGATGGGCGTTGGTGATTCCATAACGAAGTCCGCGCTGTTCGGCGCATTGAATGCGACGAAGGCGAGGCTGAGCGCTTCGGCTGGCCGGGGGAACCGCTGCGAGAGGTCGGGGAAGGCGACGGGGCCTGTGTCCACCTGGTAGAGGTCCTTCTGGTCGTGGATGTTCATCGTTTTCACCGGGAATTCGATGATGGCGCGGAGGCGAGTGCGCGGGTCGGCGATTTCGGTCTGTGCCACGATGGGTACGCCGGAATGGGTGGCTTCGCGGATCTCGCGCGTGGAGCGCAGCAGGCGCGCCGTACGCGGTTTGATCAGCTTGTAGGTTTGGCCTTCCCACATGTCCGCGGCTTTGCGAATCTGGCGGTAGTCGGCATTCAGGTGGGCCTTGCGGCGGAAGATGACACCGTCTTCCGGGCCGAAGATGGGCAGAAAATCGTAGTTGTCTTTGTGGAACAGATCCTTGGGGGCGAAGGTGTTCTCGCTCTTGCAGGAGGCGCACTGGTAGTAGTCGATGGCGGCGCCGGCTGGATCGATAAGGCGCGTGCGGGATTCGATCCAGAAACGGACGCGGTTGTCGGCCCATTTGCCCTGGAGGAAGGATCGCCCGTAGTCGAGGGGTTCCAGTGTGGCGGGGGCTGCCGCGAGTAGCGAGGGGCACAGGCCGGCGAAGAGGAGTTGGCGACGTTTCATGCGGTGGTAGGCCGTCGGCTCAGTGTAACGGATAGAGCTGCGGCCCGCTATTTTACAAAAGTCATGGCAGGAAGTGTAGAGAAGTATCGCCTATCCTGGGTGCCTGCTGCGCCGAACGGCCTTCGGGCGGACTTTGGATTGGGAGTAGCTCGCTTATATGCGCAAGCATGTTCTGTGTCTTCTTGTTGTGGGATTGGGAGCCGCGTCGATCGTGTCGCGTGCCCAGGTTCCCGCATCCTGTATCGATAATGCCGTGATCAACTGCTACAACGGGTGCAATGACCCGCTCAGCTTCAAGGACTGCATCATTGGGTGCGCCATCGGGAGCAATAATGATCCGAGGAATTGCAGGGAAAAGTGTCCCGAACCCCCCGTTTGCGAAAGCAACTGCATTAAGTCGTCCGTTGCTATCTCTAATTGCAGCTTTGTGGCGGGGCAGCTGACGGCCACTTGCGGGGTAGCGGTTCTGAACAGGGCCACCGGGTTCTGGTCGCGGACCGTGCGGGCTACCAATACCAGCCAGGAGCCGATCGGCGACATTGCCTTCGTAGTGGATTCGCTGGCGGCGGGATGGAGCCTGCTGAATGGGGATGGGGTGACGGAGGACTACGCGCCGGCAGGTATGCCCTACAAGAACGTACCCACGCTGGCCGCGGGGCAATCGAGCACGTTCACGCTGCAGTTCAAGCGCACCGGGACTTTGCCATTCGGCTATGTCACGCGCGTGATTACGGCCTCCGGTAAAGGATGAGAGTAAGCCACATGAGGAAAGCACTCATTCTGGGCATGCTGGCAACGGCGGTCAGCCATGCGGCGGTACTGTACAACAACACGACGGGTGACCAGCAGTTTTCAGCGGTGTACTCCACTGGATTTACCCACATCGGGGACCGGGTGCAGTTAGGTGCGGAAAGCACTTTGGACAGCCTGGATACGCAGTTTTACAACGTGGGCACGGACGCCACCTTCGATGCCACGGTGACATTCTACGAAGCCGGTTCTCCGTTGGGGAATGCGATCGGCAGTTCGTTCACGGTGACGGGCATTTCGATAACGGGGGCGACGTCGCAAACCGTGAGTTTCACGAATCTGGGAAGCCTGCTGGTTCCGGCGGACCTGGTGGTGATCTTTACGGTGCAGAACGTGAGTGCCGGTGGCGACATCGGGGTGAACTTTTTCGACCCGCCGAGCGTGGGCACTTCGTCCAACACCTTCTTTATCACCAATGACGGTACGGGTTTTGCGGAGAGTTGGACGCTGCTGGATATCGACAACCTGTACCTGTTGGTGAATGGGGATGTAGCGAATACGGGCATCCCGGAACCCGGCACGTGGGGCCTGGTGCTGGGTGCGCTGGGTGCGTTGGCCTACCGACGCAGCCGCCATTCGTAGTAAAGCTGAGGGCGCCTGGTGCGGGTATTCATCCTCTACTATCAAGAGAGACCGCATGCGTACTTTGGAGACCAGGCGCCGTTTTCTGACATCCGCGACAGGGATGCTGCCTTTGCTCGCGATACAGGCGAAGGCATTGCGAGGCATGGCGGCTCCGCGAATTCGCGACATCAAAGTGATTGAGACCGCACCGGCGGGCTTGCGTCTCAGTGTGGTGAAGATTCTGACCGATCAGGATGGGCTCTACGGCTACGGCTGCGGGACCTTCACCCAACGGGCGGAACTGGTGAAGCCGGCGGTGGAGCGGTACCTGAAGCCGCTGCTGATCGGCAAGGAGACCGATCGCATCGAAGACATCTGGTATGCCGGCTACAACAGCTCCTACTGGCGCAACGATCCGGTGTTGAACAATGCCCTCAGCGGCGTGGATCTGGCGTTGTGGGACATCAAGGCACGGCTGGCGGGGATGCCGGTTTACCAGTTGTTGGGGGGCAAGGTGCGGGAGGCGGCCGAGTGCTACGCGCACGCGGGCGGCGCCGATATCGCACAGGTATTGGAGAGCGCGCGGGCGCTGCGCAAGGCGGGATTCCGGCATATTCGGGTGCAGGTGGGCGTGCCGAATCAGGCGGCGTATAGCTCGGGCGGAGGGCGCAGTTATGGGGGCGGACAGGCGCCGTCGGCGCTGGGGCGCGCGGTGACGGGAGCCCTGCATGATGAGCCCATGTTCGAGCCCGCGGCGTATGTGCGGGCGACGTTGAAGATGTTCGAAGCCTGCCGCGCGGAGTTGGGCGATGAGATCGAACTGCTGCACGACGTGCATGAGCGGGTGACGCCGCCGCTGGGCTTGCGGATGGTGAAGGAATCGGAGCGATTCCAGTTGTTCTTCCTGGAGGATGTTTTCTCGCCGGAGGATCTGCAATGGTACCGGCTGGCGCGACGGCAGTCCACGACGCCGCTGGCGATGGGGGAGTTGTTCAATCATCCTCTGGAGTGGCAGGAACTGGTGACGGAGCGGCTGATCGACTTCATTCGGATTCATATCTCGCAGATGGGTGGCATCACGCCGTGCCGGCGGATCGCGGCGGTGGCAGAAGCCCATGGCGTGCGGACGGCATGGCACGGGCCAGGCGATGTGTCGCCGGTGGGGCATGCGGCGAATCTGGCGCTCGACCTGACCTGTTCGACGTTTGGGATTCGGGAACTGGTCGCGTTCAACGAGGCGACGTTGGAGGTGTTTCGCGGTTGTCCGGAGACGCGGGACGGGTATCTGTATGCGAACGAGTCACCGGGGTGGGGGATCGAGGTGGATGAGAGGGCCGCGGCGAAGTATCCCTTCGGGCATTTGGAAACCGGGGAGCGGCAGCGGTTGCATGGGGGATGGGGGACGGTGCGGCGCCGCGATGGGGCGGTGATCAAACAGTGATGCCGGAACAGACTCGCTTCCTGAACGTTGATCTCGATCTGTGGGCCAACTTCGATCTTGAGCCGTTGGTTACGGCCTTCGGGAAGAAGGTGTATGCCCTTCACGTGGGCCGCGTGAAACGCACGTTCGAGGCCCACCTGGAGTTGGAGCGGCGCACGACAGACGCGGACTCGACCATCCGTGCCTTCTGCAAGCTGATCGCTGGGCTGCCGCCTGAGGCGCGCGCGATGTGGGATGCGGTCAAGATCCGCGACTTCAACATCGGCGTGCAGGCGGAGACGACACCGCATTGCGAGGTCTTCGTGATTTCGGCGCCGACCGTAAAGTCTGTCGCGGATCTCGGTGCGCGGATCGTATTTACGGTTTACTCGGTGCCCGCAGCACCAGTGCCAGAAGCCCGCCCAGCAGCGCCAGACCCGTCAGTGTGAAGTAGACCTCCTGGTAGCCGCCGGCGAGGTTGTTCGCCGCACGTGCCCTATCCATGATGCCCGCGAAGTAGCCCGGTACCACGAAGCCGCAGATACCCCAAGCCGTGAACAACAGTCCGTAATTCGCGCCGACGTTGGTGGCGCCGAAGAAGTCGGCGGTCAGCGATGGCATCAACGCGAGATAGCCGCCATAGGCGAATCCCGCCAGGCACAGGCCGATCAGCAGGCTGGTGAAGTCACTGGCGGTCCGCAGTACGCCGAAGCAGGCAATCATCGATGTCAGCGCCATCCCCATGAGCGCGGTGGGGCGGCCGAAGCGGTCCGAAACGCTGCCCCATCCCAGGCGGCCCAGGCCGTTGAAGATGCTCATGATGCCGAGCGCGGCGCCGGCGGACATAATGGCGCTGGTCTTGGCCATCTCCTGCAACTGCGGCGAGGCTTCGCCGATAGCCGTCAGCCCAACCGAAGTCCCCAGGAAATACACGGCCCACAGGGCATAGAACTGCCAGGTGCGAAGCATCTCGCCGGGAGCCAGCGTGACGCCTTTCGCTTTGCCCGCCGGCGGATTCCAACCAGCAGGCTTATACCCGGGCGGCGGCACCTGGTAGAACTGCGCGGCGCCAATCACGCCGACGTAAAAGATCACAGCCAGAATGCGGAACGTCTGCGGTATGGTGCGCGCGAACTGCGCGGGATCCTTGCCGAGCAGCGCTTCCAGCAGCGGACCGAACAGCAGCGGTCCAACGCCGAAGCCCATCACGGCCAAGCCGACGATCATGCCGCGCTTGTCGGGGAACCATTTAATACACATGGCAATCGGGGTAACGTAGGCAAAACCCACGCCAAGCGCCGATACCACGCCATAGCTGAAGATCAGGCCGTTCAACGTATCGCCCAGGAAGGACGCCAGCAGGCAGCCGGTGCCCAGCAGAACGCCACCGACGCTGGCCACCAGACGTGGGCCTTTCCTGTCCTGCCAGAAGCCGGCCAGAATCATGCCGGCGGCAAACGTCAGCAGCGAATAACGATAGGGCGCGATGGTCTGCGCTTTGGACCAGCCATGCAGTTGCGCGAGCGGTCCGCGGAAGACAGACCAGGAGTAGATGACGCCCAGCAGCACCTGCATGAAGATGGCTGCCGCGGCGTAGCGGGAACGGGAAGGCACCGGGCCATTGTATTGGATTAACCTTGGCGTCCGGTAGCGGCCATCCACAAGAACATACGGACGAAGCAGTAGGCGGTCAGCACCAGGCAGACGCCGGCGACGCCATTCCAGATGCGCTCGCGGCGGGGCGTGGGCCCCAGGACGCGCGCGGGCTCCTTAGCCAAGTAGGCGACGGCAAAGCCGCCGGCCAGACCGCCGATGTGGGCCGCATTGTCGATGGCGAGTCCGGGCAGCAGGCCCAGAAGTAAGCCGTAGATGGCGTAGCGGATGTAGGCGCCTCGGATGGCTGAGCCCATTTCGGTGTTGTGCCGGACGCCCATGGCAATCATCGCGCCGATGAGGCCGAAGATGCCGGCGGAGGCGCCCACGCTGAGGCTGTTGCTCCAGAGCGCGCTGGCGAAGAAGCCAAGGAAGGTGGCCACGAAGTAGAACACAAGCAGGCGGGCGGAGCCGTACAACTCTTCCACCTGTGCGCCAAGATCCATCAACGCCCAGGAGTTCATCACGAAGTGCATGAGCCCGCCGTGCAGAAAGCCGGCCGTGATCAGCCTCCACCACTGCCCGGCTGCCAATGCCTGGTTCCACTTGGCCCCGAAGTGGAACAGCGTCAGCCCGTGGATGGACATCAGGGAATCGTTGCGCCCGCGGTTCATATCCGCAATCACGGTGGCGATGAACAGCGCCAGGTTCACCAGCAGGATCATGGTGGTGGTGAAGCGCGCGTGCGGAATCAATCCACCGGCGATGTCCGCGGGGTTTCGAACATCCACTGCCCGGGCTCCCAACTGCATATCGCAGTAGGGACAGATTTTGTCGGAGGGTTCAAGGAAAGCCCGGCAGTTCGGGCACATTCGCCGGTTACTCACAATCTCTTCATCTTACCAGTGGGAACAGCCGGAGCCCCCATCCCTGATACAATCGAAAATTCGCCGATGGCAAAGACAGAGCAGGAGTTGCGGCAGGATATCATCGAGATCGGCCGCCACGTTTATCAAAAGGGCTGGGTGGCCGCCAACGACGGCAACATCAGCATCCGCCTGGACCAGGACCGCGTCCTGTGCACGCCCACCGGTGTGAGCAAAGGCATGATGCGGCCCGAGGACCTGCTGATCTGCGACATGACCGGCCGTAAGATCGCTGGTGAGAAGGAGTGCACTTCCGAGATCAAGATGCACCTCACCATCTACGCGCTGCGCTCCGATATCCGCGCCGTCGTTCACGTACATCCGCCGGTGGCCACGGGATTCGCCACCGCCGGCCGGGCTCTGAACCTGGCTCTGCTGCCCGAGGTGATTATCGGCCTCGGACACATTCCGCTGGCCGATTACGGCCTGCCCGGCACGCCGGAACTTACCGATCCGATGCTGCCCTACATCCCGCGCTACAACGCCATGCTGCTGGCGAACCACGGAGCGGTGGCGTACGCCGAGGAGGTCTGGCAGGCCTTCTTCCGCATGGAGACGGTGGAGCACTACGCACGTATCGCCTTGGTGGCGGAACTGCTGGGCGGGCCGAACCCGCTGCCCCGCCGCGAGGTCCAGAAACTCATGGACGCCCGCGAGCGCTACGGCGTCAAGTGGACTCCGGGCTTTGAGCCGGGCGTGCCGGTGTGCGCCGAGGAAGCCGGCCGCCAGCGCGAAGAGAAGATCAGCCTTACCCGCAGCGAACTGCTGGCGCTGATCGACGAAGCCATCCGCGTGCGCACCGCGTAACGCTACTTCTTCTTTTCCGTTACCTGCCGCACCACCCGCAGCGTGTTTCCTCCAAGAAACTTGCGGATTCGCGCCTCCGAATAGCCCCGCTTCAGCATCGCCTCCGTGAGCAGCGGCAGATCGCGAATGTCGCGGATCGGCTTGGGCGGCGTGGGGCCGCCGTCGAAATCCGAGCCGAGGGCCACGTGATCCTCGCCGGCCAGTTCGATCACGCGGTCCACCACGCGGAACCACTCGTCCACCGTGAGCTTAATGTCTTCCGGCGCTTTGATTCCCACCGAGGGGAACATGCGGGCGACGCGCTTGTCGATCTCGGCGATGGTCATCTGGGACTCCTTCTTCCCAATCTCCTTGGTGTCCCAGAAGGGGCGCCCCGCCTGCTTGGTGCGGTAGTCGAAGAAGCGGCGATCATGGAACTCGCAGCCGATGTGAAATCCGATCACGCCGCCTTTGGCAGCGATCTTCTTCACGAGGTCGTCGGGCAGCGTGCGCGGGATGTCGTTGAAGCTGCGCAGGCCATGATGCGTAGCCATCACGGGGTCACTGCTGACTTCCAGAACCTGTTCGATGGTCTTGTCGGACGCATGGGAGATATTGATCACCATACCCAGCCGGTTCATCTCCTTCACGACGGCCCTGCCATGTTCGTTCAACCCGCCTGCCTTCTGCACGGCGCTGCAGCAGGAGTCGGCGAACTCGTTGGCCCAGTTGTGTGCGGGCAGTTGTGCGACACGGAGTCCCATGCCGTAGAGGGCACGCAGGACGCCCAGATCGCCGTCGAGATCGAAGCCGCCTTCCAGGTCGAGCATGGCGGCGATCTTGCCCTGCTTGTTCAGCCGGAGGATATCGGAGGCGTTAAGCGCGAGTCCGATCTTATCCCTATTCCGTTCAATCTGCTGGACAGCAAGATCCAGCAATCGTATGGCTTGTTTCGTCTCATAGCGTGCTGGATAGTACTGTTCCGTGATGTACACCGTGAAGAACATGGCATCCAGACCGCCCTCTTTCGCTCGCGGCAAATCCACTTGTCCATCGCTCACACGCACGCCAATGTCGCCTCCATTATAGAGTTGGCGGTTGATCATGTGCAGATGCGCGTCGAACACCAGCGCGTCTTTGTGGATCTGGAGAGCCCTGGGCGAGGTTTGCGCGTGCAGTGTAAGAACGGACATGAGGAGCGGGAAGAGCATGAAACGATTATGGCTTACGAGTTAACATCGCGTGACACAAAATGATATCCTCTGAACATTCGCTTCGTTTCGCTGGGACCTTCCGGCGACCCCTGCGCGAGGGCTTCGCGCCAAGTTTTGGGATCAAACTAAGGGGTTCAATTCATGAGTCTAGGCAGGATACTCTTGCTCAGCTCACTCTGTCTGTCTCTGTTTGGACAGGGTGAACGCGGCACTTTCAACGGAACGGTCACCGATCCGTCCGGATCGCTGATTCCGGGTGCCGCAGTTAAAGCGACCAACGTCGCCACAGGCGTAGAAACGCCCGTGGAAACCACCTCCGCCGGCGTGTACCGCATGCCCTATCTGCAGCCGGGCACCTACCGGTTGAGCGCCAGCGCTCCTGGATTTAAGACCGCGGTGCGCGACAATGTTGTGCTCTCGGTGGCACAAACCCTGACTCTCGACTTCGTCCTCGAAGTGGGTCAGGTGAGCGACCAGGTGACGGTGTCCAGCGATCCGCCGCTGCTCGAAGCGGGTACCGCGGAAATCGGATCCTACGTATCGAAGAAGGAATTCGACACCTGGCCCATCACCGTCGGCGACGGACGACGCCAGATCCAGCAGTTCATCTTCTCGTCGCTGCCCGGCACGGTAGGCGGCACGTTCCAAGGCTCCATCAACGGCGGCCAGAACTACTCGCACGAGATTCTGATTGACGGCATCTCGCTCGGCCGCATGGACCTGCAGGGTGGGTCGAACAACGAGTTCAGCCCGTCGGCCGAGTCCATCAGCGAATTCAAGATGCAGACCGGTACGGTGAGCGCACAGTACGGCGGCGGCCAGACGGCCGTAGCGAACTTCGCCACCAAGAGCGGCACGAATGAACTGCATGGCAGCGCCTATTACTACGTGCAGAACGACGTTCTTCGCGCCAACGGTTTCAACAACAACGCCGCCGGCTTGAAGCGCCAGCCGTTCAAGCAGCACAACTATGGCTACTCCGTCGGCGGCCCGGTGCTGTTTCCCAAGATCTACGACGGCCGGAACAAGACGTTCTTCTATCACAATCTGGAACGTACGATCCAGCGCAACTTCACGTCGACCAGCTTCTCCACGCTGCCGCTGCCGGAGTTCAAGCAGGGCAACTTCGCGCGCCTGCTGGACCCCAGCTTCACGGGCAACGCCGCCTCGGGCACCACGCTGGGCACCGACGGCCGGGGCAACCCCGTTCGCTTCGGCATGATCTATGACCCGCGGAGCACGCAATCGGTGGGCGGCGTCGGCGTTCGCACGCCGTTCCCGGGCAACGTGATCCCGCGTTCGCAGTTCAGCCCCGTGTCGACGAAGATTCTCGAGGCCGGGCTTACGGACCCGATCTTCAACACGATGTTGAACAACATTCCGGCGCTGGGCGCCTGCTGCCCCTTCTTCGAAGAAACGATGTTCACCGTGAAGGGCGACCACAACTTCAACACCAGCCACCGCGTGTCGGCGATGTTCAACCGCAATTTCCGCGAGCGCAACAACTCGCCGGGCGGCCGCTGGGATATTCCTCCGGGCCTGCCCACGGGCGTCTACCAGAACCAGAACACGCCCGGTACGATGGGCCGCTTCTCGTATGACTGGACGATGCGGAACAACCTGCTGAACCACTTCGCGATGGGTTATAACCGCTTCGGCAACATCAACGAGAGCGTGTTCGTCGACCAGGACTGGCCGGCCAAGCTCGGCATGCAGAACGTGCCCGGGACGCACTTCCCGGTGTTGACGTTCAGCGGGCAGCCGTTCCAGGGCGGCGGCATCGGCGCGGGCGGCCGTCTCGGTTCGGGCAATCGAGGGGGCTCCTACAACGGCTCCACCATCATTCAGAACGACACCACCTACATCCGCGGTAGGCACAACATCAAGTTCGGTGCGGAGCATCGCCGCTACTACACCAACATCCGCAGCAAGTCGGGCTCGGGTGATTTCGCCTTCGCTCCGGCCCAGACCGCACAGCCTGGCTTCATCAACCAGACTGGTCACAGCTTCGCCAGCTTCCTGCTGGGCGCGGTGAGTGGTACCAGCCGCGGCATCGCGACGACGAACTTTGGCATGCGCTGGCGCAGCGTTGGCTTCTATCTGCAGGACGACTTCAAGGTGAACCGCAAGCTCACTCTGAACCTTGGCCTGCGCTGGGAGATTGTCGGTGGTCTGGCGGAAGTCGCCGGCCGTATGTCCGGCATGAGCCTGACCACGCCGAACCCCGCGGCGGGCAACCGTCCGGGCGCACTGGTGTTTGTGGACGACTTGGGCCGCAAGAGCTTCCAGGACACCTACTGGAAGCAGCTTTCGCCGAAGTTCGGCTTCGCCTACGCGATCAGCGAGAAGCTGGTGATGCGCGGCGGCTACGGCATCAACAACACGCCGACGGTGAACAACTTTACCAACCCCGGGCAGTTCGGCTTTAACGGCAGCATCGCCCGCAACTCCGGCAATACGCAGTTGGCCTTTGCTGAAGATCCGGTGATGTATATTCAGGATCGCTACCCGGATTTCCAGGGAGTGCTTCCGAACCGCAACCCCGCGCTTGCCAACGGCCAGGGCATCGAGTACCAGGATCCGGCCACCAATCGCCTGCCGTACGTGCAGAACTGGAACTTCGGCTTCCAGTACCAGTTACCGGCGGCGACGGTGCTGGAAATCAACTACGTCGGCAACAAGGGTACCCGCCTGATTGCCAAGGGCTTCGACAACATCAACGCCCTTCCCTACAGCACCGTGCAGCAGTATGGCGACATCCTGCCGCGTCCCTGGACGGCGAGTAGCCCGATTCCGGCTCCGTTCCCGGGCTTCGTGGGCACCAACGCGCAGGCGTTGCGTCCCTATCCGCAGTTCACCGGCATCAGCCAGCCGTTCCCGAACTGGGGCAACTCCAATTACCATGCGTTGCAGGTGCAGGTGACGCGTCACTTCCGCAATGGCTTTTCGATCCTGGGTGCCTACACCTGGTCGAAGGCCATCAGCTTGACGGACAGCATGATCGACGCGGAAGGTTCCGCCGATCAGTACAACCGCCGGCTGGAACGCGCGATCACGAACTACCATCTGCCGCACTCGGCCAAGCTGACCTGGATCTACGAACTCCCCATCGGCCCGAACAAGCTGCTGAACGTTGGCGGCGTGGCGGGCAAGGTTCTGGGCGGCTGGCAGCTCACTGGCAACCACCAGTTCCGCAGCGGCTTCCCGGTGGCAATCGGCACGGGTGGTCTCAACAACCCGGCGGGTACGGCACGTCCTGACCTGGTGCTCGGCACCGCCATTCAGAACAGTGGCGACGCTCCGATCAACTTCCGTGGCGCCAACGGCGGCCAGGCGTACCTGAATCGCGCGGCGTTTACCAATCCGCCGGTGTTTGCCGGTGGTCAGAACGTGGTGCAGCGGTTGGGCACGGTGGGTCCGTACCTGCCGAACATCCGCGATCGCCACCTGACGTATGAAGACCTGGGTATCTTCAAGGCCTTCAAGTTCACCGAAACCAAGAACCTGGAACTGCGCGGCACGTTCCTGAACCCCTTTAACCGGCATGGCAAGGGCGGGCTGATCACGGATATCACCAATCCGTTCTTCGGCCAGTTCACCGGCCAGCAGATCGGCGGGCGCAACATCGAACTGGCGCTGCGCTTCGCGTTCTAATCATGTGGCAGGACTGCGGCCAGTTCATCGACCAGGCACAGTCCTTCTACAACACCCGTAACTACGAGAGGGCGGCTTCGGCATTCGAGGCCGCCCTTCCTGTTTGTGGACCGTCAAAGAAGTTGCTGCTTGCTTTGGGGCAGGCGCAGTTATTGGCGCAGCAGTTTGAAGCCAGTGTGAAGACGTTCGCGCGGGTGGTGAAGGAAGACCCGCGTGATCCTCTGCCCCATAAATTGTCCGGCGATGCGTTGTACCTGCTTGGGAAAGATCCGGAAGCCGAAGCAGCGTTCAAGGCGGCGCTGGCCGTTGATCCGAAACACGAACCGTCGCTGTACGCGCTGGGGCGAGTCTACTACCAGTTGAACCGCGCGCCGGAGGCTGCGCCCCTATTTCAGAAGGTCATCGCGATGGAGCCCGGCAACTATCGCGCCCATGACAACCTGGCGCTCTGTTACGACGCTATGCAGGAAGACGCGCTGGCGTTGCAGCATTTCTTCCGCGCGCTGGATCTGGTGAAGACCGCGCACCCCGACTACGACTGGGCCTTCGCCAACCTGGCGGACTTCTTCCTGCGCCGCAACCAGCATGAGAAGGCCTTCCAACTGGCCAGTGAGGCCGCGCGGCGCAATCCGCAAGGTGCCCGCAACTTCTTTCTCACGGGCAAGGCGCTTACCTCATTGGGCAAGGATGAGCTCAGCCTGCGCTGGCTGCGGCAGGCGGTGGCGCTGGATCCGGAATACGGCACCGCGCATTACCTGCTGGCACAGACTTTGAAGCGGCTGGGGCAGGACGAGGAATCGCGGAAGCACCTGGAGATCTTCAAGAAGGTGAACGCGAATCCGCGGTCGCGGCGCTGAGTTCGCGTTCACATCATCGCCACGTACTCGATCAGCCCGCCGGAACATACCTGCTCCGGCCTGCCGCCGGCTGGTAGAAGGTGCGCTGCCTCGCCCGTGCTGTACAGCACGCTGCGCCGCGGTCCGAGATCATACGTGACGACGCTCTTTGCCAGCACCTCCCTCCGCCCATCCGGTGAGCGCCGCAGCAACTGCCAGCTTGTGGGGACGTTCCATTGCGGCTCGCCGGCGGAGCCCATTTGAACGCCCTGCAGCGCCATGGCAAGGTTGCCGTTCACAATCATCTGCCGCGGATCCATCGGCCGCGCAACGGCACCCTTCTGGTCCACCAGCGGCTTGCCCGTGTACATCATCGAAAACAGGTTGAAGTACTGGAACACCGCGTGGGCGAGGCGAAACGGCAGCAGGACGATGCCCTTGGCGATCTGCAGGGGGCCAGGGCCGCGCTCCGCGTTGGGCTTTGGGCGCCGAATGTAGTAAAGTGCTCCGTCCTCGTCCACGCGAGGAGCAATCAGGTCGTGCTCGCCTTCTTCGGCCAGCGTGGTCAGTTCACCGGAGTGCAGGTCGAGTTGCTGGATGGTGAACGGGCTGATACCCGTCAGATGTCCGGCGCGATTGCGCCCCAAGCCCGCACTCTGGAACACCAGCTTACGCCCGGAGCCGGGAACCCAGCAGGGCGCCGCATCGATCGAATCGCCTTCGGTGACTTCCGTGAAGTGATTGGCATCCAGGTCCATGGTGGCGATGTTCGACTGCGCGGGACCGCCGGCCGTGGCTGCGGCGATGGTGGTGCCGTCGGGACTCAAGCAAATGTCGCGCAATCGGAAGTCAGCCGTGTGGAACAGGCGCGTCTCGGCGCCGTCAGCATCCACGGCGAACATGCCGCTCACCTCGTCGGTTTCGAGCGTATAGAGGATCTCGCCGTCGTTGCGCCCGCGGCAGGCACTGGTAATGGCGATGCGGAACTCCGATGGATCTCCCTTCGGTTCTCCCCACATACTGCCGCGCAGGAACTGGGCGCCGCGACCTTCGGTCTTCCATGCGTGGCGTTCGCGGATTTGCAACGCACGGTCCCGTAGCGACCGCCCAAACGCGCTCTCCATCACGCGTTCCGTACCCGATCCAGTGCGGACGTGCAGCTTTCCCCCGCTCAAGTAGACCAACCGTCGCGAATCCATGGGCGTCCAGCCCCAGCGTAAGGAAGCTCATGGACGGGGACAATGCGGCACGTCGCCGCAAGTCCCTACGGAATTCACCTTAGGGCAGTGTGAAAACAAGAGGGGCACTGTCCTTTTCCAGGCGGTAATTTTGCTGGAATTGCCGGCCGCCCGCCTCCACGGTTACCTCGTAATCGCCTAGAAATCCGCGGACCTCAAACGCACCTTCTTCGCTGGTGACGCCATCGGCATTCGTCCACCATTCCCGATAGATCAGGTCGCGCCAGGCCCCGGCATTGGGCTTTTCCGACCAATCGCGGCGGAACAGCGCCGCTTCAGGCCTCCAGTGACGGCCCTCCCAGAAGCCCCACATGAGGAAGGAATTCAGAGCAGGATGCGAGAAGCAAATGGTGAGGTAATCGCGGGTGTAATCGGCCTGCAATTGCTCATCAAGGGTAGTGATATCGAACTCCGTGATCTGGATGGGCAGGTTGAGTCTTGCGAAGCGGTCGAGAATCTCGTAGACGCGCGGCGGCGTGGTCACATTGGAGCCGAAGTGGCCCTGGATGCCGATGCCCGTCACCGGCGCGCCCTTGGCCAGCAGGTCTTCAATGAGCGCGTAGAACTGATCCTGCTTACGGCGATTGAGGCCGCCGCCGGTTTCGATGTCGTACTCGTTGATGAACAGCCGCACATCGGGATCAACGGACCGTGCCAGTTGAAACCAGCGCACCAGTTCGTCGTCGCCCAGCACCTCCTGCAGCACGCGATTGGGGATGGGCTCATTCACCACGTCCCAATCCACCACCTGCCCGCGTGTTCTGGAGCCGACGTCCAGGATGTGCTGGTCGATGCGAGCGCGGAGGGCGCCGGCGTCGGTGGCGAGCGTGCGCAGGTCGGCAGGCAGATACTGCCAATTGGGCCAAACCATGTTGTGGCCGCGCGCGGGAATGTCCCGTGCGCGCAGCCATGCCAGAGCATCCAGGGCGCGCTGCGGGTTCGCCTGCCAGCCGGGCCATTTGAGGTCATTCTCGAGCACGGCCTTGTTGAACAGTTCCAAAAAGCGAGCGCGATAGATCTCATCGTCGCGCGTGGTGCCCAGCAGGCCAGCCGCGGTTACGGCCGTACCGAAACCGAAGGCGTGCCGCTGCATGCGCACCTGCACGCCAGCTTCCGGTACAGGCTTGCCCGCGGCATCCACCACACGAACCACCAGACTGGACTTGCGATGCTCGTCGATACGCGCGGCGGCTTCGGCACGCCAGGGAGCATCCGCTTCCCGTCCGATATAGGTAAAGCCAAGCGTGGGCACAGGGGGGGCAGGCGAGGGGCCGTGATTGTCGATCTGCAACCCTCCGATCTCGATCACCTGCGGATCGTAGCCTACCCAGAAGTCGATCATCGCCTCGCCGGGGCGGTAATCTTCGACCACCCGGAACGGCACCTGGACGCGGCGCCAGGTGGACGTCACTAGGTTCCCCGCCGACACCGACTTGCGGTAGTCGGGGGAGTTGCGTTCGAAGCTCAACTTGGCGGCGGCACCCTCGGGCCCGGCTTCGAGCGAACGGACATGGAACACCGCCACCAGCCAGTCGTTCTGCTTGAGAGAAACAGCCAGCGTGTGACGGATGCGGCAACTCCACTCGCGGTCCGTGCCGGTGGAAATGGTGCCGGGCGTCGTGATGCGTAGCGCCTCAAGGAAGGGTTGCCCGTCGACGGGCACACGCACCATCGCTCCGCCGGCGGTGCAGGTTAACCGAAAAGAGGAAAGCGGATCAGAGGGAAATATGGAAGTCTGGGCGGCAAGACTCGCCGTCAGAAACGCGAGCCAGAACATGCTCTTATTGCAGCACGTCTACGGCAGCACAGCGGAGGCCGCCATCTCCACGAACGCGTTGCGCTCGTCACTGCCGCCTTCCCGGTGGATGAGGAAGATGCCGATCATCTTGCGAACGGGATCGATGAAACAGTAGGTGCCGTAGCGGCCGCCATGCCCGTAGGTCCCACGCGACAGCAGCGACAACTCACCGAAGGGATCCTTAATCACCGCCCAGCCCAGGCCGTAGCCGTTCCCAGGCCCGTTCGTCCGTAAGTCGCCGGTATGGACCGCCGTCATCACATCGACAGAGGCTTTCGACAGCAACCGCACCCCGTTCAGAGTGCCGCCGTTCAGCATCAGTTGATAAAGCAGGAACAGATCGGAAGCGGTGGAATACAGCCCGCCCTCGGGCAGCGGATACTTCGCGTTCTCCCGGAACTTCATGACGCCTTCGCCCAGCGGGTCCGACGTGTACTTCAGCGTTTTCCCCTCTTTCAGGATGTACGCCGTGGGCATACGGTGATGCGTCGCCTTCGGCGGATACGTGAACGTATCGTTCATGCCGAGCGGCTTGAAAATCCGGGTTTCCAGGAACTTCTCATAGGGCATGCCGCCGAGCACTTCGATGACCCGAGCCAGCGCCGCGATGCCTGTGTTGCTGTACGACCAGCGCGTACCAGGATCAAACAACAGCGGCTGTTGCGATTCCACCAGCACCACCTCCGCCAGACTCTTATGCAACGCTCCGTGGAGTTCGCCGATTCCCGGCGGCGGATTCAGCGCCATGCCCGCGGTGTGTGTCATCAGGTCGCGGATGGTCACCAGGCGCGAAGGCTTGCGCAGTACGGTTTGGCCGTTCTCCACACGGTCGATCACCATCTGCCCGCGAAACTCGGCCAGGTGCTTCTCGACCGGATCGGTCAGGGCGAGTTTGCCTTCCTCCATCAGCATCATCACGCCCATGCACACGATGGGCTTCGTCATGGAGTGCAGTTGGAAGATGGCATCGGTTTTGATGGGCTGCTTCGATTCGAAGTCCGTGTAGCCCACAGCATCCAGCGCGGCGACGTGCCCGTTACGCGCCACCAGCGTCACTATGCCGGCCGCGGCGCCCTTGTCGACGAACTGCTGCAATCGCTTCGGAATCCGCGCCAGCTTCGCGGCATCGAGACCCGTCTTGGCAATGTCGCGGTTGATGGGCGGCTCCGCGAACGCAGGAGCCAGGCAAAGCACAACAAGCAGTAGTCGCATACAGGGGGACTCCTAAAATAACAAAAGGGACGCGCGGCGGCGTCCCTTGTTCCCAGACTCGCGAATGGAAGTTACTTGATCTTGTACTTGCCGTCGGGCAGCTTTTCGCGGTGCGCGTCGTGGCAGCCCTTGCAGGAGCCACCCACCTTCGCGGCAGCGGCCTTGGCGTGATCGGCGTGGCCGGCTTCAGCGGCGGAAACCAGTTCCTTGGCCGCGGCCAGACCTTCTTTGGTGTACTTCACGCCGTCTTCGGCATGGCGGGCGGACCAGAAGGACTCGGTGCCTTCCAGGCCTTCCACAACCATCTTGCCGGCCGCGGCAACAGCCTTCATGTCCGAGGCCTGCATACCCTTGCGGATGCCGCCCATGCCGTCGCCGGCCATCTTCATCTTCTTTTCGAGCTCAGCTTCGCTGACCGCCGCCATCAGCAGCGAAGCCAGCGTGAGGCTCGCAAACGCAAACCAAAACTTCTTCATACGCAACCCTCCCAGGAAAGTGGTAGTGACAATTTGAGATTGTACCCCTTTTCCATTGAGGGGTTCTTAAAGGAACATGAAAAGATCTCAATGTCCGCGAGATTGCTCGGGCGAGGACGTCGAGGGACTGCGTAGGCCAGCGGTCTGGAGTTTGCTATCCTTACGAAGGATGCCGGCCCGTCGTCCGGGCGCTTAGCTCAGTTGGTTAGAGCGCCTGCCTTACAAGCAGGAGGTCGGGGGATCGTGACCCTCAGCGCCCACCAATTCCCTCAATTCCCTACCACGCAGAGACAAAAAAGCCCCCCGGGGCGTGTGCGCTCCCCGGGGGGTTCGGAGGCAATGTTGCGAGCATTGAAAGTTGCCAGGTACCTTGGGTACCCAACCCTACAAGGAGAGCTCGCAAGTCTGCGTCTTTGGTGTAGCCATCTGGTTAATCTGACGCGGACTGTATGGGTCTGGTTTCAGGGGGCGGAATGAACCACCCCCGGAAGGTTGTGGCATCCTCTACCTATGACTGAGGGCAATTTCCGGTACTGTGACGTAAGCCTTCCGGTGCCCCTGGACCAGCCATTTACCTACGAACTTCCCGACACGCTGCGTCACCGCGTCAAGCGCGGCTGCCGCCTGCTGGTGCCCTTCGGATCCCGGAAGCTGACCGGCGTTGTTCTGGCCACCCACAACACCCCGCCCGATGCCGCGCCGAAGCTTGCTTTTCAGCTACTTGGCGAAGAGCCGGCCATCTCGGAGGAGTTGCTGGCGTTAGCCAGGTGGGTAGCCTCCTATTACTGTGCTCCGCTGGGCGAAGTACTGCGCGCCATGACGCCGCTGGCCAGCGAAGTGCGCACCGGGAAACTGTTCTCCCTTACCGACAAGGGGCGTGACACCGCTCGCCAGATTATCCTCGCCACCGGCGAAGCCGAAGATCCCACCCTGCAGATCCTCCGGCTGCTGGAGAATCGACCGCTCTCGGCCACCTACCTGGGGCAGAAGGTGGCGAACGCCACTAGCATCCTTAAGTCATTGCAAAGACGCGGTTTCGTCGGCGTCGAGAACACCGCGCAGGAGCGCGACCCGCTGCGCGCCCCGGCCGATAAACTGGTGATCGAATTCACTTCCCGGCCTCCGGAAAGCGAAAAATTACGAAAAGCCGAGCGCGAATTGATGGCGTTCCTGGAACTGCACCCCGGCCCGCACCTGTTGAGCGAGGTGGAATCGCAGGTACCCAATGCCAGCGTCGCGGGACGCGCGATGGCGCGGCGCAGCCTGGTGGCTCTGAAGCCAGTCGGGATCAGTGCCTCGACAGTGCATGCACGGGCGCCGCACCTGCTGAATCCGGAACAGCAGGCGGCCCTGGACGCCATGGAAGCGGCTATCGCGACACACCAGTTCCAGACATTCCTGCTGCAGGGGGTGACCGGATCCGGCAAAACCGAGGTCTATCTGCGAGCCATCGAGACGGCGCTCGCGCATGGCCGCGGGACGCTAATGCTGGTGCCGGAAATCGCCCTGACGCCGGCAGTGAGCGGGCAGTTCACGCACCGTTTCGGCGACCGAGTCGCCATCCTGCACTCGGCGTTTTCCGGTACGGAGCGAGCCGAGCAGTGGCGCGCCATCCGTTCGGGCAAGGCGCAGGTGGTAGTGGGGACGCGTTCGAGCGTCTTCGCGCCGGTACAGCGGCTGGGCCTGATTGTTGTCGATGAAGAACACGACCAGAGCTACAAGCAGGAGGAAAACCCGCGCTACAACGGGCGCGACGTGGCGATTGTCCGCGCGCAGGCGGCGGGAGCCATTGTGGTGCTGGGGTCGGCCACACCCAGCCTGGAGAGCCGCTACAACGTGGAGCGCGGCAAGTACCAGCACATCCGTCTGACCGCGCGCATCGCCAACCGCCCCATGCCTGACGTCGAGATCGTCGATATGCGCGAGGAGTTCCTGGCCACCCGCAAACAGAACACCTTCTCCCGGCGCTTGATGGAGATGATGCAACTGCGCCTGGAAGCCGGCGAGCAGACCATGATCCTGCACAACAAGCGGGGCTTTTCCACCTTCGCGGCATGCCGCAGTTGCGGCTGGCGCATGGAGTGTGTGAACTGCGCCGTTACCATGACCTACCATCACCGCGACCGCCGTATGCTGTGCCACTACTGCAGCCACGCCGACCGGCCGCCGAAGCGCTGTCCCAAATGTGATAGCGAACATGTGCATTTTCTGGGTACCGGATCGGAGAAGGTGGAAGAGGAGTTGCACCTGGCATTCCCGAGGGCGCGAGTGATTCGCATGGATCGGGACACGGTGAGCGGCAAGAAGGGATACGAAACCATCCTCCACGGCTTCCGCGCCCATGAGTACGACATCCTGGTAGGCACGCAGATGATCGCGAAGGGCCATGACATTCC
>JAEUQF010000328.1 GCA_016789745.1 Bryobacterales bacterium
ATGGAGCAGGCTCATGGCGGTGAACGCGGGTGTGTAGGAATAGTGCGTTACCAGATAGCCGACGGCACCGGAGGATAGAAAGCCGCCGATGGATCCACCGGCACCGATGATGCCCTGCACCGAGCCGATGACTTCCTTGCCGAAGATGTCCAGGGGTAGGGTGACGGAGTTCGTCATCCAGATCATGACGGCACAGGTGGAGAGGCTGGCGAGGGTGAGCGCTCCGGCTTTTCCGGGCAGCCAGGGCATGAGGAAACTGCATCCCAGGATCGCGGCGGCACTGGCCATTGTGAGCAGCCGCGCTTTGGCCGGCGCCACGCCACGGGCGGCCAAGCGACCGGAGAGCCAGCCGCCCAGCAGCGAGCCAATGTCGGCCGAAACATAGACGACCCACAGTGTTTTGCCGACATCGGCCAGCGTGAAGCCGCGGGATTCCTGCAGATACTTCGGAAACCAGAACAGGTAGAAGAGCCAGACGGGGTCGGTGATGGCGCGGGTGAGCAGTACGATCCACAGCGGGCGGAAAGCCAGCACCTTGCGCCAGGGAGTGGGCGGCTTGCCGCTGCCCGCGGCCTTCGCAGGACTGCGATACAGCCATACCCACAACATCGCCGGCAGCAGGCCGATGGCGCCGGTCACGACGAAGGCCATACGCCAGCCGTGCTCCAGTGCCAGCCAGGAGACCAGCGGTGCGGCGATGGCGGCTCCCAGCGTGCCACCCATGACGTACATGCCGACGGCGATGGCTCGTTCTTTGGGAGGGAACCCTTCGGCCACTGCTTTGCTGGAAGCCGAGTAGTGGCCCGGTTCGCCGAGTCCCAACAGCATGCGGCACAGGGCCAACGAATAGAAGCCGGTGGCGAGGCTGGTGAGCATGTTTGCCACCGACCACCACACCACGAAGGCCGTTTCGGCGACTCGTGGGCCAACGCGATCGACGAAGGCGCCGCCGGCCAGGTGCATGACGGTATACGCAGCCAGGAACGCCTGCACCACCATGGCGTACTGGGCGGTGGAGATGTTCAGGTCTCGCTGGATGGTGGGGGCGAGGATGGAGAGCGTCTGCCGGTCCAGGTAGTTGATGATGGAAACCAGCATCAATAGGGACGCCAGGATCCAGCGGAGTTGCGGGTGTGGCGTTGCCGGCATCCTTAGAGGGTAACCCGAGCCTTGCCCGATTCGCCTACGATAGAGCCAATGTCTATCTCCCGCCGATCTCTGTTGCTTAGCGGCTGCCTGCTGCCGTGTGCCCTGCCGCAGTCAACTGGGGTGATCTCGATTGATACGCCGATGGCGCCGCCGGAGTGGGCATTACTGGAGCGGGCGGTGCTGGCCGAATCCGTGGATGCCGCCGTGGAGTTTGCGGCGAAGTATGTGGATCCGCGCGGGCACTTTCGCGCCCTGGAACGCTGGGGCGGCAACGATGGACCCGATGACGTGATGGAGACGTTTCACAACTGGCCGCTGGTTTATGCGCTGGGTGCCGATGACCGCATTCTGGGCTTGTATGAGCGGATCTGGGAGGGCCATCTGGATCAATACCAGCATGCGAAAGCGCCCAGTGCGGAGATGGCGAAGGACGGCATGTACTGGCGCGAGTTCCCGACGGCCTTCGATTGGGAGCATAACGGCGAAGGGCTGGCGGCGTTCTATCATTACGGGCTGTGCCGGCCGCGGGACATTACGTATCGCCAGCGGGCGGTACGCTTTGCCGGCTTTTATGAAGGCGATGATCCGCAGGCGCCCAACTACGATAAGAAGCTGAAGATTATCCGCAGCCTGCACAACGGCAGCCGCGGTTCGAAGATTACGCCGGCATCTGTTTATGATTGGGGTGGAGAAGTGGAGCCGGGCGAGGACCGGCACACGCGTTATAAGACGGCGTCGAACATCCGGGGCGACCATCCGCTGAACTTGTGTGCCACCACGCTGGGGATGAACGCCTATCTGCTGACGGGGCATAAGCGGCATCGGGATTGGGTGCTGGAGTATGCCGGAGCGTGGCGCGACCGCATCCTGCAGAACAAGGGCAACGTGCCGACGAATATCGGGCTGGACGGCAGCATCGGTGGGGAGTGGGGCGGCAAGTGGTATGGCGGTACGTTCGGGTGGAACTTCGACAGCACCACCAGCAGCCGCAACTACTATATGCGCGGGGTGCGCATTGCGATGGGCAATGCGTTTCTGTTGACGCGCGATGCGTCGTACCTGCAGCCGCTCATCCAGCAGTTGGAGAACCTCTACGCGGCAAAGAAGGTGGAGAACGGGCGGACGCTGCTGCCGAATAAGCATGGCGACAATGGCTGGTGGGGGTACGGGCCGAACCAGCACTTCGACGTGCAGCGGGATTTGTATCTGTGGACGTTCGATCCGGCTCGGATGACGAACATTGCCGCCGATCCGTGGATCGCCTATCTGCGGGGGAGCAATGCGGCGTATCCCGTGGAGGCGCTGCGGGCGGCGCTAAGCAGCGTGCGGCGGCGGGTGGCGGGCTTCCGCAATGATGCCTCGACGCCGGACACGCGCGCTTCGGACCATGCGCAGCGCTACAACCCGGTGGAGACGACGGCGCTGGTGAACCTGATGAATGGGGCGAATGAGCCGGGCGGGTCGGGCAATTTGGTTCACGCGCGGCTGCGGTACTTCGATCCGGATCGCCGGCGTGCGGGGTTGCCTTCGGATGTCGCGGCGTTAGTGGATGGGCTGACGGATGACGGCGTTTCGGTGACGTTGGTGAATCTGAGCCAGACGCGGGAGCGCAACGTGATCGTGCAGGCGGGGGCCTATGCCGAACATGCGGTGGTTTCGGTGGCGATGGAGGATCGCACGGTGCCGGTGAATGCCGCGTCATTCCCGGTGCGGTTGGCGCATGGGGCCGGGGCACGGCTGCGGATTACGATGCGGCGGTACGCCAGTCAGCCGGTGTTGGCGTTTCCGTGGGATGCGGCGCGTTGATAGCGGTTTAGCCCGCTCCGTGGAAGACTCACTCCCCAAAGAGTTTCTCGCCCCTCCTCCGCCGAGGCTTCGGCGGGCAAGGCAAGCTCACCAAGCTCGCCAATTAGACCGCCAAGCAATAGAGAAACGGGCTGGCAGGGTCTTCCTGGTTATGGGCGGCCCGGAGGGCCTGGGGTACTCCGTTGAAGACGCCGGGAGACGTTTCCGGAAAGTCGCGCGCAGAGCCGCAGAGGACGCAGAGAAAACAACGCCAAACATGGAAACGAGCCTGCGGGCGTCTTCATGGTTATGGGCCGCCCGCAGGGCCTGGGGTACTCCCTCGCGGTAGCTGCTCTGGCTGCTTCGGCAGACGGGGGCAGGTAGCGTGGGGGGGCGGGTAGGCGGCCGATCCCTCCCGCGCGTATACTGACGCGCGCGGGTGCAGTAACGAAATCAGTAACGGCGCGGGTTACGGACGAATAGGGCCATGCTGATTAACGGCCGGTGGCGAGGTATTCGCCGGTGGATGCATCGACGAAGATGGAGTAGTTACTCGTATTCACCGACTCACCCCAAATCACGCGCCAGGCGGCGTTCGGGAAGCGCGGGGTCTGCTCCAGCAGGAACGTGATGGGCATGTCGGGATACTTCTTCATGTACTCGACGCTTTTCTTCGAAGCGGTTTCCCAAACGGCATCGGTATCCACTTTGATGGCCTGCACAAGAAAGGGCTTGGCCTGTCCGCGGGAGCCGCTGAAGCTCTCCTCCTGGAGCGCAAATATACCCTTATGCAGGTTGCCGCCGGCTTCGATCACGCTATAGGTGTACGTTTTGAGACGGGCGCGGCTGGGGGAGGCCAACATGGCCTGCCAGGCTGGGAACTTGCCGCCCTCGGCTTTGACCTCGGGCAGACGGATGCTCTGCACCTGCAGCACCTGGGCATCCTGGGCCCACGCGCGAGCCGAGGCGAACATGGTGTGGAAAGCGGTTCGGCCAGACACGGGTTCCGGCGGTTTCTCCGGCTCTTTCTTCTTAACTTCCTTGGGGGCCTCCGAACAGGCGGTGGCAAAAATGGCGGGTAGAGCCAGCCACGATCTCCGCGTAGTCATACACCTCCATTAGACCACGAGGGTTATCAGCGGACCGACAGTCGTCATCACGGTGATGTGACATAATACGGCCAAGAGCTCGCCATCGTAGGCCAGGGGGCAGGGCGGGTGATTCAGAGGGAGGGCAGTCATGACAGTTGGCTCTCGTTTTCTTCGCACCGTGAGCTTGGCGGCGTCGCTGAGCCTGGTTCCGGCCGTGTTGTCCCAGGAGGCACCGCCCGCAGGTCCCACAGCAGGTGGCGGCGGTGGCGCGGGTGGCGGTGGTAACGTTCCTTCCACAGGCGGCGGTGGCAACACCCCCGGTGGCATCCCGGGCGGCGGACGTCAACCTGGTCAGCAGAACCCCTTCCCTACCGATCCCCGGCAACAGCAGCAGGATCGCTTCCCCGAGATGCAGCGGCCGGTATTTCTATCGGGCAAGGTGGTGTTGGAAGACGGCACGGCGCCGCCCGAGCCGGTAACGATTGAGCGCATCTGCGGCGGCAATCCGCGGCCGGAAGGCTACACCGATTCCAAGGGCCGCTTCAGCTTCCAGTTGGGCCAGAACCAAGGCATGTTGGCCGATGCCAGCGTAAGCGGTGGGCCGGATAGCTTTCCGGGCGCCGCGGGCCGCTCGGGCATGGGCGGCATGGGCGGTATGAATTCGATGGGCGGCATCCGCGAACGCGACCTGATGGGCTGCGAACTGCGGGCGGTGCTGCCTGGTTTCCGTTCCGAGCTGGTGAACCTGAGCGGGCGCCGGTTCATGGACAACCCGGATGTCGGCACCATCATTTTGCGGCGATTGGCGAACGTGGAAGGGCTGACGCTGAGTGCCACGTCCCTGGCGGCGCCGAAGGATGCGAAGAAGGCCTTTGAGAAGGGGCGCGAACTGGCAAAGAAGAACAAGCTGCCGGAAGCGCAGAAGGAATTGGAGAAGGCCGTGACGGTGTATCCGAAGTATGCTAACGCCTGGTCGGACCTGGGGCGTGTGCATGAGATGCAGAATCACGCCGAGGATGCCCGCGCGGCGTATGGCAAGGCTTTGGAGGCCGACGGCAAGCTGGTGCAGCCTTACGTGCAGATGGCGTTGATGTATGCGCGGGAAAACAAATGGAAGGAATGCGCGGAGTTGAGCGGGAAGGCGATCAAGCTGAATCCTTACGACTACCCGCAGGCGTACTTCTACAATGCCGTGGCCAATCTGAACACGCAGAACCTGGAGGCGGCGGAGAAGAGCGCGCGCGACGGGCTGAAATCGGAAGGCGGGAAGAAGATCGCCAAGATGCATCACGTGCTGGGCATTATCCTGGCGCAGAAGAACGATGTGCCGGGTGCGATCGAGCACCTCAAGGGGTATCTGGGCATGCTGCCGGCGAACGCCCCGGATGTGGCTACGGTGAAGGGGCAGTTGGCGCAGTTGGAGAAGGTGGCGGGCAACGTGGAGGCGCCGAAGGCGGCTGTTCCCGCGCAGCAGCAGTAGGGTTCCCGCTACGGGCAAGTGCCGTACTCTGTGCGGCGTGCTTCGAGCCACGGGGTCTTGAGGAGCGCCGCGTCTTCCCATAACGCTTTCGCTTTCGACAGCCACTGGCAGCGATTCGGAGGATCCGCGGCAGCGCGGTCGCGGTAGGCCTTTTCGGCGTAGCGGCGCTCGCCGACGTCAAGGCTGCTTGCCAGGCGAGGCGCCAGGGTGATGGCTTCCTCCGATAACCGGCCCGCGGCATCGGGATTGCCTGCCTTGCGTTCGGCTTCGGCGAGTGCGGTGAGGGTCCAGACCAGCGACCCGGCGAAGCGCAGGTTGTCGGGTTGCCGGGCGGCCAGCGCCCGCTGTGTGGCCACCGACTCGCGCAGCAGAGGCAGCGCCTCAGGTAGTCTGTTGTTGGCCGAGAGAACCACGCCGAGACGCGTCTGGGCACGGGCGCGGCGGGGCGTTGTGTGCGTGTCGTTGGGCGCGCCGCCGTCCAGGGTCACGAATATCGAATAGGCGCCGCGGGCGCGGTGTTCGGCGTCTGCCGGGTCAAGCAGGATCTGGGTCAGGGCCGATTCAGAGTCGCAGATGGCCATGTTAAGTTTCGCCATGCTGTCATGGGGGTCCAGGGACTGCAAGTGGCGCCAACTGGCACTCACCAGGTTGCGATAGCGCATGGCTTCGGCTGGCTGGTTCAGGCTGGCGGTGAAGGGGTCATAGTACATTTCGGCCAGCATCACGCGGGTGAGATTCCGGAGGCGCTCCAGCCGCAAGCGGACGCGCTCCTCGACGGTGCCGTCGATCATGGTGGTAAGCTTGCGTTCCACTTCCGAGAGCAGGGCCACGGCCTCTTCGACGCGGCCGGCGGTGTGGAGCAGATCGGCGCGGTCCTGCTGCACGGACAGCAGGTTGCGGAGCGGGGGATCGCCCCAGGCCACCAGCGCCTGTTCGGCGCGTTCGTACTCCATCAGCGCTTCGGAAAGCTGCCCGTTATCCTGCAGGGCGCGGGCGTAGAAGGCGTGTGCGGTGGATAAGTTATTGCGATACGCGGCGGATCGCGGGAGGTAGCGGATGGCCAAGTCTACGGCATGGCGGCCGGCAGCGACTGACTCCTGGATGCGGCCCAGGTCGCGAAGGTCGTTGGCGAGGCGGGCGGCGACGTCGATCATGCCGGAATCGCTTCTCGCGGCGGTGCCGGCGATCCTGAGGCGCAGATCGAGTGCTCTGCGGCGGCTGTCGAGCGCGGCGATGCGGTTGCCCAAGTTGACGTCGGAGGTGCCGCCTTGCACTTGTGCGAGCTTTTCGTAGGCTTCGGCCAGTTCGGCGATCAGTTCGCGGTCACGGCCCGCCGAACGCGAGAGGTTGTCCAGATACTCGCGTGCCGTGCTGACCAGCAGTGCTTTCGCCTTGGTATTGCCCGGGACGCGGTCCAGCTCATCGTGGAACTCGAACAACATGGTACGGGCCATGCGCCGCACCTGCTGGAAACGATCGCGCGCCTGTGTGGCCTGGTAGAGGGCGAAGGCGGCGGTCAGGACGAGCGCGGCGGCGGATACGCCCGCTACGGCGACGCTGATGCGGTGGCGGCGGATGAACTTGCCGGCAAGGTAGAGGAGTGCCGGCGGGCGTGCGGAGATAGGGCGGCCTTCGAGGTAGTTCTCCAGGTCCAGGCGCAGCAGGTCCACGGAGGCATAGCGCCGGGCCGGGTCCTTGTCCATGGCCTTGGCGACGATGGTTTCGAGGTCGCCGGCAACGGCGGAGCGGAACGGGGGAGGCGCGGCCTGGCTGAGCGGCACCGGATCGCGCCGGCAGATGACTTCGACAATCTCGAGCGGTGTGTAGGTGGTGATGCGGTGCGCCCGCTGGCCGCTGAGGAGTTCGTAGAGAACGGTGCCGAGCGAGTAGATGTCGGCGGTGGTACCGACGGTCTCGCCGCGCACCTGTTCGGGGCTGGCGTAGTCTGGGGTGAAAAGGCGCAGTCCGACGGTTTGGCTGCTTTCGACACCGAGGTCTGGGGTGAGGACTTTGGCGATGCCGAAATCGAGTAATTTGACGCTGCCCGACTCGTTGACCAGGATGTTGCCGGGTTTCAGGTCGCGATGGACGACGAGGTTGCGATGGGCGTACTGCACGGCATCGCATACCTGAAGGAAGAGGCGCACGCGGTCTGGTGGGCTCAGGTTGCGGTCGCGGCAGTAGCTGGTGATGGCCTTGCCGTCGACGAACTCCATGACAAAGAACGGGATACCCTGCGCCGTGCCGCCGTCCAGGAGGCGGGCGATGCCGGGGTGTTCCAGCGTAGCCAGGATCTGGCGTTCGGTGCGAAAGCGCTGGAGGATGGCGACGGTGCCCATGTCGCGCTTCACTACTTTGACGGCCACCTGCTTGTGGAATTCGTCGTCTTCGCGGGTGGCACGGTAGACGGCACCCATGCCGCCCTGCCCAATGAGCGCCGCGAGTTTGTAGGGGCCTACCATCGCCCCAACACCCAGCGAGGGTTGTTCCCGGGCCCAGGCGTCTGTGGCGAGTTTCACGGCGTTGGCGGCGGCGGTGACATCGCCGGTTTTCAGGGAATCGAGCAGGATCTCGACGTCGCGGCGCAGGTCGGGATCAGGGCAGTGCTGGTCGAGAAAGGCGGAACGTTCCGAGTGGGGCAGGTCGGCGGCTTGTTGGAAGAGGTCATCAGCGGCGCGCCAGCGTTCCGGGGTCATGCGTAGGGGGAACTACTGGGGAATGTAGCACAGGGTGGGGAGAGGTGAGCAAAAAAGGGGAGTTCAGGCTGGGGTCCTGAACTCCCGGATGATTGCGGGGAGCGTATCACCGCAATGGAGGTTTCGATTCTCGCGAACCAACAAGAGGAGACTCTCTCAACGAACGCACAACTCACGCACCAACCAGCGCGGGTTCAGCTTTCGCTATCGACCGGGCTGGGATATAGACGCAGCGGGGATCCTGGGCCAGATAATCGCCGGTGAGGGCATAGGCCCGGGCTCGAGACCCGCCGCAAAGCTTTGTGTACTCACAATCGCCACATTTGCCGCCACGTTGCGACGTGTCGCGCAGGCTGCGGAAGAGAGGAGAATTCCGGTAGACGTCCACCAGCGAGTCCCGCTTCACATTGCCGGCCGATAACGGTAAGAAACCGGAAGGATAAATTTCACCGGTGTGAGAGACGAAGACAAAGCCGCGTCCATCGCTGACGCCCGCTGTCCGGTACATGACTTCCCGAGTGTGTGCGGCATCGGGGCCATGCTCTTGCGCAAGCCTGCGCGCCACGTAGCGCCGGTAATGCATACCCTCGGTCGTCTTGATCTCAAACGGCATCACCTTGGAGAGGTCATAGAGGGTGCCAAACACCTGCTCATATTCTTCCGCCGTGAGATCCTGCTCGGCCTGGGCCCGGCCCGTAACGATCAGGAAGAAGAGGCTCCACATCCGGCCATTGATTTCGGCAACGCGCTCGGCAATCTGCGGTAGCTGATGCATATTGAGACGCGTCACTGTGGTCTGTAGCTGGGTGTCCAGGCCGATTTCCTTCGCATGGCGCAGAGCCGTCATGGCCCGGTCGAATGTACCGGGAACCTGGCGGAAGCGGTCATGCGTCTCGGCATCGGCTCCGTCCAGACTGATCGCCATTCGGTTAATGCCGAGCGCCTGGAAATCGTCGATAACCTGGGTGGTCAACAGCGGCGTAGCGGATGGCGTTACGTTCGTGCGGATTCCGGAACCGACTGCATAGCGGATTTGATCATAGAGATCGACACGTTTGAGGGGGTCGCCGCCGGTGAAAACCAGCATGGTTCTGTCCCCAAACGATCGAACCATGTCGATCATCCGCTTCGCCTGCTCGGTGGAGAGTTCGGCCGGATTACGCGCCGGATTGGCGCAGGCTCGACAGTGAACGCAAGCCAAATCGCACGCCTGGGTTGTTTCCCAGATCACCAGGAGTGGAGCCTCTTCAAAGTTCATACGCCACGGAATAGTGCAGACGGAGGGCCAAACGCAAATGTTTGAAAACAATACGGATACGGGGTGGAAAGGCCTGGGGCAAATAACGCAGGGTGGGGCAATCGTGCCCCACCGCGTTTTCCCGCCAATTCCCCACCCCCAGCCCCAATCCTGCGCGTTACTATAAGAAATTACGCATGCAAGACCTCTTTGCCGTGCTGGAGCCAGGAAGCGAAGAATGGCGGCTGGCGACAACCCTGGATGCCGAACGGATACCGGTGCACGTGGCGGTGATTATGGATGGCAACGGGCGGTGGGCGAAAGCGCGTAGCCTGCCCCGGGTGGCTGGACACAAGGCTGGGGTGGAGCCGGTGCGCACGGTGGTGGAAACCTGCGGGCGGCTTGGGGTGAAGTACCTGACGTTGTATGCGTTTAGCGTCGAGAATTGGAAGCGGCCGCGGACCGAAGTGGACACGCTGTGGCGGCTGTTGCGGTACTACCTGAAGGCGGAACTGCCGCGGCTGATGCGGAATAACGTGCGGTTGTCGGTGATTGGGCGGGTGGAGGCGCTGCCGGTGGGGGCACAGGAGGAACTGGAGCAGGCCATGCAG
>JAEUQF010000343.1 GCA_016789745.1 Bryobacterales bacterium
AGGGGCATGCACGGTGGGCACGTCGCGATGGATGAGCCCGGCTCGGTCCAGTTCCGCCAGAATCGCCATCACGCCGCCGGCGCGGTGTACATCTTCCACGTGCACGTCATGCGAGGAGGGCGCCACTTTGCACAGATGCGGCACCTTGCGGGACATGCGGTCGATGTCGGTCATGGTGAAGGGCACCTCCCCTTCCTGCGCGGCGGCCAGCAGGTGGAGGATGGTGTTGGTCGACCCGCCCATGGCGATGTCCAATGCCATGGCGTTTTCAAATGCAGCGAAGGTGGCGATGGCGCGCGGCAGCACCGTAGCGTCGTCCTGCTCGTAGTAGCGCTTGGCCAGGTCGACAATGCGCCGGCCTGCCTGAAGGAATAGTTCCTTGCGGTCGCTGTGCGTGGCCAGCAGCGTGCCGTTGCCGGGCAGTGCCAGGCCGATGGCCTCGGTCAGGCAGTTCATGGAGTTCGCGGTGAACATGCCGGAGCAGGAACCGCAAGTGGGGCAGGCCGAGCGCTCCATCTCCATGGTCTGCTCGTCGGTGACGTTCGGGTTGGCGGCGGCAATCATGGCGTCGACCAGGTCGATGGCCTGCACCAAGTCGCCCTGGCGGACCTTGCCGGCTTCCATGGGACCGCCGGAAACGAAGATGGTGGGGATATTCAGCCGCAGGGCTGCCATCAGCATTCCGGGCGTGATCTTGTCGCAGTTGGAGATGCAGACCAGAGCGTCGGCACAATGGGCGTTCACCATGTACTCGACCGCGTCGGCGATGAGTTCGCGCGAGGGCAGGCTGTAGAGCATGCCGCCGTGACCCATGGCGATGCCGTCATCGACCGCAATGGTGTTGAACTCCTTGGCAACGCCGCCGGATTTCTCGATTTCCCGCGCCACCATCTGGCCGAGGTCCTTGAGATGGACGTGGCCCGGGACGAACTGGGTGAACGAGTTGGCGATGGCGATGATGGGCTTGTCGAAGTCGCCGTCTTGCATACCCGTGGCCCTCCAAAGGCTACGGGCGCCGGCCATATTGCGGCCATGGGTGGTGGTACGGGAACGGTAAACAGGCATGAACGAAGATGTATTTTCAGCCTAGCAAACCATCAGGGCGCGATTCTCACTCCCACTCATCGCGCCCATGATCGGTACGATCGGAAACCAACGAGGTCAGGTCCCATTCTGCTTGCGCCAGCTGCTGTGACACGCCGGCGTCTTTTGCCGAATAGAAGACATCGTCGACCACATCGCGGTTGTGCCGGATCCAGAAGGGCCTGCCCAGGTGCGTGGTCTGGCTGTGGTGCGAGCAACGGAAGCGTACGAAGTCCTTTCCTGACCGCCGCACGGTTTCGGCAAGCAGGGAATGGAATACCGCCGGTTCCTGTGGCGGCGCAACCAGATCCACCAGTTCCGCCCACCGTGCCTCGCCGCGGCGCATCAACTTGACTGCCGCATAGCCGAGCAGGGCCCCCGAGCGTCGCGCGCCCAGCAGAAAATGTCTGCCCGCGGGACGTCCGCGGAACTTCCAGTTCAGCAAGGCGGCGGAGCGGAAGGGAGCGATGCCGCTAACGGGCAGCAAGTCCGCGAGCAGGCTGTCCACCTCGTTTGGGAAGACATCCCAGCTTTCGATGGCTATCCCCGGATCGCGCCGCAGCCACGCGCCGGTGTATTGTAGAGCGCCGAACAGCGGTGCTGCCAGCGGTAACAACTTCGGCAACACGCCATCCTGCGGCTCGGGAGTGAGTTTGAGAAGGCTGGCCGGGCGCCGAATCGAAAAATAGGTGCCTGCCACCGCCCGGCGTTGCCAGCGCATCGCCTTATAAGTGGACACCAGGTGCGGCCCCACGCCGACTCCCAGCGCCAGGGGAGAGAGGCGGCCCGCTTCGTGAAACAGGTGCAGGCCCACCAGTCCGCCCCGATGCTCGCGGGATACCATCCAATCCACCAGCCAAACACATTCCAGCCATTCGCCACCGATATGGAGCCGGTCGCGCAAGCCGGCAATCTGGCCGACGACGCGCCCATTCTCCCAAGCCAGCAGATAGTGCGGTAGGGACGAGCCGATCGGGTTCTGGTGAAACCGCCACCAGAAGAAGCGATCGTCGGCCTTCTGTGGGCTGTCGGGAAACTCGCGCAACAGGAACTCTCGCAGTTGCGGGAAGTCGCCAGTCTCGAAGGGGCGGATCTGCATGGCTGTACTTACGGCACGGCGTCGACGGCCCTCATGCGGGGTGGGGCAGGTTCTGTGCGCTTGCCCGCGGCACGGTCGGCAACCTCTGCCATTGACAAGGACTGCATACCGTATCGCTCGCGGAGGCTTCGGTAGTGCGACAGAAGCTGGCGTAGGAACGCGAGATTCTCCTCCAGATTCACGCCGAAGTTATGAGGATGCCAGTCCAGATGGAAAATCTGCTGATGCGCGGCCGCATAGGTCATGGCGTTGGCAATGCGCCGCAAGCGCAGCGGCTCCAACCGGGCCAGCCGCTGCGAATAAGGACGCAGGATGCGGCTGGACGGAACGTTCCACATCCCGTCCGGCTGCTGGATGGCACTCCACGGCGTCGCGTTCGGCCCGGACAGGTCCACGTAGTTATCGGTGATGCGGGCGGCGCGCCGCCACGGCGTTCGCTGGCTGGAGGTTGCACCGGTCTGGTACATCCAGTGGCGCTCGGTGCCACGGTAGATGGTTATGCCGCAGTCCCGCAGCACCTGTCCGTAGGCAGGCAGGTACTGGTTGCGCGGCAACACGATGGACCGAAGGGTGAATCCGCGATCGGCGGCAATCGCCACGGCCGCCTTCATGTCGGCACGGAACATCTCCGGGGTTTGGCCCTCTTCCATGCAGTAGTAGTGGGAGAAGGTGTGCGTCGCCATTTCCTGCCGCGGGCACTCGCGGATTCGCTCGATCAGAGATGGCGCGTAGTGGAGCGGATCGTGTGCTTCGTCTGGGCCCAACGGTTCTTTGTAGGGGTCGAGGGCGCCGTTGCGGTAGGTAGGGCGCAGTTGCGGAGAGTAGTCACGCAGTTCGCGTTCATTGCGTGCGAACAGAAAGCCAACTGTGGCCCAGGTGGCGGCAATATCGAACTGTCGGAACAACGCCAGCATCGCTGGCACTGCTTTGCGCGCACCCAGCAAGTTATTGCGATATGGGCCGTCCGGAGCGGCCGTGTCGCGGACGCCCCAGTGGAGTTCAAAATCCAACGAAATGACGAAAGCGCCGAACGCCGGTGGTGTGGTCATACGCTTGCACCAAATTGGTGGCGCGTGGTGGGAACAATTCTCAGCACAATCAGCCGGTGCTGCCGCTGGGAACAAATTCCTGAGAGGCTTCCTGGTGTTCCGGCACTTCCTATACAGGAGATGGCTCCGTTCCACTCCGCCGGTAGAAAGGATCTTGCCATGACGACCGCGATTGACCGCACAGAATTTTTCCAACGGGTTGAGGAAGTGCTGTCCGAACCCCATGCCCTCGATGGCGACACGCAATTGTCGACCGTGGAAGGCTGGGATTCCCTAGCCTTTGTCACGTTCATTGCCATGGTGGACGACAGCTACGGAGCGGCGGTGAGTGTGCAGGAACTACTGGCCTGCAAGACTGCCGAGGACTTGGCCGCCCTCGTGGAGAGGGGCCGCCAATAGCAGATCTCGCCGATACCGGGAGGTAGGCAATGATGAGAGCGGCCATCCGAGAGATTGCGTACTACCTGCCGGAAGGTGTGGTCACCAACGCGGACCTGGAGACTGACTTTCCGGAATGGTCGATGGACAAGATCGAGAGCAAGACCGGGATTTGCTCGCGCCACATTGCCGCCCCTGGGGAGTGCAGTTCCGATCTCGCCGTGCAAGCGGCGCAGCGGCTGTTTGCCAGCGGCGCCTGTGATCCCACCGGCATTGATTACCTTCTGCTTTGCACGCAAAGCCCTGATTACTTTCTTCCCACTACGGCCTGCACGCTCCAGCAGCGCCTAGGAATGCGTACCAGCGCCGGCGCGCTCGATTTCAACCTGGGTTGTTCCGGGTATGTCTACGGGCTGGGTCTGGCGCAGGGCCTAATCGTATCCGGTCAGGCGGAGCGTGTTCTTCTGGTCACCGCGGAGACCTACAGCAAGTTCATCCACAACCGGGATAAGAGCGTGCGGACCCTGTTCGGCGACGCCGCGGCCGCGACGCTGCTGGCCGCCGTACCGGAAGCGGAAGGATCCATACCCGCTCCCTTTGTCTTTGGAACCGACGGTAGAGGCGCAGGGAACCTGATTGTGCCGGCTGGGGCTTTTCGAAAGCCACCGGGGCCGGACACGGGCCGGGAGACCAGCGATGAACAAGGCAATGTGCGCAGCGAAGAGCAGCTGTACATGAACGGCGCCGAGATCTTTACGTTTACGCTGCGCGAGATCCCCGATTGCGTCAATCGTCTGCTGCAAAAAGCGAAGCTGACCGTTGCCGACGTGGATCTGTTCGTCTTCCACCAGGCCAACCAATACATGCTGGAACATCTTCGCAAGAAGATGCGGCTGCCGGCCGAGAAGTTTTGTGTGTTCCTGCGGGATTGCGGCAACACCGTGTCCTCGACAATACCGATTGCGTTGAAAGAAGCGCGGCAGAGCGGGCAGCTACAGGATGGGCAACGGGTGATGCTGGTGGGCTTCGGCGTCGGCTATTCGTGGGGCGCTACGCTGCTCCGCTGGCCCAACCTGGAACTGCTCGCATCGGCGTGATCAGGCTACGATCGACTGCACCACGCTGCCATGGACATCGGTAAGACGGAATTGCCGTCCCTGGAAACGGTAGGTGAGTTTCGTATGGTCGATGCCAAGCAAGTGCAGGATGGTGGCTTGCAGGTCGTGCACATGCACGCCGTCCTGAGCCACGTTGAACCCAAAGTCGTCTGAGGCGCCGTGCACATAGCCGGGCTTCACGCCGCCGCCCGCCATCCATAGGGAGAAAACACGGCCGTGATGATCGCGCCCGTAGCTGTCAGGCTTGATGGCGCCCTGGCCATACACCGTCCGGCCAAACTCGCCACCCCAGATGACCAGCGTGTCGCGCAACATGCCGCGCTGCTTGAGATCGAGCAGCAGGCCGGCGGAGGCTTGGTCGGTATCCCGCGCCAATGCGGGAAGCTTCTCGGTCAAGCCGCCATGATGATCCCAGCCACGGTGGTAAAGCTGGATGAAGCGAACGTTGCGTTCCGCCAGGCGGCGTGCCAGAAGGCAGTTGGCCGCGAAGGATCCGGGCTGGCGCGCGGCCTCGCCGTATAGCTTGTATACGTGGTCGGGCTCCTTCGATGTGTCCACCAGTTCCGGCACGCTGGCCTGCATGCGGAACGCCATCTCGTATTGCGCGATGCGGGTCTCGATTTCGGGGTCTCCTGCCCGTTCATACGCGCGGCGGTTCAGCGCGGCCAGCGCGTCCAACTGCGTGCGGCGCTGCTCACGGCTGAGGCCGGCGGGATTCGAAAGATGCAGCACCGGGTCGGCGCCGCTGCGGAACTGCACACCCTGGTGACGGCTGGGAAGGAAGCCCGCACCCCAGAGTCGCGACAGCAGGCCCTGGTCCGGCATGCCGTTCGCAGGCAGCGAGTTCAGCACCACGAAGGCGGGCAGGTTTTCGTTCTCCGTGCCTAAGCCATAGTCGATCCATGCGCCCATGCAAGGCCGGCCGGGCAACTGGCTTCCGGTCTGCAGGAAGGTGATGGCCGGGTCATGATTAATGGCCTCGGTATGCATGCTGCGTATCAGGCAGATGTCGTCGGCCACTTTGGCCGTATGCGGCAGCAGGTCACTGAACCACATGCCCGATTGGCCGTGCTGGCGGAAGTTGTAACGTGTGGGGACGATGGGGAAGCGGCTTTGCTGCGCCACCATGCCCGTGACGCGTTGGCCGCCGAATACGGAGGGCGGGATGTCCTGGTCGAAGCGGCTCTTTAGTTCCGGTTTGTGGTCAAACAAGTCCAGGTGCGAAGGCCCGCCGGATTGGAACAGGAAGATGACGCGCCTGGCGTTCGGGGCGAAGTTGGGGAACGGGCGTTTGGCTTCTTCCGCCGAAGCCGTGCCGCCGCAGAGAGCGGCCAGGGCCGCGGCGCCCAGACCATAACCGGCGCGGGCCAGCAGTTCGCGGCGCGAGGAATAGCGTTGGTTACGGCCACAACTCATGAGCATCAACCTTTCGTCACAACTTCATCGAGGTTCAGGATGAGATTCGCGACAACCGTATAGGCGGCGAGTTCACTGGCGGAAGCTTTGCCGCTGACCAGTGCCGAGGCCTTTTGCTGGTCGGCCTCATAGGAGGCAGCCATCTGGTTCCATGCCTTACTCAGCAAGTGCAATTCGTCTTCGTCCGGAGCGCGGCCCGTGGCAAGCCGGAAGCCGAAAGCCAGCCGGCTCTCCGGCGTCGGCCCGCCTTGCTCCACCATGCGTTCCGCGAAGCGCCGGGCGGCTTCGAGATAGATGGGGTCATTCAGCAGCGTCAGCGCTTGCAGCGGCGTGTTCGTAGTGGAACGGCGCACAATGCAGAACTCGCGATCCGGTGCATCGAATACCGCCATGGTGGGATGCGGCACCGTGCGCTTCCAGAATGTGTACAGGCTACGGCGATGGCGATCGGCGTCCTTGCTTTCGGTCCAACTGGTGCCGGGGTAGTCCGCGGCAACTACGATGCCTTTGTAGAGGTCGGGCGGCTGGTAGGGATAGACGCTGGGACCGCCAACGCGCTGGCTTAACAGCCCGGCCACTGCCAAAGCCTGGTCCCGGATGAGCTCCGCGGGCAACCGGAAACGCGGTCCGCGCGCCAGCAGCAGATTGGCGGGATCGCGGGCGATCAGGTTCGGCGGCGCAGCGGAATCCTGACGATACGTTGCCGACAGCACTAAACGCCGCAGCAGGCCTTTCACGTTCCAGCCCGAGTCAATGAACTCGCGCGAGAGCCAGTCCAGCACCTCAGGATGCGTCGGCGATTCGCCTTGCAACCCTAGATTCTCGCTGGTGCGTACCAGACCCTGCCCGAACAACTGCTGCCAGAAGCGGTTCACCACCACGCGGGCCGTAAGGGGATGATTGGGGCTGGTGAGCCACTGTGCCAACCCCAGACGATTGCGCGGCGCTCCGGCTGGCCATGCGCCCAACAGAGCCTCGGGAACACCGGGTTCCACCTTCTCACCGGGCGCGTTATAGGCGCCGCGCTGCAGCACATGCGTGGTGCGGCCGGGCGCCATCTCTTCCATGACCATAACGGTGGGAGTCTCACGGCGCAGGGCGAGCCACTCGGCTTGCGTTTGCTCGAGCGCCTTCTCGGTTTGGGCGAATCGCTTGTTGGTGGCGCGCAGTGCGGCCTGGCGCAGCCACGGATGATTGGGATTCTTCAATGTATAGGGCAGCGCATAGGCTTCAAACACGGCGCGGATATCGGCCGGCGTAAGTTGCTTCGACCACGCCGCCACTTCATCCAACTCCCCGGCGTAGCGGTTGCCTTGCGGATAGTTATCCCAGCCGATACGGAAGCGCCGTTGCGCCGGCTTGTCGTTCTTCGCTTCGGGCAGGCCCGCGCCGTCGTTAAGGATGGTGACCGGCACCTCACGGCCATCGGCGAACATACGTACCCAACTGGCTTGGGCGCGGTTGTCTTTAGGCGACGCGCCGGCATACGTCAGTGCGACGTGATGCCATTCGCCGGCAGTGACGCGGGCGCCACTGGAGCGCACGCGCATCGAGTACGCCGGGAAGCGATCGCCGAAACGCAGTTCGAGTTCGCCATCCACCAGCCGGATGTCGATACCGCTGCCGAAGACCGTGGCTGCCCGGTTGTGCGAATAGTCACTGGCCGAGAGCAGCGGCGCGTCACGATCAGCAGCCGTCGGACGGAGCCAGAGGCTGAAGGTCAGCGGCTGGCGGCGGGAGATGGGCATCGGCCCAAGCATGGTGTTGTCCGTGGGCTTCTCCAAACGGCAGGCAGTGCCGATGCCGGGCACCAGCGCGATGCCTTCCGGAGTGCCGGCCGCCTCGCACGGGAGATGCAGCACCGTCTCCCCCGGCGGTTTGGCTGCGGCCGCCATGGCTGTAACGCGGGCCTGATGTGAGGCTTTCCAACGATACGACCGCTCCTCCTCCTGGAGCTTGCTTTGTAGCGCCGCCATGCGTGCTTCCAACTCCGCGAACCTCTTCTGCTGCTCCTTGGTGGGCGCAGGCAGGAAGGGCACGGCGTTGGCCACTCGCCCATCTTCGCCGATCTCCGGAACGTTGTTGAAGAAGGCGTAGAAGCGATAGTAGTCCTTCTGCGTCACGGGATCGTACTTATGGTCATGGCAGCGCGCGCATTCCAGCGTCAGCCCCAACCAGGACATGCCCAGCGTGCGGACACGGTCAGCCACGTACTCCACGCGATATTCCTCATCGATGATGCCGCCTTCGGAGTTAATCACGTGATTACGGCCGTAGCCGGTGGCGATGCGCTGATCGAGCGTGGGCTTCGGCAGCAGGTCGCCGGCCAACTGTTCGGTCAGGAACCGGTCGTACGGCATGTTGCCGTTGAAGGCGTCGATCACCCAATCGCGCCAGCGCCACATGGAGCGGGAAGCGTCGTTATTGAAGCCGTGCGTATCGGCGTAGCGGGCAACGTCCAGCCACTCCATGGCCATGCGTTCTCCGTACGCTGGCGTTGCCAGCAGCCGGTCAGCGGCGGCTTCGTACGCAGCGTCTCCTCGCCTTGCGGCATCTCTCTCGAAACCATCCAACTCGGCGGGCGTCGGCGGCAGGCCAGTAAGGTCCAGAGCAGCCCGCCGAAGCCAGGTGCGGGCGGCCACTTCCTTCTGCGGCTGCAGTTTCTCTGCCCGTAGTTTCTGCCAAACGAAGCCATCAAAGGGCTGCTTGCCCCACGGCGTTTGTGGAGCGGCGGGTCTTGTTGGAGGCACGAAGGCCCAGTGGCGCGAGTATTCCCCACCTTCGGCGATCCACTGTTTGAGTGTGGCGATCTGCACTTCGGTGAGGGTGCGGTTGGAGTGCACTGGCGGCATCCGCAGCGCCTTCTGCTCGGCCGTAATCCGCAGATAGATCCCGCTTTCCTGAGGCTTGCCTGGAACCAGGGCCGCCTTACCGTTTCTCAGGGCAGTTGCGCCTGCAACCGTATCCAGCCGGAGGCCGGCCATGCGTTTGGAACTATCCTGCCCGTGGCAATGGAAGCAATTCTCGGCGAGGATCGGGCGCACGTCGCGTCCGTATTCGAGTTTCGCGAAGGCGGCGGTTGCGAAGGTGACGAGCAGGCAGGTGACTGTCCGGAGCCGCCGGAGGAGTGGTCCGATCATCTTACTTAGTTATACTTGAAAATCTCGAATCACCCGCACTACCCGGCTTGTCGATGGTTCCCGCCACTACGGTCGACCTCGCCCCCCGGTATGCTAGGGCCGCCATTCTTCGCGGTGCGGCGCCGGTTCGCCGAAGCCCGGCGAGTCATGACTGCGACAGGCGCTTCTACCCGGCCCCTCCAGCGCCGACGGTTGACCGCTTTGAAGCTAACCGCACGCCCGCCGCCTACCGCCATCCCGTGCCCGCTCACCGCGCCGCACAGTCCGCTGGTCAGTTCCTCCTAGGTGCGCCGCCCAAGTCGCAGTAGAACAGAGTACGTGCAGGGATCTGTCTTGCGAACGCTGGTGGTGGATGACGAGCCCATCGCCCGCCACATCCTTCGCGAAGAATTAGCCGAAGTGCCTGGCATCCAGGTCATTGGAGATGCCGACAACGGCCGTACGGCCACCGAACTCATCGGCAGCCTCCGTCCCGACCTCGTCTTCCTGGACGTGCAGATGCCCGCCGGCGATGGTTTCGAGGTAGTTCGCCGCCTCTCCGCGCTGCCGCCTGCCATCGTCTTTGTTACGGCCTATGACCAGCACGCCCTGCGCGCTTTCGAGGTTGGTGCCGCCGACTATCTACTGAAGCCCATCCGTCAGGACCGCCTCCGCGCCGCCGTCGAGCGCGTGCGGGCTGCCGGTGCCCATGGCCTGGAACGGGCCGAAAGCCTGGCCAAAACCGTCGACGCCGCAACCGGGCTCGCCGGACGCCGCCGCATCGTCGGCAAGAAAGGCGAGGAGTACTTCCTGCTCGACCTGGAAGACGTGGTCGCCTTTCGCGCCGAAGGAGAACTGGTGTGGATCCTCACCACCCAGAAGCGGTTCCTGGCCACGCAGACGCTACAGCAACTCACCGCGCGGCTGGAAGGAACAGCGTTTCGCCGCATCCATCGCGGCGCCCTCATCAACCTCGACCATATTCGCAAACTCAGTTCCCTATCCAGCCAGCGCTGGCTCGTCACCATGACGAATGAGTTGGAACTGATCGTCAGTAAACGGCAGGCGCACACCATTCGAGAAGTGCTGCACGCCTGACTCAGAAACGCACGCGCAACCCCACCCATGCCCCCCGCGGCGCTCCAGGTGCGAAGAACGTGTCTCCCAGCAGTGGGAACTCGCCGTCGATCGCCGGGAACGGCCGAGCCACGAAGTTGCCCGCGGCGTTGAACCCCGTCGCCCCCAACTGTGCCGCCGTGTAGTACCGCCGGTTGAACAGGTTGTTTACCTGCACGAAGAACTGCAGGTGGCGGTGGATCTGGTAGCGCGCGCCCAGGTTCACCACGGCGTAGCCCGGCGAGTAGCCCTCGCCCAGGTAGTAGCGCCCGTCCGGCTCATGCTGGTTGTTCTCGTTACCGCGCGCCAGCGAACGGGATACGCCCAGAACGCTGAGGTTGATCACCGCCTTGGACGTCGCCTGGATATCGGCATAGGCCTTCGCCATGTGACGCGGCATCAGCGGAATGCGGTCGCCCGCCTGAATCTCGATGGTGCCCTCCGTGCCCGGCACCCCATCCTGGGCCTCTTCATTGCTGCTGTTGCCGGTGCCGTTCACTTCTTCCTCGCTTTGAAACGTCGGGTCCAGGAACGTGTATCCACCGCCCAGAGTCACGCGCCCCACCCGGTAGTTCGCATCGAGTTCAAACCCCTGGCGGCGCGTCTTCTCGAAATTCTTGAAGTAGCCGAAGCCCGTCTGCTCCGACGCTACGAACAGGATGTCGTCATGGTTAGTGGCATGGAAGAAGCCAGCACTCCAGCGTAGCGATCCTTCGCCGGCACCGCGCACACCGGCTTCCCACGTTCGCGTCCGAACCTGTTCCAGCGGCGGGTCGCTCGCCATCGCATTCGGCAGCTTGCACGGCGCGTTGGGGTCGGCACAGCCAAGTTCAATGGAGGTCGGCGCGCGGCTGCCTTCGGTATAGCTGCCGTACAGGCTGACCAGCGCCGCCACCCGGTACGTCGCGCCAACGGCCGGATTGAAACGCTGGAACGAATGCTTGCCCGTGAGCGAGCCTGTACCGGCCTGCGGGAGAATGCGGTCCAGATTGTCAATGGTGGTCCGGTTGAAGCGCCCCGAAAGCGTCAGGCTCAGCTTGCCGCTCGTCACCGTGTCGGTGGCATAGAAACTGCCGCTGTGGATGCGCCCAGAAAGGTTCACGCGCGTGTCGAACGGCTCGCCGTCCTCATCGCCGCCGGTCACGCCATCGCCGAACGCCGCCACGCCTGTCACCGAACGGTCGGGATTCAGATACCCGAGTTCACTCAACTGCGTGAAGCCCACGCTGTTCCCGTCATAGGCGCCGCCAATCGTCAGCAGGTTCTGGAGGCCCGCCGAACGCGTCAGCCAGGAGACCTGGCCCGACGCGCCGTAGTTGCGCTGCTGGCTGGTGGAACTGGTCAGCAGCCCGTTGCACTTCTCCGCCGGCTCATCCACTAATAGGGCGTTCGCAATGCAGCGCCACTTCGGAAACGGCGTGTTGGCCGCATTCTCGCCGGTGGTCGGAAAGCCGCTGTAGCCAGCCGCCGTCAACGCCGCGCGTTCCGCCGCACCGGGCTGGTACACCGATTGATCCAGCGCGTCTTCATTGATATCCCCATTCAACGCCCGCGACCGGATGTAGCGGAAGTACGCATTGCCGGAGAAAGACACCGTGCTCGTCAGGTTCCGGCGTACATTGAGGTTCAGGAACGGAGCCCGGTTCGCCGTGACGTCCGGCTTCGTATATACGCTGCTGTAATCGCGATTGAGAAAGTTCCGTTCCTGCAGGCCGTTGCCGATCAGCGCGTTGTTCGCGTAGGCCAGCGTGAGGTTCACCGACGTGCGCTCGCGCTGCGATCCCACTCTGCCGAAGAACTGCCGCACGTTGGTCGGTGAAGTCTCCCGCCAGCCGTCTTCAAAGAACAGGCTGCTCGCCAGGAACCAGTTCACACCGTTCGCTGCCGAGCCGCCGTGTTCGAAGTCCGCCATCTTGCGGCCGAAACTGCCGCCCTGCACTTGCACCGATGTGCCCGGGTGGCTGATGCCGTCCTTGGTACGGATGGAGAGCGCCCCGCCAAGCGTGTTCAGGCCGAACAGCGGATTGGAGCCCGGGATGAGCGCCATCTCCGCCACCGCGACGCGCGGCATCAGGTCCCAACTCACCACGTCGCCGAATGGCTGGTTCAGACGCACGCCGTCCATGTAGACCGACAAGCCCTGCGGCGTGCCTAACAAGGGCGATGCCGTATAGCCGCGATAGTTTACATCAGACTGGAACGGGTTGTTCTGGATCTCATTGATGAAGATGTTGTTGAAGCGGCGGTTGAGGAAGGAGGCTAAATCCCAGGCGCCGCTCGCTTCGATGTCGCGATCCGTAGCGGCCTGTACCGGCGCGGCAATCTCATCGAGGGGCCGGTCCAACCCGCCCAGCGGCGTCGTTCCCACCACAGAGACGGCATAGGCCGATGCGCCCAACTGCAGCGTCACCGCAATCGCCGGCATCGCCTGCTCCGTCACCGCAATCGTGGCGGCATGCGACGTGAAGCCATCCTTGGTGATGCGCAGCCGGTACTGTCCCACCGGCAGGCTGCGAAGCGAGGCAGTACCCTGTGTATCGGTAGTGAAGGACCGGCGCAGACTGGTGGTCAGACTTTCCATCAACCCGCGGGCGTCCGGAACTCCCGCGCCGGACTCGTCTTTCACCTCCACCGTCAGATCTCCGGGAGCATTCTGTCCGGCCAGCGGAAGCAGGAAGGCGGGAAGCAGCAGAAGCGGCAACAGCAGGCGCGCAGGGCGCCAATCAGAACAGGCCATAAAGAGATATTCCGTGAGCCGCTGTTCTGTTCAGGCTTTTTTTCAAGGCATCTTGTTGCTAAAATCGTGCCTCGGTCCAGCCCGTTTCCGAGAACGATGTCCCACAACACCTGGACGCAGATCGCCCGCCTTGTCAGCCGGCCCGATGAACCGGCCGCCAAGCCCGTTCAGGACGAGGTGGTCGCGCTGTTCGGCGAATTGCGCGGCCCGCTGCTTCGTTATCTGCACAGCCTCGGTCTGCCTGCCGGCGATGGTGAGGATATAGCCCAAGATGCGTTCATCGCCCTGTTCCGCCACCTGTGCGAAGCCAAGCCCCGCGACAACCTGCGCGCCTGGGTGTTTCGCGTCGCCCGCAACCTGGCATTGAAGCGCATCCAGCAGGCCGGCGCGTCGGCTGAAGTCTCCAGCGATGCCATCGCCGCCGCCGTCGACCCGTCCGCCAACCCCGAACAGCGCGTCGTCAGCAGCCAGCAGGAGCGCGCCGTCCGCGGCGTCATCGCGGCTCTTTCGGAGATGGACCGCCAATGCCTCCAACTGCGCGCCGAAGGGCTCCGCTATCGCGAGATTGCCACCGTGCTCGACATCTCGTTGGGTGCCGTCGCGGCCAGCCTCAGCCGTACCCTGACAAAGGTGGCCCGTGCCACGCAGCCGGAAAATAGAGTGAACAAAGCACCATCCGCCGGAATATAAACACAAGGAGATCCAGGCATGGAACGCCGTACCATCGTAAAGAACGCCCCGTTGATTCTGAGTTCCGCCGCTGCCTTCGGCTATCAGGCGAACTCCGCCGTACGCTTTGGCATCATCGGCACCGGAGGGCGCGGGCAGTACGTGGGAACCCTCATGGCGAAGGACTCCAACGCCCGCCTCACGGCCATCTGCGACCGTTACGGCGACCGCATCGATGCCGCCAAGACTAAGGTTCCCGGAGGCGACAAGGCCGCCGTGTATCGCGATTACCGGAAGCTGCTGGCTGACCCGAACGTCGATGCGGTGCTGATCGCCACTCCCGTCTACCTGCATCCGGAGCACTTCGAAGCGGCCGTGCAGGCCAAGAAGCACATCTACTGCGAGAAGCCCGCCGGCGCCGACGTGGCGGGTTGTAAGCGCATCCTCAAGGCCTGGGAGCGGCGCGATCCATCGAAACGCATCCAGTTCGGCTTCCAACAGCGCTTTAGTTCGCAGTACCTCAAGGCCCGCGGCTATCTGACCACCGGCAAGATCGGCGACATGAAGCTGATGATGAGCTATTGGGTGCTCGGCTATCTCGCTCCCACCGGCGATTTGGGACAGTATGGCGATCTGCCGAAAGAAGAGCAGCAGGTGCGCCGTTGGGGCAGTTGGACGAAGCTGTCCGGCGGGCCCATCGTCGAGCAGGATTGCCACGGTATAGACACCATCAACTGGTTCGCCAACGACCGGCATCCACTGCGTGCGGTGGGCCGCGGCGGCCTCCGCTTCCCCATCCCCTACGGCGACTGGAACACCGATCATCACGACATCATCTACGAGTACGGCGACGGGTTGGAAGGCTGGCTGATCTCCATCAAACATACGGCCGGCTTCCGCGACGTGAAGGAACAGTTCTTCGGTGCCAAGGGCATGCTGGAAACCTCGCGCAGCTATATGAAGTTGCATGGCATGACGCCGGACGTCCGCTACAAGACGGCCGATGATCTGCGCGACACCAGCCTAGTGGAGAAGGAAGAATCGAAGGCCGACATCACGGGCGAAGCCACGCTGGCGTTCTTCAAGGGAATCCTGGCCGGTGAGTCCTACGACATGACGAAGACCGCTGTGGAAAGCACGCTCAGTGCGATCCTGGGGCGCATGGCCATTGAGACGCGCCGCGAAGTATCGTGGGATGAGATGATGCGGTCGGCCTAGAGGTTCATGATGCACCTGGATCCGCACATTCCGGACGAGGAACTGCTGCTGGCACTGGACGGCGAGTTGGAAGAGCCGCGCGCCGCGGACGTGTCTCGCCATGTGCGGCATTGTTGGGATTGCCGCGCGCGGCAGATGCGGCTGGAGCAGGCCATCGGCGACTACATGTCCGTGCGGGCGGGGGCGGCAGATTGGCTGCCTGCGATTCCGGCCGAGGGGCCGACAGCCAAACTAAAGGCCGCTATTGCGGCGGAACAACCGGCACGGCCGCGATTGGCGTGGTGGCGTCCGGCATTGTTAGCGGCATCGGCCAGTGCGGTGCTGGTGCCGTTCGCGCTACTGTTGTGGGTGAGCGGCAGCAATGTTGGAACCGCGGGACCGTTGCCCGACCGCCGTCTGACTCCGGGTGCCGTGCGGTTTCTCTCCTCGCAGCAGGTGTGCCGCGTGCCCTTGGAGGATGAAGGCCGCATGGTGCCCGCGGACCTGGCGCAGCGCGTGTTTCAGCAATACCGCATCGCCAATCCCAAGCCCGGCGCGTATGAGGTGGACTACCTGATCAGCCCAGCGCTGGGGGGCACCACGGCTATCGAGAACTTGTGGCCGGTGCCCTATGCCGATGGCGTCTGGACGTCGCGCGTGAAGGACGCCTTGGAGGATCATCTGCGCACGCTGGTTTGCGAGGGAAAGATGGACGTGGCTACGGCGCAGCGGGAGATCGCTACGGATTGGATCGCGGCTTATCGTAAGCACTTCCGGACTCGTCTGCCTGTGGCCGCCCATGCGCAGTTCGTCAAGGACAGCCCCTGGGAGTGAAACTTCAAGCGGAGGGATAAGGGTCGATCTGGATCCGCAGACTGCGCGGCAAGGGATCTGGGTCGATGTCGGCCACCGTGGTGCGGGCCTGCTGCGCGACGGCCGCGGCTTTGCCCGCGATCTGGCCCAGCGTCATCCAGACGGGCTCCATGCGCAGCACCGACATCGCCACATGCGTGCACGATAGCGCTACCGGCACCATCAGGTTGTCGAGCTTCTTCGGCAGCATCGCCCCGTAGGGCACCTGCCCGGGCTGTGCGGGTCCGAAAGCTTTCTTCGGATACCACAGCACGCCTTCCATGAAACCGTCGACCGCGTAGCGCCGGTCGTGGCAGGGGTGGACATCGAAGGAATGCTCGCCGATGGCAATGGGATGGGCGACCTTCGGCGTGCGCTTCGTGCGAGGGTCCACCGTAAAGTTGTGCTGCGTGACTAGGGCGCGGCCTTCGATGCGGCGCCCCTGACGAACGTAGATCTGCCACGGCCAATGGTCGCTGTCCCGGAACTCCTGTTTGTGTAGCCCGAGCGGCGCCATGTGCGTGCGAATGGCGCTGGGCACGCGCTCGTCGTGCTGCAGAAACCATATCAGGCCGGCGACGTGATCAACATGAAACGCGGCCAGCCGCGCGCGATGATGGTGGCCGGCTTCAGGCCAGGTCCAGCTTGCCCCGGGCAGGTTCGCGCTGGTCATGGCTTCAATGTTGCCGTTCATCTGGTACTTGCGCTTCGGCAGCCGCGTGCCCCAACCCCAGCGCTTCACACGGCCGGATGCGAAGTCATCGAGCAGCGGCAGGTAGTCCTGCAGGTGGGCGTCGTAGGTGGCGGGCTTTTCGATGGCCACGCGCTGGGCCGGGTCATCGGTGTAGATGCAGCGGGCGCAGAAGGCCTGGATGGCCGGCGAAGCTTCGCCGGTGTCGGGCGTGAGGATCTGCTGTCCGGTCCGCCAGTTCATGTAGTGGATGCCGGCGAAGGGTTCGCCGTATTCGGCCTTGCTTTCGCGACCCACGCGGTACGGCACTTTGGCGGCCGCGGCGAGGTCGCCCTCGTAGGTGCCGTCGATAAACGTGCGCGCGGTGATCTTGACGCGCGCGCCGTTGTCCGATTCCAGTTCGGCGCTGCTGACCTTGCGGCCAGTGACGGCGGCGTCAATCAGATGATGCCGGCGCAGCCATTGCAGTCTGCCGGACTCCTTTTCGATCAACCGTGTGAAGACGAGTTCGGCCACCGAGGGCTCATAGAACCAGCCATCCTTGGTGAGCGCCAGTTCTTGCGGCTGGCTGGCAAGTTCCTTGCGATAGTGATCGCGGACGCCGGCGATGAACTCGGCGGTAAGGCCGCCGAACAGTTCCGTACGCACGGCATCGGTGGTGGACAGGCCGCTGGCCGCCATTCCGCCCGGATGATTCTGCGGGCAGGCCAGCACTACCTTCAGCCCTTGGCGTGCGGCTTCGACGGCGGCTGTGACGCCTCCCGGAGTGGAGCCATAGACCAGCACATCGCATTCGATGTGGGTGGGTGCGGCGGCCAGCGTGGAAGCCGCGGCGGCGGCAAGAAAGGTTCGGCGAGTGATTACAGTCCCAGCCATTTCGTGAACCAGCGCAGGTTGCGTTCCAGCAGGTCCCGCTGGTGTGCGGGTTCCGCGATGCCATGCCCTTCGCGCGGGTAGACTACATATTCTACCGGGATGTTGTTGTCCGTGAGTGCCTGGTAGATCTCGGCGTTGTGATTGATATCTTCGCTGCCGACCTGCAGCAGTGCGGGGGTGCGGATGTTCTTCAGCCCGGTGCGGGAGGAGTGGCGGATGTAGTTTTCCGGCACGTCCCAGGGCTTGCCGCCGAAGTAAGTCCAGAGCACTTCCTTCGAGCCATCGAACTCGCCATAGTAGGTGGTCCAATCCACCGCGGGCGCGCCGACGCTGGCGGCCTTGAAGCGATTGGTCTTCGTGATCATGTTGCCGGTGAGGTAGCCGCCGTAGCTCCAGCCCATCAGCCCCAGCTTGTTGGGATCGGCGATGCCCTGTTTGACGAGCGTATCGATGCCGGTCATCACGTCGTCATAGTCGCCGATGCCTTGGGAGAGGGCGTTCTTCAGGCGATACTCGGCGCCATAATTGGACGATCCGCGGAAGTTCGGTACGAACACGGCGATGCCCTTCTGCAGGAAGGCCTGGAGCGGGTAAACACGGGGTATGGGAAATGTTTCGAGCGCCACGCCGGTGGGGCCGCCGTGCAGTTCGGTGAGCAGCGGCACGCGCTGGGCTTCTCTGTAGCCGATCGGCAGCCAGAGGATGCCTTCGTTGTCGAGTCCATCCGAGGCCTTCCAGCGGATGACGCGCGACTGCAAGGCGGGCAGCGAGTTGACGCCGTCCTGGAGACGCGTGAGTGGCTGTTCCTTGCCATCGCGCAGCGCAACGACTTCCAGCGGGCGATTGGGGCTGGACTTGAGGAAGACCGCGGTGTCCAGTGCTGGGTTGAAACTGGCCGTGCCGGATATGCGTTCGGCCAACACGGCCGTCTTGCCGGATTCGATGTCCTGCTTGATCAGCAGATCCTTCGTGCCCTGGCCCGCGGTGTAGACGATGGACTTGGAATCGGCCGACCAGGTGAAACTATTGCCGCCGCGGAACACATCGAAGGGTTGGCCTTCGGTGAGGTAGCGAATGGTGCCGCCGCCCGATGGCACCAGGCCCACGTGACGGGCGGCGAAGTAGTTCCAGGTACCACCTTGCGAATGAAACGCGATATAGCGGCCATCGGGAGAATAGGACGGGTCGGCATCACGGCCGGGCTGCACGACAACGGCTTTCGTAGCGCCGGTGGCCAGCGTGATCTCATGCAGGTCGATGTGGAAGACATCGCGATTCAGCGGTGTCTTCTGCACGGCGCACACCACCTTCGCGGCGTCGGGCGAAACAGCGAAGTTCACCACGTGCCACTCCACGTTGCTGATAGCCGCGGGCGCACCGCCGGATACAGCCTGCCGGTAGAGCCGCATGGGGCGGGGCAGTTCTGTAGAGACCACCGGATCGGCCGCGGGGCCGTGCTGTCTGGCCAGGTAGAAGATGCTCTCGCCGCGTTTATCGAACGCGTACGATTGTACGGGCGTTGGCGACTTCGTAACGGGCTTGCCGCCAAAGTTAACCTGGCCACCGGCGAGATACGCCAGCCTGGTGCCGACCCATTGCGGGCGCGAACCCTTGGCGGTTTTCGCGGCCGTGCCGCCGTTCAGCGGCGCCGTATAGATGTCGCCTTTATAGATGTAGGCGTACGCCGAGCCGTCCGGGCGCAATTGCGGATCGCCGGGACTGGCCAGGTTCAGAATGGCGTCGATGGTCCAGACTGCCAGTGCGACAGAGCTAGCTAATGATGTCACGGATGGGTTTTCCGTAATCGATGTCAATGCGCTGGCGCCCGGGCACGTCAAGCTTTCGCGGATCAATGCCCAACTGATGCAACACCGTGGCGTGGATATCGGTGACGTAGTGGCGGTCTTCCACGGCATGGAAGCCGATCTCATCCGTGGCGCCGTGGACCACGCCCTGCTTGATGCCGCCGCCGGCCATCCAGACCGAGAAGCCGAACGGATGATGATCGCGGCCGTTGGAGGCTTCGGCGCCCGGGGTGCGGCCGAACTCGGTGGCCCATACGACGATGGTCTCGTCGAGCAGGCCGCGCTGCTTCAGATCGCGCAGCAGACCGGCGATGGGCTTATCCACCTTGGCGGCAAGGTCACTGTGGTTCTTCTTCAGATCCTTATGGGCGTCCCAGGCGTTGCCGGCGCCGCCGTGATAGACCTGCACGAAGCGCACGCCGCGCTCGGACAGGCGCCGCGCCGCGAGGCACACTTCGCCGAAGGGTTTCGTGATCTCGTTATCCAGGCCGTAAAGCTTCTTGGTCTCTTCCAGTTCTTCCTTGAAGGTGATGGCTTCGGGCACAGCCATCTGCATCCGGAAGGCGAGTTCGTAGCTCTTGATGCGGGCGCGGAGGGCGGCGTCGGTGGGATACTCCACGGCCGACAGATTGTTGAGCTTGTTCAACAGCGCAAACTCGCGGCGTTGTTCTTCGCTGGACACCTCTGGGCCTGGCGAGACGAACGGCAACGGGTTGTCGGGATTCACTTCCAGATACACGCCGGCATGTTCCGGCCCCAGATAACCCGAACCGTGCGTACCCTGGCCGCCGCAGCAATCGCCGGGCGGCTCGCCCAACACGACGAACGACGGCAGGTTCTCATTCAGCGAGCCAAGCCCGTAGTGCGTCCAGGAGCCGAGCGTTGGCAGATAGCCATCAAAGATATGGCGGCCAGTGTGGAACTGCAGGATGGCGCCGTGATCGTTGTCGGTGGTCCAGGTGGAGCGGATGAGCGACACTTCGTGCATCAGGTCGCCCATGTGCGGGAACCAGTCGCTGACGTGCACGCCGTTCTTGCCGCGCTCCTTGAAGCCGGTTTGCATGGGGTAGAGCGTGAGCTTGATCTCATGCTGGCCGGGGACGAAGGCCTTCAGGTTCTCCTTGGTGAGCGGGTTGTGCAGCACCTCTTTGTAGGGCGTTTCGGAAAGCTGCTTGCCAGCGAACTGGTTGAGTACGGGCTTGGGGTCGAAGGATTCAACATGGCTCACACCACCGAGCATGAACAGCCAGATGACGCGTTTAGCCTTGGGCTGGAAGTGCGGCTTGCCGGTGGGCGGATTCCAGCCGTCTGCGGCGGCCCCGGCGCGTTGCGGCAACAGGCTGCCGAGCGCGAGGCCGGTGAGGCCCTGGCAGGTGTCGGCAAGAAACACGCGGCGGGAACGGCGGTCGGAACAGAGATGCTTTTTCATGCGCGGGCTTCGCTCTCTTCTTATCGAATGGTGACGAAATCGTTGTGGTTGAGCAGCACGTGCACCAGGCTTTGGCGGGCGCGGGCTGCCGGGTCGCCGGCGGACTTGGCTTCGGAGCGGTAGTAGGCTTCCTGTTCGGCCAGGAACTTCGCGGTCTCGTCGCGTTCGGCTGCCGAGGGGGCACGGCTGAGGATCTTTTCGAAGGCGGCGGGCACGAGGGCGGCGTTGCCGGAAGGCAGTTTCGCGGCGATCTCGGCGGCCACCTTCTGGCTCAGTCTGCTGTTGGCTAACGCCAGCGCCTGTTGCGGCACGATGCTCTCGGTGCGCTGGAAGCATTCGATGGGGCTGGCGGCGTCGAACACTTTCAGCATCTCCATCTGCAGGTCTGGCGTGTGGCGGAAGTAGAGGCTGCGGCGATACACATCCTGGCCCTTGGTCTCGTCGATTTCGGGGCCGCCCATGGCGGGGTCGAGGAGATTAGCGATGGAGAGCAGGTTGTCGCGCACGTTCTCCGCACTCATGCGGCGCGTGTTCATGTGCCACAGGTAGGTGTTATCGGGATCGGCCTTGGCCTGCGGCATATCTTCGGTCCAGGCCGATTGCATGCGATAGGCCTTGGAGGTGAGCAGCAGTTTGTGGACGGCTTTGAGATCCCAGCCGCTCTCCATGAACTGGACGGCCAGATAGTCCAGCAGTTCGGGATGCGTGGGCGTCTTGCCGCTGCGGCCGAAGTTGAATACCGTGGGCACCAGCGGCTTGCCGAAGTGACGCAGCCAGATGTGATTGATGGCGACGCGCGCGGTGAGCGGGTTGTCCTTGGAGGCGATCCACTGCGCCAGCGCCAGGCGGCGGCCGGAGGAGGTGACCGGATACTTCGGGCCGATGGGCGTGTAGCCTTCGGCGGGCTCCTTCAAGGCTTTGACCGCGGCTTCGAGCTTCGCGGTGGCCGAGCCGAGCTTCTTCGGATCCTTCTTGGCCAGTTCGAACTCATGCTGGCCGAGGATCATGTCGGCTTCGGCCTTCAGGCGATTGGCGGCCAACTCCAGTTCGCGCGCCTTTACGGCGAGTTCTTCGGTGTTGGGCGGGACGGGCGTGGCCATGGCGGCCAAGTCCGCGTCGATGCGAGCCTGCAGGGCGGGCAGTGCGGCCTTCGCGGCTTCCAGTCGCTTCTCCGCGGCGGCGATCACGGGTGCGGGTTCCGGCTTCTCCTTGGCTTTGCGGATGTCGGCTTCCGCTTTTTCGATAGCGGCGCGGGCCTGGGCCAGCAGATCATTCGGGACAAAGGAGCGTCCGTCGGGGAAGTAGGATTCGATGGGCAGTTTCACCGGCTGTGGCTTCAGGTCGACGCGGCCGAACAGGACCGGCACGCCGGGTTGCAGGATGACGCTGGTGTCGGGAGTGGCCTCATTGCCGCGCACGAAGCGGTAGGTGGGTTTGGAGGCGTCGGCATCATAGACGCGCGGCAGGCCGTCCTTCAATGTGTCGGCTTCGCCGGGTACGCGATCAGTGCGGACGTCGTGCGGTTCGAAGAAGGCGCGGAAGCGGTAGTAGTCGGTTTGGGGAATGGGATCGTACTTGTGGTTATGGCAGCGCGCGCACTTCAGGGTGACGCCGAGGAAGGCGGTGGACGTGTACTCGACGGTGTCCTGCAGCCACACGTTGCGATTGAACATGTACCAGTTGCGGGCGAGGAAGCCGGTGGCGCGCACGGTCTTGGGATCGGAGGGGGCAATCTCATCGCCGGCCAGCATCTCCTTGATCATCTGCGCGTAGGGCTTGTTGGCATTGAGAGCTTCGACGGTCCAATCACGCCAGCGCCAGATGTGGCGTTGGGAGTAGCGCACCTGGCCAGACTTGCGATAGCCATACCAATCGGAGTAGCGCCAGATATCGAGCCAGTGGCGGCCCCATTGTTCGCCGTATTGCGGGCTGGCGAGCAACTTGTCGATGAGGTTCTCCCAGGCGTTGGGCGACTTGTCGGCAACGAAGGCAGCGACCGCTTCGGGTGTTGGGGAAAGGCCGGTGAGGTCGAGATAGGCGCGGCGGATGAGGGTGCGGCGGTCGGCTTCGGGCAGCGGCGTGAGGCCCTTCTCTTTGTACTTGGCGGCGAGGAAGGCATCGACGGGGTGTGCGGCGCCGGTGGGAACGGCGGGCTTCACGGGCTTGCGGAAAGACCAATGTTTGGCGGCTTCCTGGGCGAAGGTGAGATCCGCCTCTTCGGCCGTTTCGCCGTAGGGCACGCCGGCGCGGATCCATTCGGCGAATTTTTCGATGGCTTCGTTTGGTAATTTTGGCCCCTTGAAGGGCATGCCGGGCTCACTGATGTGCGCCACCAGTTTGTAGAACTGGCTTTCGGTGGGGTTGCCGAGCACGATGACTTTGCCGTGCTCACTGCCGCGCAGCAGCGCGTCGCGCGTGGAAAGGTCGAGGCCGCCCTGCTTCACTTTGGCGTTGTGACAGGCAATGCAGGAGCGGTCCAATAGCGGTTTAATCTGGTCGCGGTACAGGCTTGGCGACGAAGCCGCGCTCTGTGCCCAACAGCTTGCCGTCAATAAGCAGACGGACGCGGACAACCGTGTCATCCGGGGCACCATAATCTTCCGAGTGTATCAGGTTGATAGCAGGCTACTTTGCTTCGTCCAGTGGTTCGGACGCGGGTGGTCAGGGGAGGCTGAGGATGACGACGGAAATGAGCCCGCAGACGATGCCCGCCACGCCGTAGGCGGTGAGCTTTTCGCGGAAGACGGCCACGCCCACGATGGCGACGAAGAGCACACTGGCGCCGGCGCCGATGGGGTAGACCAGGTAGCCGGGAGCGCCGCCGGTGAGCGCCATGGAGAGGCACACCTGGCCGGTGAAGCTCATCAGTGACATAGCACCGCCGATGCCGATCTCGCGGGCGGAAGGCATGCCGAAGCCCTTCAGCGAATATAAGGAGGCAACGATGAGCCCGCTGGCGTACCAGGCGAACAGGTACTGGTTCTGGTAGCGTTCGGAGAGCCCGGCTTCGGCCAGCACCTTCAGCCCGACCAGTGCGAGGCCGTTGGTGAGCATAGCGCCGAGCATGAGTTGAAGCCACTTCATGCGCGTTGCTCCTCCTTGGCGAGTTTGTCGCGCCAGAGCAGGACGAGCGCCGCGACCATGGTGATGAGGGCTACGGCTTTTCGCGGCGATACCTGTTCGCCGTAGATGAGGAGGGAGGCGATGACCGGGACGGCGGCCGAGAGGTTGACGATGAGCCAACTGGTGGCGATCTTGCCGTAGCGCACGCCGATTTGGAACAGCAGGATGGCGGTGGCGGCACCGGTGCCGCTGGGGATGGCGATGTACCAGACGGTGGCCGGCATGGACGCCGATTCGCCGCGGAACTGGAGCGCGGCGAAGGAGAGCAGCGTCGACCAGGCAAACAAAAGGAGGTTGATTTGTTGTGGGCGGCAGTTGGCCCGGTCGGCCGCTTTATGGAGCGTGCCGAGGAGCATGAAAGCGATCATGGCGCCGAAGGCGTAGGTTATGGGCGGCATGGTTTACATGAGTTGATCGAGGTTATCGAAGTCGGGCGGAAGAGCATTGGGGAGGGCAAAGCCTTGGGTTACCAGGGGCGGCCACTTGGCGAGGGAGCCGGTGCCGATGAGGACCCAGGTTTCGTCTTGCTGTTGCGGGTCCAGGGCGCTGGCGATGGCAAAAGGTGTGACGGAAGCCGGCTCGAGTGCAATACCTTTGGCGGCGAGAGCGCCCATGGCCCAGAGGATCTGCTCTTCGTCGGTGGTGACGGCGTCGCCGTCCGAATCGCGGATGGCGGTGAGGGCGGGATAGCCGCCGTACTCTTCGGCGATGGAGAGCGCGACGGTGCGGGGACGGCGAATGGGCACGGGCGCGCTGGCGTTGGTCGCGAGGGCTTTCGCATAGCAGGCGGCACCTTCGGCCTGACAGGCGATCATGCGGGGCACGGTGTCGGTCAGGCCGAAGTCCCGCAGTTCGCGGAAGCCTTTCCAGATGCCGTAGAGGCCGTCGCCGCTGCCGGCTGGGGCAAAGACGCGATCGGGCACGCGGCCGAGTTGCTGCCAGATCTCGAAGGCGATGGTCTTGAAGCCTTCGATGGCATAGGGGTTCGCGAAGCCGCCCAGCGGGCAACAGATAGTGGCGGGAAAGACCGTGCCGCGTTCGACGTACTGCCGCACCAGCGCATTGGCGTTGCCGCCGCGGAAGACGCGGGCACCGTAGAGTTGCATGAGGGCGGGTTGCAGTTCGGGGGCGTCGGGATTGCAGAAGATGGTGCATCGCATTTCCGCCGCGGCAGAGTAGGCGGCTACGGCGTTGCCGAGGTTGCCGGTGCTGATGGCGACGGTGGCGGGGAGTTTGAACTGCCGCGCCATGCTGATGGAGACGGCCGCGGCGCGGTCTTTGTAAGACCAGGTGGGATTGCATGACTCGTTCTTGATGTAGAGGCCGGGGCGCAGCAATGTGAGGGGCGTTCCGCCTTCGCCGAGCGAGACGCCATCGGTGCAGGGAAGCAAGTCCAGCCATTGCCAGATGCCGGTCTTGGTGGGGTCTGGGAACTTCGCCGGCGGCTGCGTGTAGTGTACTTCGAGTGCGGCCTTCCGGCCTTGTGCGGCGCAGGCCGGACAGCCGAAGAACAGCGGGCCAATGGGATAAGCCGCCGCGCAGATGCGGCATCGAAGTTCAGGCATATTTGGCCACCAGCACGCCCCAGTCTCCCTTGCGGATGTAGCCTTTGGAACGAATGGCCAGCACGCGTCCATGCGTTGCGGCTTTGAACTCCTGCAATGGTTCGCCGCGAGTATTGCGGATGGTGGCCAGGCTGGCACCGGCCTCCACCATGTCACCCAGCCGGGCGGTGGCGACGAAGGCGCCTTCGGCTTCGGCGAGCATCCAATCGCCGGTGTAGCGGTCACCATTGGCGGGACGGGGCTGCTCATTGGGAAGCAGGCCCCACAAGGCCAGGCAGGATCTTACGCCGCGGGTGTAGGCCTGGACTCCGGGGCGCGATAGCTGCCCGCCGCCGAGGTATTCGCAGCCGACCGCTGTTTTGCCGCAGCGGTGCATTTCGCAGGAGAGCACGCCGTTGGTTTCCGGGAGATTCCAGAGCACGGGCAGGCCGAAGCGGCACGCGGCATCGAGCGACGCATTACCGTAGTAGCCGGCGAGGGGGAGGAAGGTGTAATCGCTGCCGCCGCTGTGGAGGTCGATGAGGAAGTCGGCTTCTTCGGCGAGGGTCCAGATCTGTGAGGCGAGGTGTTCGGTGGGGGTGCCGTGGGCCTTGCCGGGAAAGACGCGGGCGAGGTTGAGGCCGTCTTCGGGGGAAAGCCGGCTGGCGCCGCGCCAAGCCATGGGATTCGCGACGGGGATGACAATGACGCGCCCAGTGACAGGCGTGTAACGCAGGTGATCGATGCACTCGATCAACGCGGCGGGGCCTTCGTATTCGTCGCCATGCACGCCGGCGGTGAGCAGAACAGTTGGGCCGGTGCCGGCATGGCGATGCCATACGTCAACGCCTTCGATGGGGCGGGACCAGCCTTCACGCAGCAAGGGCTACCTCCTGACCGGAGCGCAGGGATTCGAGTGCGGCGAGGGCTACCCGTTCGGCCAGCAGCGCGTCTTCGGGCGGGGCGAGCACGGGGGCGCCTTCTTCGATGGATCGCAGGAAGGATTCAAATTGCAGCTTGAGGCAACCGGCATATTCCGGACCGCCGAGGATGACAGTGTCGAGCTTGCGATAGCCGTTGGCGGCGTGGAGCGCGGACGGGCGGTCCGTGAGGTCGATGTCGAAGAAGCCTTTCGAGCCTTGCAGCAGCATGCGGGAGCGGGCGCAGTGGTTGAGGGGATAGTTGCGATCGTCGATCCAGGCGATGTGGTCGGTGGCGAGGGAGCCGTCGGGGAAGGTGAGAAGCGTGGTGACGGAATGGGGGATCTGCGAGTCTTCGTAGACGCGGGTGCCACGGGCGAGGACCTTCAGCGGGGCCTGTTGCTTTAGCCAGAGGATGAGGTCGAGGTTGTGTACAGCCGTGTCGAGTACGCCGAGTTCCCAGGTGGGATCGGAGAAGCCGTAAGGCGCGAGGCGCGAGGTCTGGATGGCGCGGAGGTCTCCGAGCGAGCCTTCGGTGACGGCGCGTTTGGCTTCGAGGTAGTTGACGTTGAAGCGTTCGCAGAAGCCGGCCTGAACGATGAGCTCTGGATGCTTTTGGGCTGCGGCGACGATTCGTTCGGCATCGGCCAGCGTTCCGGCGAGAGGCTTTTCGACGAACACGTGTTTGCCGGCGGCGAGGGCGCGTTCGGTGAGTTCAGCGTGGCTATCGGTGGGCGTTGCGATGACGACGCCAGTTACGGCAGGATCGGCGAGGAGAGCTTCGAGCGAGGGATAGGTGACGCCGTCGCCGCCGCGCACATCATAGACGCCGGCGACGCGGCAGCCCCGCAGCGATTGCAGGTTTGCCAGATGGACCTTCCCTATGTTTCCGTAGCCGATGATCGCGAGCGAGGTCATTTAGAGGTTGGGGTTCTTGTAGTTGTAGTCCCGTTCCGGCGGGACTTGCAAGTTGCGGAACTCGCGGCAGAAGCGGATGAGGGCGTCGATGGAGCATTCGGCGAACTCCTTGCCTTTTTCGGGAGTGGCGAGGTTGGGGTCGCCTTCGACGCCGGATTCTGAAAGGCGGCTCCAGCGGTTGACTAAGTGCATGGGGCCGGAGCCGAACAGGTCATCGAAGATGAATTCGTTCAGCGAGGACGGTGCTTCGCGGCCGCCGATCTTATCGTGGAGCACGCCTTCGGGCCGGATGTGCATGTAGATGGCGGTTTCGAACTCGCAGGCATGCGCCATGCCGCCGGGGAACTGGGATTCGCGGAGTTTATCGACGGCGGGTTTCGAAAGCGACCAGTGCGCGGCGGCAGCGGCCAGAGCCTTCGTGGTGTTGACAATACGGCGAGCCACCAGGTTGCAAAGCATCTGGTTGGAGCCGTGGCCGTTGATGAGCACAATGCGGTCAAAGCCCTGGCGCACGCAGGAATGGGCGACATCGTAGACAAAATCCATGAACACCGATTCGCGGATGGTGATGGTGCCGGGGAAGCCCATGTTGTGTTCGTTGAAGCCGTAGTGGATCATCGGCATGGTCAGGATGAGGCCATCGGAGCGGCGGGCGGCTTCTTCGGTGACATATTCCACCAGCACGTTGTCGACGTCGACGGGCAGGTGGTGGCCGTGCTGTTCGATGGCGGCGATTGGGATGACGATGACGGCGCCCTGCTCGGCGCGGGTGCGGACTTCGGTCCAGGTGAGATGCCGGTAGAGGTGTTTCATGCCGTGGCGATATCCTTAAGGACATTGTCGATACAACGGACGATCATGCGCATGCGGTTCTTTTCAGGTACGTCGGCGGTGAGCTTTTCGAACTGCGCGCGGACGGGTTTGAGATCGGCTCCGTAGGCCTGGCGTTGGGCCGGCGTCAGGCGTTTGGTGAGGTAGACGGGCGGGCCGGGCGAGGAGGAGACCAGCGGCTCCATGGAGATGGTGCCGCAGAAGGTGGGGATGTGGCGGACGTAGGCGTGTTCGGCGTTAAGGAAGGCTTCGGCCAGGGCGTCGCGCAAAGAAGGTTTGGTGGTTTTGTAGATCTGTTCGAGGGAGGCGTTGAGGTGCTTGCGCCAGCCTGTGGCTGGGTCGGCGAGGACCTTGGCGACCACCCAGGTGGAGAGTTCGCAGCCGGGGTTCGCGAGGATGTGGTAGAACCACTCGCAGGCGCGGCCGCCTTCGGCGTGGAGAGTTTCCAGATGCTCGCCGGCGTAGCGGGGTGTGGGGAGGAACCAGCGGTCGCGGGGCCAGTGCTGGGGCGGTTCCACCTGGGGTCCGCCCAGTGTTCCGAAGGCGCAGGGCAAGGCCGAGATGATGCGCTTGCGAAGGGTGGGATCCTGCTGGCGGGAGGAGTCGCGGACATCAATGAGGTAGTCGATGTGCTTGCCCAGCGCGGTGAGGTGCGGGAGGCTGGCGGGGTCGGCGAAGCGCATGCCCCAACCGGACACGGCTACGAGTTTGCCGGGGTATTTGGAATGGATGTACTCGGCGCAGCGGATGTTTAGGCGAACGTGATATTCGGTATCGGTGAAGCGCTTGCAGCGGTCGCAGGGGCAGCGGCCCTGGTCGGCGGACTGCATGGAGACGCCATCAATGGGGAAGCGGGTGAAGACGTAGTCGATGACCTTGCGCATCCACTCCCAGGAAGCGTCTTCGCTGCCGCACATGGCGTTGGCATTGCCTTTGCTGAGGTGCGGATGGGCTTTGAGGATCTGATCGAAGCCCCAGGAGTAGACGCCGAGGCCGGAGATGACGCGGACGCCGTGCTGATGTGCATCGTCGATGAGTTTTTGGACGGCGCGGCCGCGATCGGCGGGGACGGCGGATGGCAGATCGGTGGGCCAGGAGCGCGAAACGTAGAGGCCCCAGATGCAGAGGTCCTGGAGCTTCCACTCGCGCATCAGGCGGAAGGTGTTTTTGTAGTCGCGAAGCAGCGGGTCATCCAGTTTCATGGAGGGCCATGCGGCGTTGGTGTCGGGGAGGGTGGCGAGGTCGGTGATCCAGCCGAGGTAACCGCGATACTTGAAGGGCTCGGCGGGTGCGGCGGAAACAGAAGCAGCCGAGGCAAGTGCCCCGGCTGCAAACTGGCGACGATTTAAGGTCACTTTAGAAATAGACCTTCAGGCCCAACTGGCCAATACGAGGATCCTTGGCAGAGAAGATACGGCCGCCCTGCGTGGGGAGTTCAATATTGTTGTTGGGGTTGTTGAATTGAGTGTTGTTGAACGCGTTGAAGGCTTCGGCGCGGAACTGCAGATAGACGCGTTCGGTGAAGTTGAAGTTCTTGAAGATGGCGAGGTCCCAGTTGTTGATGCCGGGGCCACGCAGGATATTACGACCGGCATTGCCGATGGTGTAGGGGGCGGGCACGCGGAAATCGGCGATGTTGAAGCATCGCTCCTGACGGCAGGAATCGACCTTGCCGGTGCCGATGACATCGGGGCGGCGGCCGTAGGCGAAGGCGACGTTGGCCGGATCGGAAGCGATGGTGGGTGTGAAGGGGAAGCCACCCTGGAACGTGACGATTCCCTGGAACTGCCAGCCGCCGAGGACCATATCGGCGGCGCGCGACATATCGGAGCCGAAATGTTTGCCGCGGCCGAAGGGCAATTCGGCGCTGAAGCTGGCGATGAAGCGCTGGCCGGTGTCGAAATCGGAGCGTCCACGCATGGTGCGGAGGTTGAAGGGATTATCGGCGCTGCCGCCACCCTGGTCGGTGGAGGAGCCGTCGATAACCTTCGAATAAGAATAGCCGACGAGGAAGCTGAGACCCTGCGAATAGCGCTTCTCCAACTTCACTTCGAGAGCGTTGTAGTTGGAGTTTTCGCGGTTGTCGTAATAGAAGCCGGTGCCGAAGGCGGGGTTGGGGCGGCGGTTCTGGAAGGGGCGCAGATCGGTGGAGCTAACCTGCGGCAGGTTTTGCGGCAGGGCGCGTTCCAGGTAGGTGCCTTTGTTGCCGACGTAGGCGACTTCCAGTGAGAGGTTCTTGACGAGTTCCCTTTGGACGGCGAGGTTCCACTGGTACATGGTGGGCGTCTTCATACGCGGGTTGAGGGCGTAGGTGAGGGGCGTGGTGAAGTTGGCGTTGGCGCTGAAGGGTTCGAAGAAGCCGCGAACATCGAGCGTGGGGCGGCCGTTGACCACAGCTTGCTGCTTGGATTCGTCGACGATGAACGGCACGTTGATGATAGGCGCGCTGACGATGTTGTTGCCGCTGGTGAGCAGGTAGAAGACGCCGGCGCCGAGGCGGACGACGGTCTTGTTGTCGCCGAAGGGACGCCAGGCGAGGCCGAGGCGCGGGGCGAAGTCGTTGTAGCGGTTATAGAGCAGCTTGTTCGGGAGCCCAACATCGGAGGCTTTCACGATCTGGCTCTGGAAGCGCGGGAAGGCGAAGCGGGAAACCTGCTGGCTGACGAGGTTGATGTTCCCATCGGGCATAGTGGAGACGATCCAGCGCCAGTTTTCGAAGTCGAACATGGCGGACTGGTTGTCGAGCGCGGTGGGCTGCAGGTTGAGTTCGTAGCGCAGGCCGACGTTCAGGGTGAGGTTGCTGGAGATCTTCCAGTCGTCCTGGACGTAGAAGTGATGGCGATATTCGGAGAGGCCGAACAGGTTGCGGGGGAAGGCGCGGGCGCCGGAGGTGGGGTATCCGGTGAGGAAGTCCGCGTAGGCCTGGCCGGTGTAGTTCGGGGTGAAGGAGAAGCTGCCGCGGGAGTTGGCGGAGTTGGTGGACGACAAGCGGAAGTTGCGCAGGTCGGCGCCGATCTTGATGGTGTGGGCGCCCTTGATCCAGGAGAGGTTGTCCACGATCTGGTACATGTTGGTGGGGTTCACCAGGGGTTGGAAGGCATTGCCGGCGACGCCCTGAAAGCCAGTAATGGAAAGCTGCGGGAAGGCAGGGAAGTTGATGCTGGTTTCTTCAAAGCCGCGGATGCCGGACAGCGCGGTGTGGTTGGTGCCCAGGCCCTGGTTGATGTTGGCGTTGTGCATGCGCGTGTAGCCCAGACGGAGTTCGTTGAAGATGGTGGGGCTGAACACGTGCGTTTCGGTGATGGCCAGGTTTTGCGTGCGGTTGCGCTGCGTGGTGCCGCCGACTTGGGGGTAGGCGCCGGGGCTGAACCGCTCCATATGGTTGATGCTGTAACGCGCCGAAAGCGAATCCTTCACGGAGAAGATGTGGTCGTAGCGGGCGTTGCCCTGGTTCTGGGTGTCGCTGAACGGCGCGGCGTAGGAGAAGGTGCCCTGCGGGGTATTCGCTTCCGGGATGAACTGCTGGAAGTAATTGGTAGCCGGATTGATACGGTTGGCGGGGATGATGTTGCCGGGGAAGGGGTCGCCGGTGAGCGGATCACGCACGGGGGTGGCGATGGAAGAGAAGTCGCCACGGCGGAAGGCGGCGCTGGGGACCACGGGGTTGAAGGCGCGGCCCTGGCGCACGCGGAGGCCTTCGTAGTTCAGGAAGAAGAAGTCTTTGTCTTTTCGGATGGGGCCGCCGACAGCGGTGCCGAACTGATTCTGGCGGTAAGCCGCTTTGCGGGCCAGGAAGAAGTTGCGGGCATCGAACTTGTCGTTGCGCAGGAACTCATAGATGGAGCCGTGGAGTTCGTTGGTGCCTCCCTTGATGGTGGCGTTGAGGACGGCGTTGCCACGTCCGAACTCGGCGGAGAAAGAATTGGCCTGGACCTTGAATTCCTGAATGGCGTCCACGGACGGGCGCAGTGCGACGCCGTCGAAGAGCTGTTCGTTGATGCTGATGCCGTCCAGCAGGAACTCGGTTTTGCTTTGGCGGCCGCCGCTGACCGTAACCATGGTGGCGCCGACGGTGCCGGAGGTGCTGGTGATGGCGTTCGGCAGGAGGCTGGCAAGCTGCGTGAAGTTGCGGCCGTTCAACGGCAGGTCGACGATTTTCTTGTTGCCGATGACTTGGCCGATGGAGCCGCTTTCGGTGTTAACGATGGGGGTGGATTCCTGAACGGTGACGCGTTCGGAGACCGCGCCGACCTTCAGTTGCACGTCGAAGCGGGCGCGCTGGTCAACCTGGAGCGTGATGCCGGTGAGTTCGGTTGTCTGGAAGCCATCCTGAGTAACAGTGAGGCTGTAAACGCCGGTAATGGGCAGCAGCGGGAGTTCGTAGTCTCCCGATTGCGTGGTTTGCGTCGACCGCTCGAAACCGGTTGCGGTGTTGCGGGCCGTGACTTTGGCCCCCGTTAGAACGGCGCCGGACGGATCCGCGACGCGGCCGACGATGGTGGCGGTGGCCTGGCCCCAAGCAAGCAGGGATGCGAAGGGAAGCAGGAAGAGAGCGCGGGCGAGAGACGACGCGCGTGACGAGAATTGCATAGACCTCCAACTCAGCCCAGACAGCGAAAGTGATCCAATAGTTTGGACGGCAGCGGAGACGACCCAGGAGCAAGTCTGTGCAGGCTAACTCATAGATAAGTTCCAGCAGGGTTTGAAGTCAAGAGAGAAGTTAGCGACCGGTAATACCGCGTTCAGGGGACTGAACGGAGCGGTCAAACCGCAGTGGGTGGGGCTATGATGAGGGGCAGAGGTGCTGATGTATCGGCTTGGACTGGCAGTGCTGCTGCTAGGTGCGAGTGCTCTGTCTGGAGCGCCGGCGAAGCCTGTTGCCGATCCGCGGATCACCTCCGCACACCCTGTTGTACTGCGGAAGGACGCTCCGACGGAGGTGGTGTTCCGAGGCGTTTCGCTGGCGGGGGCGCGAGCGATCTGGACGGAATCGGATGGAGTGACGGGCGAGGTGCTGCACGTGCAGCCCGATGGCGAGAGTGATGCCGTACGGGTGCGGTTGCGGGCGGGAACGAACGGGCCGTTCCGGGTCAGGTTGCTTGCGGCGCGCGGCGTTACTAATGAAGTTACACTTCGAACAACCGCGGATGAAGTTATGAATGAGCCTGCGGTTACGCTGGAGCGGGATCCGGTGATGGTAACCGGGCGGCTGGCTAACAAGGGCGAAACCGACACGATATGGATGCAGGCCCGTCGCGGGCAGGTGGTTACGTTTACGGCGGGAGGTAACTTCGACCCGTCCATTACGCTGGCCGAGCCCACGGGCAGTTGGTTCGAAGAGAGGCGCTTGAACCGTGTGGCATTTAATGATGAGCCGCTGCACTTTCCGGGGCTTTCGCAGGAATCGCGGCTGGTTCACCGGTTTGAACGGGACGGGCGGTATGCGGTGCAGGTGCGGGCATTTTCGGGGCAAGGCGGCCCGGATTTGAGTTACTGGCTGCGGATCGGGCCTGGTGTGGGCGATGAGCCGTCGTTGAAGCCGGTGAATGTAGGTCAGTGGGAAGAGCGGCTGTTTGTGCGGCGGCTGTCGGCGGATTGGCTGAAGCGAATGGCGTTGCGTGGGGGAGCGGCGGAGGCTGCCGAGCCTGCGGTAGTTGCGGCGGACGCGGCAGTGCTGCCGATTCCGGGTGTTGTGGAGGGGCGCATCACGAAGCCTGCCGAAGTGCACCGGGTGAAGATGAAGTTGGACAAGGCGCAGGATCTGGCGATTGAGGTGGAGACGCCGCAGGCGACGATGCCGCGCTTCAACCCGGTGGTGCGATTGCTGGCCGCCGATGGCAGCGAGATGGTTACCAACGTTTATACCAAGCGCAATAACAACGGCCTGTACATGATGAAGATGATCCAGGCCAAGTCGACGTTTACGTTGCGAGCGCCGGGTGAGTATACGTTGGAGATCCGCGATATCACGACCGATGTTGCCGGCGATGACTTTGCCTACCGGGTTCTGGTGCGGCCGCAGATCCCGCATGTGGGCAAGGTGGATGTGGTGGAGGATCGCATTAATCTGGAGCCGGGGCAATCGAAGGCGATTACGGTGAACGTGGATCGCGAAGAGGAGTTCAAGGGGCTGGTGCTGGTGGGTGCGGAAGGTTTGCCGGCGGGAGTGACGGCGACGGCAGGCATGGCGAATCCGGTGGAACGGCCGCCGCTGCCGAATGGCGGGCGTGTGGAGCGCTACGTGGCGAAGCCGCAGACGGCAACGCTGATACTGAGTGCGGCCGCGGATGCGGTGCCCGGAGAAGTGCCGGTGAAGGTGAGGGTGCTGGTGCGGACGGTGGTGGACGGGCAGGCGGGGGAGGCGATTGTGGCGAAGGAGATCCCTGTGCTGGTGATTCCGCGGAGGCCGTCATGAGGATTGCGGCGCTGTGGTTTGTGGCAGCGGTGATGCAGGCGGCGGACCCGGTGTCGTTGCGCGTGGCGCCCGGCGATCGCACGTTGCATGGCAGCGGCGCGATGCAGCAGTACGTGGCCATTGCTACGTACGCGGACGGTTCGGAGACCGACGTTACGGACGCCGTGCAGTGGAAGGTGTCGAATGCCGAAGCCGCGGAGGTGGCGGGCGGGTTAGTGAAGGCTCGCCGCGATGGGAAGGTCAGGGTGGTGGCGCAGTTGGGCGCTCGGGAGGCCGGCGCGACGGTGACGGTGAACGCGGGCGCGGAGCGGCCCTTCACATTTCAGCGCGATATCGGCGCGATTCTGACGCGGGCCGGCTGTAACGGGTCGTCGTGTCATGGGGGTGTGAAGGGGCGCGGGGGATTCAAGCTGTCGAGCGGCGCGCTGCATCCCAAGGATGACTATGAGTGGATCGTGAAGGGCGGCGTTTACCAGGTGCTGACCTCGGAGGCCAAAGGCGAGCGCGTGCCTCGCATCGATTTGAAGCAGCCTGAGCAGAGCATGCTGCTGCGCAAGCCAACGGGACAGGCGCCACACGGCGGTGGGGTACGGTTCAAGCCGGATTCAGCGGAGTACCAGGCATTGCTGGAGTGGATTCGCAAGGGCGCGCCGTATGGACCGGATGATACCCCGGAAGCGAAGGTGACGCGGCTGGAAGTGTTTCCGAAGATTGTGAGTTTGGAGCGCGGCGGCAAGCACCGGTTACTAGTGACGGCGCATTTGGCCGATGGGCGTACCGAAGACTTCACGCGAGCCGCGGTGTTCAGCAGTAACGATGCCGACGTGGTGAAGGTGAGCGAGGACGGGATTGTGACGCCGGTGCGGTTGGGCGAGACGGCGATTGTCGTCCGCGCCGCTGGTGGTGTGGCGAGTGCGACGGTGGGCGTGATCGGGCCGGCGGTGGCGTCGTTCCCGGCGGCGCCGAAGGGCAACTTCATTGATGAATTGGTGTGGGACAAGCTGCGGCGTTTTCGCATTCCGCCGTCGGCCAAATCGAGCGATGCCGAATTTGTCCGGCGTGTGGCGTTGGACCTGACGGGGACGTTGCCACCGCCGGCGCGGGCGCGGGAGTTTATCGCCAGTCGCGACCCGGCCAAGCGCGAAAAATTGATTGATACGCTGCTGCGGACGCCGGAGTTCGTGGAGTATTGGACGTACCGCTTCGATGATGTTTTCCGGGTAGCGGTGTTTTCGAATGGGATTCAACCGAAGTGGAGCCAGATGTATGGGGAGTGGGTGCGGGCGGGCATTGCGACGAACAAGCCGTATGACCAGATGGCTCGCGAGCGGCTGACGG
>JAEUQF010000385.1 GCA_016789745.1 Bryobacterales bacterium
GTGCCGGGGGTGACCGACAAGGAACTCGCCGAAGCCGCACAGTTGTCCAGCCTTGCCGACGAGACCCCGGAGGGCCGCTCGGTGGTGGTGCTGGCGAAAGAGAAGTACGGCCTGCGCGGGCGCGAACTGTCGCACCAGGAGACCACCTTCCTTCCCTTCTCCGCCTACACGCGGATGAGCGGCGTGGACATCCACAGCGACCATCTCCGCAAAGGCGCCACCGATGCCATCGCCCAGTTCGTGAAGGAGCAGGGCGGCACCGTGCCGGCGGCGTTGCAGGAGATTGCCGGACGGATCTCGCGCCAGGGCGGCACACCGCTCGCGGTTGCCAATGGCAGCCGGACGCTGGGCGTCATTCACCTCAAGGATGTCGTGAAGGGCGGCATGAAGGAGCGTCTGGCGCAGCTTCGCCGCATGGGCATCCAAACCGTCATGATCACCGGTGACAATCCGCTGACGGCCGCCGCCATAGCCGCAGAAGCCGGCGTCGATCACTTCCTGGCACAGGCCTCGCCGGCCGACAAGCTGAACTACATCAAGAAGGAGCAGGCCGACGGGCGCCTGGTGGCGATGACCGGGGACGGCACCAACGATGCTCCGGCACTGGCCCAGGCCGACGTGGGCCTGGCCATGAACACCGGAACCATGGCCGCCAAGGAAGCCGGCAACATGGTGGACCTGGATTCGAATCCGACGAAGCTCATTGAGGTGGTGGCCATCGGCAAGCAGTTGCTGATCACGCGCGGAGCGCTCACCACGTTCTCCATCGCCAATGACGTTGCTAAGTACTTCGCCATCATCCCGGCCATGTTCATGGCCACGTATCCGGCCCTGGGCGCGCTGAATATCATGGGCCTGCACAACCCGAAAAGCGCGGTGCTGGCAGCGGTGATCTTCAACGCCCTGATCATCATTGTGCTGGTGCCGCTGGCCCTGCGCGGCGTGCAATACCGGCCGGAGACCGCCGGGTCGCTGCTGCGCCGCAACCTGCTGCTCTACGGCCTGGGTGGACTGGTTGTCCCGTTCCCCGGCATCTGGCTGATCGACCGCCTGGTTCATGCCATGGGTTTGGCGTAAGGAGACATCATCATGTGGAGTGAAATGTTCGCCGGTTTGCGAATGACGTTGTTGTTGACGGTGCTGACGGGCATCCTCTACCCGGGGCTGGTTACCGCTGTCTGTCAGGGGCTGTTTCCGAGGCAGGCCAACGGCAGCCTCATCGAACGGAACGGCAAGGTGATCGGCTCGGCGCTCCTCGGCCAGGGGTTCACCGAAGCGCGCTACTTCCATCCACGACCGTCGGCGGCGGGTGCCGACGGGTACGACGCGACGTCGTCCGGCGGATCGAATCTGGGACCCACCAGCAAGAAGCTCATAGATCGCATTCAAGCCGCCCTTCAGTCAGCGGAGCGCCGCGAGAGGATCCCCGCCGATCACCTGACCACCAGCGCCAGCGGCCTGGACCCGCATATCAGCCCGGCATCGGCGCGCCTGCAGGCGGCGCGCGTCGCCCTGGCCCGAGGGCTTACCGAAGCGGCGGTGGTGGAGTTGATCGGCCGTTTCACCGAAGACCGCGACCTCGGCTTCCTGGGCGAACCGCGCGTCAACGTGCTGCTGCTGAACCTCGCGCTTGAGGAGAGCAACGCGCGGTGACCCTTCGGATCCTTGCAGCGGTACTGCCTGCCGTTGCCTTCGCCCAATCCAACACGGTGACGGAGCGCGAGAGAATGCTACTCGACAGGATCGCGGCGCTGGAGGAGCGGTTGGCGGCCGTCGAGAAGCGCCTTCCGGCAACACCGGCGCAGACAGCAGTGGCAGACCCACCCACGCCGGGCAAAGCCGCGAGCGCTCTTCCGGATACAACAGTTAGCTTCTATTTCGACGGCTACTACGGCTGGAACCGCAATCGCCCGTTTGGCCGCGAGAACCGGCTGCGCGCCTACGATGTGCTGTCAAACAGCTTCAGCATCAATCAGACCGGCATGGTGGTGGAGCGGGCCGCCGATCCGGGCGGCGGCCGGCGCTGGGGGTACCGGCTGGACCTGATGGCGGGACAAGCCACCGAAACCCTGCAGGGTGGCGCGCCGAACGAGACCCGTCCGCAGGTCTACCGGAACCTGTTCCAGGCCTATGGCACCTATGTTCTGCCGGTTGGCAGCGGACTCTCGGTGGATTTCGGCAAGTGGGCGAGCGCGCTAGGGCCGGAGGGCAACTACACCAAGGATCAAATCAACTACTCGCGCGGCTACTTCTTCCACTTCCTGCCCTTCTACCACACGGGCTTCCGCGGCACTTACGCGGTGAACAGCAAGCTAAGCGCGGCCTACTGGCTGGTGAACGGCGCCAACCAGACGGAGGACTTCAACGGCTTTAAGTCTCAGCTCGGACAGGTGGTGATCAAGCCGGCGAAAGGCCTGAGTTGGACCATCAACTACTACAACGGCCAGGAGCAGCGCGACCTCGCGCCGGACGTGTACGCGGGCTTATTGCTCCTCCCGGTGCGGCCGATCCCGCGAGCGCGCTTTCACGTGGTGGACACCTATGCGTTCTGGAACGCGACCGACAAGCTCACGTTGGGAGCCGAGTTCGACTATGTGATCCAGAGCGCCGCGTCCAACGGCCCCCGGCAGCGAGTCACCGGCGGCGCCGCCTATCTTCGCTACCAACTCTCGCCAAAAACCTACTTCGGCCAGCGCTACACCAGGCTCCATGACCACGGCGGGCTCTATAGCGGCACCCAGCAGAAGCTCAACGAGCTCACGTCGACCTTCGGCTTCCGGCCGGCCGATGGTTTCGAAACCCGGCTCGAATACCGGCGCGACTTTTCAAATACGCCCTTCTTCCTCACGCCGGCTCCGGGAGCGCTGGCCAAGCACCAGGACACACTCACCTTGGGGCTGCTGTGGTGGTTTGGCAGGAATGGTAACTGGTGAGGAGAAATGGCGGCCAACGATAAGCGCAAGCCAACACCGGAAGAGCTGCTGCGGCGTGTGGAGGCCGAGGAGGACTTCGCCCGGCGCGGACGGCTCAAGGTCTTCCTGGGTTATGCCTCCGGGGTTGGCAAGTCGTACCGCATGCTTGACGAGGGCCGAAGGCGCAAGCAGCGCGGCCAGGACGTCGTCGTGGCTGCGCTCCAGCCGTCACGGGACGAAGCCGTGGGCTCCCTGCTGGACAGCCTGGAGGTGCTGCCGGCGCTTCCCGACGGCACTCTGGATGTCGACGCCATTCGCAAGCGCCGCCCTTCCGTTTGCCTGATTGACGGCTTGGCCTGGCGCAACGCCGCGGGCAGCCGGAACCAGTACCGCTGGCAGGATGTGGAGGAACTCCTGGCGGCCGGCATCTCCGTCATCACTACCATCAATCTGCAGTACATTGCCGAAAAGCAGGAACGCGTGGAGGCAATCCGCGGTAAGCGTGTCGCCGACGCGGTGCCGGAGAGCTTTCTGCTGCGGGCCGACGACATCGAAGTAGTGGACGCTCCCGCGCTCGACCCGGAATTGGCCGAACTTCGTGAGATCGCCCTGGTGCTGGCCGCCGAAGTGGTGGATGCGCAGTTGGTGGCCTACCTCCAGCGCCACGGCATCGACCAGACCTACGGCGCCCACGAACGCATCCTGGTCTGCATCACACCGCGTTCGAATGCCGCGTTGATGATCAGCCGCGGCCGCCGCCAGGCCGACCGCTTTCACGGCGACCTGTTCGTCGTCTATGTGGAGCAGCCCAGCCTCTCCGATGCCGACCGCGCCATGCTAGAGCGAAACCTGGCCGAAGCCCGAGCCGCCGAGGCCCGCATCGAGGTGTTGCAGGGCCAGGACGTGGTGGACGCCATCCTGAGCTTCGCGCGCGGTCAGGCTATTACGCAGATCTTCGTGGGCCACAGTCGCCGCTCCGGCTTCTGGCAGCGGTTCCGGCCGAACCCGGTGGAACGTCTGATTCTCGAATCGGGTGGCATGGACGTCCGGGTGTTTCCCCAGGCAGAGGCCGCCCCGGAGCAGCCGTAGCGGCACCCGGGCGCCACGACACCACATGCCCGGCAGCGCCTCCAACGAAGTACCCAAGACCCTGCCTCCCATAACCAGGCACACGCCCCCGGGCGCGGCGTGAAGTTGATTCTCCTTGCGGTCTCTGCGTCCGCTGCGACTCTGCGCGACACTTTCCGAAGCCGTTGCCGCGCGGTTAAGGTCCTACCCCGCCCTGCGGGCCCCGATACCCAGTAAGACGCGCGATTCATGCCTTATGTTGTTGGTCGCCGTTTTCTCTGGCCTCCGCTGCGGCTCTGGGCGAGATCTTCCGAAGCCCTGCCGCGCATTCCGGCCCTGCGGCCGCCCATTATGAGGAACACGCCCGCGATCAATTGCTTGTTCAGTCCAGCCGCGTCTTCTAGGCGTCCTTGGCGGCTCCGCGCGAGATCTTCCGGAAACGTTTGCCAGGGGGCTTCAACGGCGTCCCCCAATCTCCGCTGGCCCCCATAACCAGGAAGGCGCGCGCCAGCCATTCTCTCTGTTGATGAGTGGTCTTCTTGGCGAGATTGGTGGGCTTGGCGAGACATTCCCTGGGCAGCGTCTTCAACGGAGTCATAGCCCGGCAGGCGCTCTCCCGTAGCCTGCTAGGCTGAACCTATGGCGGAAGGCAAGCTCAAAGTCATTCTCGGCTACGCAGCCGGTGTCGGCAAAACCTACCGCATGCTCGAGGAAGGACAGGCATTGCTGGCCGCTGGCCGCGATGTCGTCATCGGCTACTTCGAACCGCATGGCCGCCGCGACACCATCGCCAGGACCGAAGGCCTGGAGACCGTTCCGCGCCGGGTGATCGAATACCGCCAGCGCCAGTTTGAAGAGATGGATACGGCGGCCATCCTCGCTCGCGCTCCGGAAGTCTGCCTGGTCGATGAGTTCCCGCATACCAATGTACCCGGCTCGGAGCGCGCCAAGCGCTGGGAGGATGTGCTGCTGCTGCTCGGCGCTGGCATTGACGTCATCACTACGATGAACATCCAGCACCTGGAAAGCCTGAACGACCAGGTGCGCGAAATCTCGGGCGTGCAGGTGCGCGAAACCGTGCCGGATTGGGTGTTAAAGCGCGCCGACGAGATTGTGTTCGTCGACCTCACGCCAGGCGCCCTGTTGAACCGCCTGGACCGCGGCGCCGTATACGCGCCGGACAAGGCCCGCCAGGCCAAGGAAGGCTTCTTTAAGGAACCGACGCTGGCGGCACTTCGGGAGATGGCGCTACGCCAGACGGCGCATGAGGTGGATCTGCGACAAGCACCCGCGCCCCGGCCCGAGGAAGCCCGCTCGGCCACCTACGGAAAGGAGCAGGAGCGCATCCTGATCCATGTGACGGACTCGCCAGCCGCGGTAGGTCTGATCCGCCGCGGCCGCCGCGTGGCGGACTACCTGCGCGCCGACTGCTTCGCGGTGGCGGTCGTAGCCGGCGGCGGACTGGCCGCGCTGCCCGAGCAGCAACGGACCGCACTCGAACGGCACCTGGACTTCGCCCGCAAACTGCACATCGACACCCGGGTGCTGGACGCCGAGGATGCCGCCGGCGCCCTGGTGGGCTTCGCCCAGACAAACAGCATTACGCAGATCTTCCTGAGCAAACCGCGGAAGCCGAAACTCCCGTTCGTGGGAGCCAGGCGCCTGCTCGCCATGCAGGTCATCCGCGCCGCCCGCGATATCCAGGTAACGGTTGTCGCCGACCGCCAGCAGCCGGGCGCTCCAACCGCGCGTTGACTGCCGCGGCCTCCCTGGAGGTGGGTCCGCCGACAGGGGGAGACGATTGCGGGCCGGGGTCACCGCGAGCGGCGGGGGCTGGTGGTGCGAGGGACCCAGGCCCTTCTGGAGAGCGATTGGATGGGGCGGGAGGTGCGTCCGCTGGTGGCGAACCTGGATGACCTGCAAGAGGCGTTGGACCGCAACGCCGTGCATATGTGGCGATGACTATAGGCGATGGAATCGGGCGGTCGATCCGCTTTTGTGGCAGGCGCTGCGGGAGGAGGGCTGGTTCCGGCAGGCGTTCTACATACCGTTATGGGAGCACGGAGGCGGGCTGTCGTTGTACGAGAACCTCTCGCCGGAGCGGCGGGCGCAGGCGGAGGTGCCATTGGACCTGCGGCGGAGCCTGGGGAGGGTGCTGGAGCGGCGGATTGCGATTGAGGGTGGTGGGCCGGTGCGGGAGGACCGGATGCTGCCGATTCCATTCAAAGAGACCTTCCGGTTCTGGCGGGGGCGTTGGGTATTCGAAAGCCATGGCCGTCCGGCGTCGCTGGAGAGGGATAGCGAAGTTCCGCAGGGCGGGTCGAGCCTGCGGTTGACCAAACAGGGGCGGGACGCGGCGCCGTATCTGACGCAGGTGTATCTGCCGCGAGTGGAGATGCAGCCGGAAGGCAGCTATGAGGCATCGCTATGGTTGCGGGCCGAGCCGGGGGCGGAGGTCGAGCTAACGTTCAGCCAGAAGCAGGCGCCGTTCGGCTTTTGCGGGCTGGCGGCGAAGCTGGCAGCCGATGGGGAGTGGCGGCAGCACACGGTGCGGTTCCAGGTGACGGGCGAGGGATGTACGCCGGACAAGACGCGGCTATCGCT
>JAEUQF010000483.1 GCA_016789745.1 Bryobacterales bacterium
CCGCCGGCATCGGCGTACCCACCGAAGGCTCTCAATGGATCGTGCAATGCGCGCGCCGCAGCGATCCCCATCCGCTTTACGTGCTGGTGTGGGGCGGCCTCGAAGATCTCGCCCAAGCCCTCCACGACGACCCGGACATCCTGCCCAAACTGCGCGTCTACTTCATCGGCGGCCCCAACAAGCTCTGGAGCGTCAACGCCTACAACTACATCGAACAGCAGCATCCCAAGCTCTGGATGATCGAAAGCAACGCCACCTATCGCGGTTGGTTTGTCGGCGGCAACCAGACCGGCGACCTCGGCAACGCCGGCTTCGTCACCGCACACCTCGCAGGCCACGGCGCCCTGGGCGACTTCTTCGCCACCCAACTCAAGGGCACCATCAAAATGGGCGACACTCCGTCGGTCGGCTGGCTGCTGCATGGCAATCCCGAAGACCCGTCGCAACCCGGCTGGGGTGGCCGCTTCCAACGCATCTGGGATGGACGCAAAACCCTCTTCGATCGCCACACCACCGAAGCCGACCACTCCGAAGTCTTCGGCGTAACCGAGTTTGCTCTCCCCGTCCCGCCCGGGCTCACCCCTAACCACAGCGTCCGCGTCATGCTGGATAATCGCGTCCCCACACCCGTGCACAACGACGGACGCGTACTGCGCTTCCGCTTCGCCCCGCGCGACGCCAAGGTGTGGACCTACCGCATCGAAACGGACTTTGCCCCGCTGAACGGGCAAAACGGCCGATTCACCGCCATCCCCGCGCCCACCGAACGCAGCCGGCGCCCCTCCACCGTCCACCCGCACTGGTGGATCGACGATCAGGCTCCCGCCGCCGCCGAAGGCATCCACCCCGGCGCCAAACACGTGAACCGCTGGCGCCAGGATTACCTCAAGGACTTCGCCGCGCGCACCCGGCGAGCCAAGACCCCCGCCTCGGGCTAAAATGACGAGTCTGTGTCTCTAACCTCGGCCGACCTTTCCGGTTTCCAGTCCGCCCGCCCCGCGCTCCCCGTCTTTTGCCACCTCGATTTCCTCGATCAACTCGAGCGCGAACGCCAGGCCCCCACGGGCAAGCGCGCCTCCCTGCTCATGCAGCGCATGCTGGTTGACGCCTCACGCCTCCACTTCAAAGCCACCCACGGCCCCAATCGCGGTTGGCGCCGCTCCCGCCTCGGCGGCAACTCTGGCTCCCACTTCTACGCCTGGTGGACCGTCCGCGAAGGCATCCCCCTCCAACAGGAGTCCTCCTTCTCCCAAGCACCGGAAGGCGCCATCTTCCTTCGCGCCATCCGCCATCACGACGACCACACCCCGCTCGCCCCCGCCAGCCTCGACGAGTACCTGCCCCTCACCGTCCCCGAGTCGCGCGGCAACATCTTCGGCCCCGCCCCCTGGACCCACCACCAGAGCCGCTTCCTCAAAACCGGCGGCACCGTCCGCGTCCTCAAAGGCCACCCTGGCTCCGGCAAAACCACCGCACTCCTGCATGCTGCCGACAGTACACACCGCGAACGCGTCCTCTATCTGACCTTCTCCTCCGACCTCGCCGCCGTCGCCCGCGACTACTTCGATCGCTACTGCCCCCGCGAGAGCAGCTACTCCGTCCTGACCATCCCCGTCTTCCTCCAGCAACTGCTCGGCCGCGACCTGCCTCTGCCTTCTCCCACCGACGCCCGCGCGCGCTTCCACCGCGACGTGCTGTCCCTGCAACGCCCCATGGGTGCCTGGAGCGGCGACCTCGACGCCCTCTATGACGAAATGTTCGCCCACCTGGTCGGCGCCGCCATGCCCGAAAAGGCCGGCCGCTTCCCCGGCGCCCAGGACGGCCTCCTCCCCGAAAAGACCTACCGCTCCCAACGCGATCCCTACCTTGGCCCTCCCGCCGCGGGCCTCGTCATCGATACCGCGCGCCGCCTCGCCCGTAACCTCCCTGACCCGGCGGCCTTCGCCTCCACTTACTTCCCCGAACTCGCGCTCGCCTGGGAAGGAGCGCAGGCCCTTTGCAACGACCCCCGCCGCCTCAACCAGCACTTCCTCTCCTTCGAAGCCATTGCCGTCGACGAGTGCCAGGACCTCACTCCGCTCGAATCGTACGTCGTCATCGCCCTTGCCCGCGCCCTCAAGAAGCGCGCCTTCACCCCCCTCCTGCTGGCCGGCGACGAAGCGCAAACCGTGCGTCCCACCGACTTTGAATGGGCCTGGCTCCACGACATGCTCCATCACCTGCTGGCCACGCCGGAGGAGTTCAAACTCAGCGTCAACCTCCGCAGCCCCCGCCGCATCGCCGGCCTCGTCAATCGCGTCTGGGACCTCTACCAGCAGAACCTCGAAAAGAAAGACCGCCCCTCCGGCACCGGCTATGCCGAGATTGAAGACGACTCACCCGACCAGGTCATCTATTGCACCGCCCCGCAAGGCGCCCCGCTCCGCAGCTTCCTCCAGGAAATGGTCCATCGCGAAGGCTTGGCCGTCATCGCCATGAACAGCGATTCGCTCGATGCCGACCTGCGCCCCCTCGTCTTAACCCCTCGCGAAGCCAAGGGCCTCGACTTCCAAAGCGTCTGCGTTCTCGGCGCCGGCCAGCACCTCCAAACCATCACCGCCGAGACCAGAACCCGACAGGAACGCGACGCCCCGGTCCAGGCCCTCCGCCAGCGCCTGGCCATCGACCAGCTTCGCGTCGCCCTCTCCCGCCCCTCCGAGCGCCTCATCTGGCTCGATGTCAATCCCAACGAACAAACCGTCAGGGAAGCGCAGCAGTTCCTCCGCGCCGGCGATGGCCACGACACCGCCCCCATCACCATCGAAGCCCTTCGCCAAAGCCTCGACGAGGAGGCGCTCGACGTCGACGAGCGCATCCAGCGCTGCCAGCAGGACGCCCGCCAACTGCTCGATGCCAAGCCCGATCTGGCCTGGTCCCGAGCCCACCAGGCCCTCTCCCTCGCACGTAACGCCGCCTTGACCCCAGGCACTTCGGACACCAACCCCGAACTGCAGCGCACCGCCGCGTCCACCCTTGCCGAAGTCTGCTTCCGCCTCGCCATGCGCCGTGTCAAACTGGCGCCCGAACTCGGTAAACCCGACCTCTTCCAAGAAGCCATCGGCGCCGCGCTCGCCACCCGCTCCGGCCCCGTTGCCCGTGTCATCGGCGCTGTCTCCGCCTCCGAAAAGATGCTTGGCAAGCCCGAACGCCTCCAAGCCGTTGTCGACGTAATCTCCGCCATCGGCGATTACGATACCGATTTGCCCGCCTGGCTGACCCAGGAACTGGTGTCCAAAGCCGATGGCTGGGTGCGCGAACTGGAAATTCATCTGGCGGCCGGCAGCAACGCGGTCCTCGCCGCCCGCCTGCTGCCGCGCTTCTTCCGTGCCCTCCAACTGCCCGGCCACGAAGCCCGCTCGCAAGCGCTCATCAAACGCTGTACCGACCTGTTGCTGAAGGATAAGAAGCATCGCCAGGTGCTCGACGTGCTTCGCGAAACCGGCACCGAAAACACCGACCTCATGGCCCAGTGCCATGAAGCCCTCGAAGAGTACGAACTGGCCGCCATGCTGTATCGCAAGCTCGGCAACCAGGAAAAGCTCCTCGCCTGCTACCGCGCCACCGCCAACTTCGAAGGCGCCCTCCAGGTGGTCCGCGGCATGAAAACGCACGCCGCCAAGGAGTCTCTCGAATGGCTCAGCAACATGCAGAAGCTGATCGAAAAGCGCCCGGCCAACTTCAACCGCGTCATGACCGCCGCCGAAAAGAAGCTGCTCGAATCCACCCTCGAACAGGCGCTCGGCGTGAAACGCAAGAAGCCCGCTGCAAAGAAGGCCGCCGCGGCCGGTGCCGCGCCGAAGCCGCGTAAAGTCACCACACGAAAGAAAGACGTACCTTTCTAGAGCAAGATCCACCTATAATAGTTGCAGGAGAAAGTTTTGCCGAAGATCGCTCCCACCCCCCCCGCGCACGACACCCATTCCGACCAGGCCCGCGCCACCCTCACCAACGCCGTCCTCCGCGCCGCCCACATCCTCGAGATCACCCAGGCCGAACTCGCCGCGCTGCTAGGCCTCAGCCCCGCCACCGTCTCCCGTATGGCCGCCGGCCGCTACTTCCTCCAACCGAACGCCAAGGAATGGCAACTCGCGGCCCTCTTCGTCCGCCTCTTCCGCTCGCTCGATACCATCACCGGAGGCAATGACGATCTGTCCCGCCGCTGGCTCCGCGGCCCGAATCTCGCCCTTTCCGCTGTGCCCGCAACCCTGCTCGCCGACGTCGCCGGCTTAGTCATGGTCGTCCAATACCTCGATGCCGCCCGAGCCGTTAACTGACGAACTCCTCGCCTCCGCCGCCCGCACCACGCGCGCCAAAGCCTGGCGAGCCGTCGAGGCCCAGCACATCGTCTCCACCCTGCGCCTCACCGGCAATGACCCCGCCGAACAGGACCGCCTCGAGCGCATCCTCGAAGAGAGCAAGCCGCCCCTGCCACCGGCCGCCGCGCATCTGCACTACCTCCTGGCCACTCCCTTCCG
>JAEUQF010000496.1 GCA_016789745.1 Bryobacterales bacterium
TGTCCGGATCAGTCTTTCTGACTTATATTCTGTTTCCGATTGGTCTTCTTCTCCTGGTGAAAGGTGCCGACCTGCTGGTGGACGGCGCGTCCTCCATCGCGAAGCGGTTGCGGGTTCCCGGGATCGTCATAGGCCTTACCATCGTTGCTTTCGGCACGTCGCTGCCGGAATTGATGGTGAGTGTGATTGCCGCCATGGAGGGGAACAGCGATATCGCGATTGGCAATGTCATCGGCAGCAACATCGCGAACATCCTGCTGATCTTAGGGATCGCGGCCATCATCTATCCGGTGACGGCCAAGCGCAACACGGTATTGAAGGAAATCCCGTTCAGTCTGCTGGCGGCGCTGGTAACGGGAGTGATGGCGAACGACCTGCTGCTGGACAAAGCGCCGGCATCCTTCATCGGCCGCGGCGATGGCTTGATTTTAGTAGCCTTTTTCGTCATTTTCCTCTATTACATCTTCGGTGTAGTTGAATCGGAACCGCCGGAGGCGAGTGCCGACATTCTGCTCTTCAGTCATGCCGGCTCGGCCGCCCGTATCGCGGCGGGTTTGACGGCGCTGGCGGTGGGGGGGCAATGGATTGTCTCGGGCGCCGTCCAGATCGCACAGTCGTTGGGCGTCAGCGAGTCGTTGATCGGGCTGACGGTAGTTGCGGTGGGAACATCGCTGCCGGAATTGGCGACTTCCGCCATGGCCGCCTATAAGCGGCGATCGGACATTGCGATCGGCAACGTGGTGGGTTCAAACATTTTCAACGTGTTCTGGGTGCTCGGCCTCAGTGCGATCATCCGGCCCTTGCCGTTCCAGGCCGCGGGAAACATCGATGTCCTGGTGGCGGCCGTGGCCAGCCTGATTCTATTCGTGGCCATGTACATCGGCAAGCGGCACGTGCTGGAGCGCTGGCAGGGCGGGGCGATGGTAGCGGGGTATTTGGGGTACATGATCTTCGTCGTCAGCCGGGGATGAGGGGCGTTCGGGCGCGGGAAGCCGGACAAGGATCGCGGCAAGTGTGACAAAAATAGTGTATGGGGGCGACACCGTCCGAACAGGAGCTGAGTCCAGCGAAAGTACGGCGATGGATGAACGATCTCCGGATGGGAGATCGTGAAGCGGCGGGCCGGCTGGTGGAGCACTTCTACCCGGAACTGCGGCGCATGGCCGGCCGGCAGATTCGGCAGGAGCGCCCCAACCATACCTTGCAGGCCACAGCCTTAGTCAATGAGCTGTACCTGCAATTGATGCGGGTGAAGAACCTGCCGCCCGCCGGTTCGGATGACGACTCCGAACGGCTACTGTTCCTCGGCCTCGCTGGCTTCCTGATGAAGCGGCTCCTGATCCACCACGCCCGTCCCCTGCAAAAGCAATTCGAGAAGTTGGAACTGGCCGAGGACCTGACCGGCGCAGTACCGGGGGAAGCGGACTTGCTGGAAGTGGAGGAGTTGATGGCAAAGCTGGCACGGATCGACCCGGTGCTGGCGCAGGTGGTGCAGTTGCGGGTATTCGATGGCTTGACGCGCGAGCAGATCGCCGAGCGTATGGATACTTCGGTGAGAACCGTGGCCCGGCATTGGGAGTTTGCGCGCCGCTGGCTGAGCGACGCGCTGTCGATTGCGGATCCGAGCTAGCGGCAACGCCTGCGGTAACCCACGAGGAAAGCCATGGTAGCCAGCAGCTCTTGCCGCAGGCTCCGGGACGTCATTGGAGGTAGCCGTAGCCACGTTGATCTGAAAATTCGCGCTACCCAACAGGTCCAGCACGTTCGGGTCAGGAATGCCGCCCACCTGCACGCCGGCCAGCAGATCCATGGTTCCGCCATAGAGACCGTCAGGATTGGCGAACGGGTCGTCGACGGTGACGGCAAAGAACGAGAAGTTCACGGTAGTCGCGTTGCCGTCCACCGTTGGGGGTCCCAGAAAGAACAGCGAGGAATCTGTAGTGAACCCGCTGCCGGTGATGTTGACGCTGAGGCTGTTCAGGTCCACGGTGTCGGAGAAGCCGTTGGTTATGGTGCCGCTGAAGGTCACCGTCTGGCCGGGGGCCGCCGGCAACGTAGGCGAGTCGAAGTTGATGGTGAGTGACGCCGCGGCGGCGGTAGCCACACTCAGGACAAGAGAGAAGATGAGCTTAAGCATTCGAGAATTCCTTTTCGTAGGTGCCAGAGGTGGGGACGGCTTTTCCGCCGTCCCCATGCTTACAAGCGTTACGGAACCACCACGCGGGCGCCGCTGCTGAAATTGCCGCCCGAATGGCTTCCCGCGACGCTGAGCACCGCGACCCCGGCTGAGGCCGCGCTGGCCGGGAATTGCACGGTGAACGTTGCCGTCGATGCTGCTGGAACAGAATCCACCGACGCCGGGGCGATGATGCCGGCCACTCCGTTCAGCCGTACCGAAGAGAGCGCCACGTTCCGTGCCGCATCCCTTCCGGCGTTAGCCACTACTACCGTGGCCACGATATTGCCGGCGGGATCCCGGGTGAGGGAGGAAGTGGTCAACATCTGGACGGAGGTCGTCGGCGCGTAGGGTAACACGATCAGCGTTAATATCCGCTGGACCGGGTTGCCCACGCCATTGGCCGCCGTTACCTGCACGCGGTAAGTGCCCGCTTCGGAGCTGGCAGGGGTGCCGGAGATCCGGAGAGTCCCGCTGGGGAACCCCGCTTCATTCAGGTTGCTGGCCTGTAAACTCGGCGGCAGCCCTTGCGTGGTGAAGTACGTGCCCCACCCTTGTATGGGAGTCGCGGGAGCGGCTGGGGGCAGGCCAGGAACCGTACCGGTGCTGGGATAGCCTGTTGCGGTCAACGAGAACTCGGCCGGCCGCCCAGCGAACAGTACCGCCAGTGGAGCCCCAGTAAAGCGCGGCCCCTCGAAGATCTGCACCGTGACTTCCTGCTCTGCCGTTCCACTCGGGGATGTGGCTGTAAACTGCAGCGGATACTGTCCGCCAGAACCAGGGGGCGGACTCCCCGGCTGTGCCGTCAAGGAGTAGCGCGAGTTGCCGGGATCCGGCTGACCCGTGATTCCGGGCGGCAGAATGCT